>JAJYUU010000029.1 GCA_021792405.1 Actinomycetes bacterium
TCAGCACCCTGATCGCCGCCGGCGGCGGTGCCGGAGGAAACCGTGCTGGGAATAGTGCCATGCGGGCCGTATCCGACGGCGGCGCCGCTGCCGGCCGTGCCGCTGGCCCCGCTGCCGGCCGTGCCGTCGGCCCGGCCCGCCAGGTTCCCGGCCGCGACCGGCCCTGCGGCATGCCCGTCTGGCTGACCGGCGGCATCGGCGACCTGGTAACCGGGCCTGGTGCCGTGGCCGGGAACATCTACGGTGTCCGGCAGCCTGATTGCCAGCGCCATCGCGGCGAGATAGATCACCGTCCCGAATCGCAGTACCCAAGCCGCACCCTGCCCATCGCCGCCCAAGATCTTGTCCAACCCGAGAGCGACTGCCGCTCCGGTGGAGGTGGCAATCAGCGAGGCCATGTTCGACCGCGCATTCGCCGAGACCAGGGTGAGCTGCTCGGGCAGCAACCGCGGTGTCACCGCAGCCCTGGTGACGACGTAGGCCTTCTGCAACACCAGCACGCCGAACGCCGCTGGCAGCAGCGTCAGCGTGTTCTTGTACTCCACGGAGATCGACATGCCCCAGCACAGCAGGCCGCGCGCCAGCAAGGTGCCCATGAAGACGAATTTGTTGCCCTGCCTGACTCGGTCGAGCAGCGGGCCGATGAGCGGCGCAAGAATCGCATAAGGCGCAATAGTTATCAGCAACGCGAATGCCGCGTGCCCCCGCGCTTCGTTGACGGAGGTTCCGAAGAACAGGCTGCCGGCCAGCGCGACAGTGACGAACGCGTCGCCGGCTCCGCCCGCCGCGGTCATTTCGAGCAGGGTAGAGAAGCCGGTCCGGCTCGCGCCGGACGCCCCGCTCAGCCGGTGCACGATCCGCCCGGCGCCGCCAGCCGCCGTCGCGCTGGCCCGCCCTGCCCGCTGTGATGCCGAATACACCGAACGACCGGCCCGCCGCACGCGCGCTCCGGTGCCGGTGTCTCCCATGGCTCAAGTATTCTTCCACTGTGGGCATGCACAACACAGCCCGAGGATCTGCCAGCAGATAGCTGGCCCGAGCAGGCGCGCCCACCTGCGGATAAGGAACAATTAGCTAACGTGAGTCCCACTCGTGTCCGTGCCGCGGTTCCGGATCAGGCCTGCGTCGAGGCGGCTGACCTGGCTCGCGGCGCCGCCGAGGAGCTAGCCGGCGCGGCGAAGGTCGGCGAGCACGTCGGCGTGCTGGCCGACGATGAGCGCGTAGTGACGCATCTGTTCAGCACGACGGACCTGGCCTACTCGGGCTGGCGCTGGGCGGTGACGGTCAGCCGCGCGTCCCGCGCAAAGGTAGTTACGGTCAGCGAAGCAGTGCTGCTGCCAGGGCCCGACTCCCTGCTCGCACCGGACTGGGTGCCGTGGAGTGACCGGGTCCTGCCCGGTGACCTCGGTGTCGGCGACCTCATGCCGACCGCAACCGACGATGAACGTCTCGTCCCGGTCAGCATGCTCGAGGGCGACGACGGGATCCTCGACTGGGACGACAGCGCCGCCTGGGATCAGGGCAGGGAATTGGCCGCGTCGCTCGGCATGACCGCGGCCGGCTCCGGTGCGGCCGGGCCTGGCGCCAGCGCGGACGTGGCAAGCGCGGGTCCGCTGACCGCGGCGGAAGGCGGGCAGAGCGCCGTCGGCGCCTCGCCTGGCCGCCGGACCAGGGAACTATCCGCGATCGGCCGGGACGAGGCCGCGGCCAGGTGGTATTCAAGCGAGCACGGACCGGGAACGCCGCTTGCCCGCGCCGCGCCTGGGCCGTGCAGCACATGTGGCTTCCTGGTCCGGCTTGCCGGGCCGCTCGGCCGGGTCTTCGGCGCGTGCGCAAACGAATACGCCCCGGACGACGGCCGGGTGGTCTCCCTGGACCATGGTTGCGGAGCGCACTCTGAGGCTGTGTTCGCGCGGGCCGGGACAGGTGCGATCGCGCCGGTCATCGACGAGGTGGGTTACGACCTAGTGGATATGCCGGGGATCGCGCTCGCGGATACGGTCTTCGAGTCGCTCGACCACGAGTCCTAGTACTGGTCGCCTAGTCCTGGTCGCCATGGCTGGCGGCAGTCGAGTGGTCCGGCGCCGCCGGGCGGCTGGCCTCCCGCGCTGCCTGCCGGCGGCGTGCTGCCCTGGCGCGTGAGCGCTTGAGGTGCGGCACGTAGGCGAGCCCGAACAGGCCCAGGCCCGTGCCCACCACCGCGACCCACACCCACCAGCGGTCGGCCGGGGCGAGACTGTCCCGTACCACCAGCAGGACGATGAGGGCCACCAGGAAGCCCGCCGTGATGACGGCGGTGATGAGCCGGTCATCGCCTTCCAACGGGGGCGGGACCGGGCGCTGTGTGCGGCCCACCGGCTCAGGCTAGCCGATGGCGTGATGTGCCATTCGCGCCATTCGGCTTGAGCGGCCCGACCGGCTGCGCCAGCGCCCCCGCCGTGCGACGATGCTGGCCTCACCTACAAACGCTAGCTACCGAGGCGGAATGCCCGAGCGCCGCCTATAGTTAGCAAAAGTAATGACTCAGGTTAATGAAAATGACGACGCCACAGGGGACCAGGTCCGATGCGGGTCTGGCGAGCGCGCTGCGGATCTCGGTAACCCGGCTTGCTCGCCGGCTCCGGGCCGAACGACGGACCGGAGGCTTGGAGCCAGACCTCTCGGACACCCAGCTGGCCGCGCTCGCGGCGCTCGAGCGGCACCAGGCGATGACGCCCGGCGAGCTCGCCGACCACGAGAAGGTGCAGCCGCCGTCGATGACGCGGGTTCTTACGGTGCTCGAAGAGCGTGGCCTGGTCATGCGGGCTCCGCACGCCTCCGATCGGCGTCAGGTAGTGCTGACCGCGACCGACTACGGCCGGGAGGTGGTCCAGCAGTCGCGCCGCCTTCGGGAGGCATGGCTGGCGAAGCGGCTGCACGAGCTGACGCCGCAGGAGCGGGCGGCGCTGCGGGCAGCGGCGCCGATCCTGGAGAAGCTCAGCCAGTCCTGACCGGCAGGAGGCGCTCCGGCAGCAAGACCTTTGGCTCGCTGCAGACCAGGAATTACCGGCTCTTCGCGGCAGGCCAGGTGGTGTCCAACACCGGTAGCTGGATGCAGCGGGTGGCGCAGGACTGGCTTGTCCTGCAGCTGACGCATGACAGCGGCACAGCCCTTGGCCTCACCACCGGCCTGCAGTTCCTTCCGTTGCTGCTGTTCAGCCTGTGGGGCGGCGTGATCGCCGACCGGTACTCCAAGCGGGGCATCCTGATGGCGACGCAGACGGCCATGGGTGCGCTGGCGCTGCTGCTCGGTGTCCTCGCGCTGACCGGATCGGTTCGCATCTGGCAGGTTTACCTGCTGGCATTCGCGCTCGGCATGGTGACCGTGGTGGACAACCCGACCCGGCAGGCGTTCGCCGTGGAAATGGTGGGCCCGGAGGCAATGTCGAACGCCATCGCCCTCAACAGCGCGGTGTTCAACCTGGCCAGGATCGTCGGGCCGGCCGTGGCCGGGCTCGTGATCGGCCTCGTCGGCACGCCGGCCGCCTTCCTGCTCAATGCCGCTTCGTACGGCGCGGTACTGATCGGGCTGAAGCTCATGCGGCCAGAGGAGCTGTACCCCGCTCGGCGGGTCCAGTGCGGCGGCGGTCAGCTGCGCGAGGCACTGTCGTATGTGCGGGCCAGGCCGGGCTTGTGGATGCCACTCATCCTGATCTTCTTTGTCTCCACGTTCGGCATGAACTTCCAGGTCACTACCGCGCTGATGTCCCGGTCGGTGTTCCACACCGGCGCGAGCGCCTTCGGGTTTGCCTCAGCCGTGTTCGCGCTGGGAGCCCTCGGCGGTGCGCTGCTGGCGGCCCGGCGAAGCCGGCCGACGCTGCGGCTGCTGCTGGCAACTTCGTTCGCCTTCAGCATCTTCGAGATCATCACCGGCATGGTGCCCAGCTACCTGACGTTCCTGGTCGCGCTCGTGCCCACGGGGGTTGCCATGATCACGTTCACCACCGCGGCGAACTCCAGCACGCAGCTGAACACCGCCCCGGAAATGCGCGGCCGGGTGATGGGCTTGTACATGCTCGTCCTCCTGGGCGGGACCCCGATCGGCGCGCCGCTGGTCGGCTGGCTCGCCGAGGTCTCCGGCGTGCGGCTGAGCCTGATCGCCGGCGGCGTGATCTCGTTGCTGGCCACGGTGATCATCGCCTATCTTCTGGCCAGGAACGCGGGGGTGCGGGTCCGCCGCTACCTCAGGCCGGCCGAGCTTGCCCGGCTGACAACCTGATTGCCGGACGGCCAAGGCCGGCTCGGGCAGGGCTGCGCCCGCGCCTGCGGCCGCGGCTGATACCAATGGCGGCATGAGGCTGTTCGTCGCGATCGAGCCACCGGACCAGGTGCTGGCTGAGCTGTCCGCCGCCACCGGCCGGCTTCGCCCGGCGCCGGCGGAGCTGCGCTGGACTCGCAGGCAGTCCTGGCACCTGACCCTTGCCTTCCTGGGCGAGGTCGACGAGCGGGTGCTGCCGGACCTGGGCATCAGGCTCGAGCGCGCGGCGCGGCGGCACCCGCCGCAGCGGCTATCGATTGCCGGTGCCGGCGCATTCCCGTCAGCGGCCAGGGGGCGCGTGCTGTGGGCTGGCATCCAGGCCGACCGCCAGGCGCTAACCGCTCTGGCGAACTCGGTTGCGGCCGGCGCCCGCCGGGCTGGCGCGCCCCCGCCAGACGAAGGCCGAAAATACCACCCGCACCTCACGCTAGCGCGCTGCCGTGAGCCAACGGACCTGACTGAGCTGGCAGCGGATCTGGCAGGTTTTGCCGGGAGCACCTGGACTGCCAGCGAGATCGCGCTGATCGCCAGCTACCTGGGCGCGGAGCCGAGATACACCGAACTCCAGCGCTGGGCGCTGCGCGCTAAAACCGGGGCGCAGTAACCCGGGTGCCCGCTGGTCAGGCGCCGCGGCTGGCGCACGGTGACCGCAAGTGCCGCTGGCGGCAGGGCAGCTGGCCTTACCAGCGCTCGAGCACGTAATCGATGCAGGCGGTCAGTGCTTCGACATCGGCTGGCTCGACAGCGGGGAACGTGCCGATCCGCAGCTGGTTGCGGCCAAGCTTGCGATAGGAGTCGGTGTCCACGATCCCGTTTGCGCGCAGGATTCTCGACAGCGCGGTCGCGTCGACCGGGCTGGCGAAGTCAATAGTGGCCACCACCTGGGATCGTTGCGCCGGGTCGGCCACGAACGGGCACGCTGCCGGCGACTGCTCCGCCCAGCCGTACAAGATGCCGGACGAGGTGGCTGTCCGCTGCGTTGTCCACGCCATGCCGCCGTTGCCGAGCATCCAGTCGACCTGCTCGGCCAGCAATATCAGGGTCGCGACGGCCGGAGTGTTGCAGGTCTGCTGCAGCCTGGAGTTCTCTACCGCGGCCTGGAGCGACAGGAACTCCGGGATATAGCGCCCGCTGGCCGCTAGCCGTGCGGTCCGTTCGACCGCAGCCGGGGACAGCAGCGCGATCCAGAGCCCGCCGTCGGACCCGAAGCACTTCTGCGGCGCGAAGTAGTACGCGTCGAACTCGGCAGGATCCACGGCGATGCCGCCAGCGGCGCTGGTGGCGTCGACAAGCACGAGCGCGCCGTCATCGGCGCCTGGCACCCGGCGTACTGGCATCGCCACGCCGGTCGAGGTCTCGTTATGGGTCAGTGCGTAGGCGTCGACGCCATCCTCGGCCTGTGCCAGCGGGTGCGTTCCCGGCTCAGCAACCCGCACCGACGGGTCGGCCAGCCACGGTGCGGCCTGCGTCACTCGGGCGAACTTCGCCGAGAACTCACCGAACGCCAGGTGCTGCGAACGCTGCGTGATCAGGCTGAAGGCGAGCGACTCCCAGAAGGCGGTCGTCCCGCCGTTGCCGAGCACGACCAGGTAGTCGTCCGGCAGCCCGAACAGGGCTGCCAGGCCATCCCGCACCCGCTGTACCAGGTTCCGTACCGGGGCCTGCCGGTGCGAGGTGCCGAGCAGCGTCCGGCCCGCGGCGCTCAGCGCCTCGACCTGGGCAGCGCGAATCTTGGTCGGGCCGCTGCCGAACCTGCCGTCAGCTGGCAGCAACCCAGCCGGGATGACGATCCCGGCCGGGTCAGGCATCGGCGTCCAGGACCTCGCGGGCACCGGGCACGTCGCGAACCGAACGAGCCTTCGGCCCAACGTAGACCGCGCTCGGGCGGACCAGCCTGCCGGTCCGCTTCTGCTCGAGAATGTGTGCCGCCCAGCCCGCGGTGCGCGCGCAGGTGAACATCGAGGTGAACATGTGGGCGGGAACCTGGGCGAAGTCCAGCATGATAGCTGCCCAGAATTCGACGTTCGTCGCCAGCACGCGGTCCGGTCGCCGGGCGTGCAGTTCCGCCAAGGCTGCCTTCTCGAGCGCTTCCGCTACCTCGAACCGCGGCGCGCCGAGTTCCCTGGCGGTCCGCCTGAGCACCCGGGCTCGCGGATCCTCGGCCCGGTAGACGCGATGCCCGAAGCCCATCAGCCGGTCGCCCCGGTCCAGCGCCTGCTTGACGTAGGCGGTGGCATCGCCGGTCTTCTCGACTTCCTCGATCATGCCGAGCACACGCGCGGGTGCACCGCCGTGCAGCGGACCCGACATAGCGCCGACGGCACCAGACAGTGCAGCGGCGACGTCCGCGCCGGTGGAGGCGATCACCCTGGCCGTGAACGTGGAAGCATTCATGCCATGCTCGGCGGCGGAGACCCAGTACGCGTCGATGGCCTTGACGTGCCTCGGGTCAGGTTCGCCCCGCCAGCGGATCATGAACCGCTCGGTGATCGTCTTGGCTTCGTCGACGCGCTTCTGCGGCACCATCGGCTGGCCAAGGCCGCGCGCGGCTTGTGCGACGAAGGACAGCGCCATAACCGAAGCGCGCGCCAGGTCGTCCCTGGCTTGCTCGTCGCTGATGTCCAGCAGTTGGTGCATGCCCCAGGCCGGGGCCAGCATCGCCAGCGCGCTCTGCACGTCGACCCGGATGTCGCCGGAGTGAACCGGGATCGGGTACGGCTCAGCGGGCGGGAGCCCCGGCGCGAACTCGTTGTCCACCAGCAGGCCCCAGACGTGCCCGTAGGAAACGTGGCCGACAAGTTCCTCGATGTCGACGCCTCGGTAGCGGAGCGAGCCGCCGGCCCTGTCGGGCTCGGCAATCTCGGTCTCGAACGCGACGACACCTTCCAGGCCGGGCACAAAGTCGGACATTCGCGCTTCCTCCGTCTCCTCGTTAGCAGCAAGCCGAAGCTGGCCGGGGGGCAGGCCGCTGGTAGGAGCGGCGAGGGGAAACCGCCGGCTCTGGTGGCCTGCGTCCCTATTCAACCGTGCGGGGCCAGCGGATCGGTAACCCGGTCCGCAGGCCGCGCACGGGCGGTTGGGCCGGGTGGTCGGGCCTTGCCCGCCATTGCCGCGTCCCTCCGGTGGCGGGACTCGGCGGGGATGCGAGAGGATCATTAGCCGTGGAGCCCAGCACAGATGCCACGCAGGCCCCCGGCTCTGGCCAGCCAGCACCAGGCCAGCCCGGCAGCGCCGGTGCGCCAGACAATGCCGGGGTGCCAGACAATGTCGGCGTGCCAGCCGCGCCCGGCCTGCTGGCCACGCTGGACGAGGCGATGCTGCCCGCAGGCCCGATGGACCTGTTCGACGCGTGGCTGGACGACGTGGTCCGGGCCGGCCTGCCCGAGCCGACCGCGATGGTGCTGTCCACGGTGTCGGCCGACCAGCGGCCGCGCGCCCGGATGGTACTGCTCAAGGCCGCCGATGTGACGGGATTCACCTTCTACACCAACCGCACCTCGCGCAAGGCCAGCGACCTGGCCGAAGTGCCGGTTGCCTGCCTGGTGTTCCCCTGGCACGCCCTGCACCGGCAGGTGATCGTCGAGGGTCCGGTCGCGCCGCTGTCCACCGCGGAGAGCGAGCCGTACTTCCACAGCCGGCCCCGCGGTTCTCAGCTTGGCGCCTGGGCTAGCAGGCAGTCGGCAGTGCTGTCGTCGCGGGCCGAGCTCGAGGAGCGTTATGCCGAGCTGGACCAGCGCTGGCCGGAGGGAACGCAGGTGCCGATGCCGGATTTCTGGGGTGGCTACCGGCTGCGCCCGGAGCGGATGGAGTTCTGGCAGGGCCGCCCGAGCAGGCTGCACGACCGGTTCAGGTACACCCGGCAGGGACCGGTCTGGAGCGTTTGCCGCCTGGCTCCCTGACCACCGCGAGCGGTCCGAGTGCAGTGACCGGAATATGCCCGTTCCCGCTAATACGGCCGGTCAGCCAACGGGTACGTTACGCGGGCAGACCGGCATAGCATCATGGTGGAGGTAATCGCTCGTGACAGCGCATGGCCTGATCGACACCACCGAGATGTACCTGCGCACGATCTTCGAACTCGAAGAGGAAGGCATCGTCCCGTTGCGCGCGCGGATCGCCGAGCGACTCTCGCAGAGTGGCCCGACAGTCAGCCAGACCGTTGCCCGGATGGAGCGCGACGGCTTGCTGCGGGTGGAGGGAGACCGTCAGCTCGCGCTGACCGCCGATGGCCGGCAGCAGGCAATGCGGGTGATGCGCAAGCACCGGCTGGCCGAGTGCCTGCTGATCAGCGTCATCGGGCTGCCATGGGAAGAAGTTCACATCGAGGCATGCCGCTGGGAGCACGTCATTTCTGACCAGGTGGAACGGCGGCTGGTGGAGCTCCTCGATTATCCAGTGCGCTGCCCGCACGGAAATGTCATTCCCGGCCTGGCTGAGCTTGGCGTGCCCGACGAGGCCGCTCAGCGTGCCGATGCCGCGATCGGCGAGCCGGACATCGCGATGACGTCCATTGCCATTCCCCGCGCTGAGCAGGTGCTGGTGAGCCGTATCAGTGAGCAAGTTCAAAGCGATGCGGCACTGATGCTTAGACTCAAGAACATCGGGATACAGCCCGGACGCGAGGTTACCCTTGCGGCCAGCGACAACGGTGTGCGGGTGACAGGTGCGCGGACAGCTGACGCCGGGGCGGTGCTGCCCGTCGATATCGCCTCGCATGTATTCGTCACCCGGTTGTGAAGGTGGCCAGGTGACACCGGGATGAGGCTGCCGGAGGAACTCCCGACCTCACCGCTGACCGCAGGTGAGGTGCTTGACCAGGTGTCCACTGGCGTGGTCGTGATCGACCGGGATTGCGGCCTGCTGTACGCCAACTCCTTTGCCGTCACTCTGTTCGGCTTCCCCGACGACAGCGCGCACCTGGCCGGCCGGCCGCTCCTCTCACTGGGCATCGAGCAGTCGGATGCCGCCACGGTGCAGCACATGGCGGAGAACGTCCTGCGGGGCTGGCCATGGGAAGGCACGTTCGCCAGTCAGCGGATCGACGGCTCGCGGGTTTTCGTGCGCGCGCATGCTGCGCCGCTGAGGTCACCGCAGGGCGAGATCACCGGCATCGTGATCATGGCCAGGGAGGCGACAAGGCGCGGCGGCCAGCGGGCTAGCGACCGGATCGGCCTTCTTGAGCGGATCGGCGAGCGGTTGTCGAGCTCGCTTGAGCTAGACGTCACCCTGCGCCAGGTCGCCGAGACGCTCGTGCCCCAGTTCGCCGACCACTGCTTTATCGACCTCCTGCACAAAGACGCGCTGGTCCGGCGGGCGCAGCTGCACTCGCGCGGCTGGATGCCCGAAGCAGGTACCTGGGCGCTTGTCGGTGAGCCCATCAAGTACCCCAAGGGACATTTCTGTCAGCTCGCGATGTCCCGGCAGGAAACGATGGTCGTCGCCGACCTGGGTGAGGAGCGGTTCCCCGCGCCGACACCGGAGAGCATGCAGGCCTCCGACGAGGTCAGGCTGACGTCGGTCATGGCCGCTCCGCTGGTCGCCCGCGGGCAGCTGCTCGGCGTCATGAGCCTGGCGCTGTCCTGGCTCACGGACCGGGAGGAGCGGCATTACAGCGCTGACGACCGGGACTTCCTCTCGGCGATCGCGAGCCGGGTGGCCATCGCCATCGACAACTCGCTGCTGTTCGAAGAGGAGCGGCGGACTGCGCTCGCGTTCCAGACCAGCCTGCTGCCGAGGGACCCGCCGGTCGCCGACGGGCTTGAGGTGGCCTACAAATACGTTCCCGCCAAGCCGCTGGAGACGCACGGCCAGGGCATCCAGACCCAGGTGGGCGGTGACTGGTACGACATCATCCCGCTGTCCGCAGGGCGGGTCGGCATCGTGATCGGGGATGTCGAGGGCCGCGGTGCGCGGGCCGCGGCGGTCATGGGCCAGCTACGAGCCGCGCTGCGGGCATTCGCCCAGGACGACAAGTCGCCGGCGGAGATCTTGCGGAAGCTCGACGACTGGGTTCGCGCGCTCGGTCCGGCGGCCGCTGACGCACGCGGTTTCGGCGAGGTTGACCCGCCCACGGTCAGCTGCACGTATCTGGTCTATGACGCATGGGCGCGCACGTTGTCGTTCTCCAATGCCGGGCACGTGCCGCCGCTGATCGTGCATGGCCACGACGTTAGCCAGCTGGAGATCCGGGATCGCGGCGTGCTGCTGGGCGTGCGGGGCAAGGGCGTACCGGGCCTGCCCACTTATCGCGAGGAGATGCGCTACCTGGCGCCTGGCTCGACGCTGATCTTCTACACCGACGGGCTGATCGACCGGCGGCAGCGGGCCGACGGAAGCGGCCTTTACTCCGACGCCGAGGTCATGGACATGCTGCGGCGGGCGGTGCGGGCGGCGGCCGACGGCACCGTGGAGCAGATCGCGGAGGCGGCCGAGCACGCTGTGCCGGGTGAGATCGATGACGATATGGCCGTCGTCGTGGTGCGCACCTCCGAAACCGACCTGGCAACCTGGGAGGGCCAGTTCCCGGCGGAGCCAATCCGCGTCTCCGAGGCACGGCGACTGGCCCACGAGACGTTCACTGCCTGGGGCATGGATGCCGAGCAATCGGATCTGACGTGCCTGCTGGTCTCGGAGGTTGTCACCAACGTGGTGCTGCACGCGGCAGCGTCGCCGACGCCCAGGCATGAGCTGGTGCTGGAGGGTGCCGGTCCCGGCCCGATGGGGATTCTCGGCGACTGGGAGATCCCGCCGTTCGGCGAGAACTTCGCTGGCGTGCCTGGCAAGGATTTCACGCTCCGGTTGCGCCGCGGGCACGAGGCCATCTGGGTTGAGGTGCTCGACTCCGATCTGCGGCTGCCCAGGATCCGCAGCGCTGGCGAGAGCGACGAGGGCGGTCGCGGCCTGTACCTTGTCGATCAGCTCGCGAGCCGGTGGGGCTCGCGGCCGACCAAGGATGGCAAGGCCGTCTGGTTCGAGATGCCGATCAAGGGCAGCGCCGACGCCGGCCAGCCCTAGCGCATGTCTGGCACGGCCGACACGGCTGGCGCCTGGCCTGGCGTCAGTGCGTCTGGCTGGCCCACAGCGCCAGCGCGACGATGACGACGCCGAGCATGACCGTCAGCCAGGTCTTGCCGGTGACCAGCAGGCCCATCCGGCGGCGCGTCCGCATCACCACGTAGGCGATGATCAGCGCGATCACGACCAGCAGGATGAAGCCCTGAGTCATGGCCGCCTCCCGTCTCTTAGCTCAGCATAGAACTGGGAGCGCACGGCCGCGCCGAATCAAGATCACTCAGCGGGTGCGGGTGCGGGTGCGGGCGCTGCGGCTGGCGCGCAGGGCTGCACCCGGCGGCTGGTCAATGGTAGGGGACAACGGAAAGGTTAGGGCGGCCGCCGGCACTGCCCAGCACCGCCGCTACTGGCAGCTCGCTGTCAGCTGCTTGCACCGATGCGTGCAGCCGCCGGAGAACTGTGACCTGCCGGGCGAGCGACTCGATCTTCTCTTCCACCAGGCGCGCGGCCGCATCGCGCTGGCCCTGACTCACCGAACGCCCGGCGGCAAGCCTGGCCAGCGGCCTGACCTCTTCGAGCCGGAAGCCGAGATCCTTCAGCGCCAGCGCGGCCGCGATGTAGCCGGAGTACTCGCGCGGGTACTTCCGTGTGCCGCCCGGCGACCGCCTCGGTTCCGGCAGGATGCCAAGCTCCTCGTAGTAGCGAATGGTGCGGCTGCTGACGCCAGTTTCCCTGGCCAGCTGGCCGATGCTAACCAGGCTGGCTGTGTCGTCGATGAGCTTCGTCATGAGCGGCGGTTCCCCCATCCGGGCGCTGGTCTAGCTGATCGTCGCGGTGCCGGCATACTGCTGCGCCCGGCATACGCTGTGCGACCCGCCCCCAGGGTCGTATTCACGGATAGTAGTCGAATGACTACAAGTCATGGGCCGTGATCGGAGACAAGACACAGCGCAGGCGGATAGCGTCGGTCATTCGGGCCAGGACTACCGAGGACAACCCAGGACTACCCAAGACTGGCCTATGGCGTCTGCCAACTGGCGCGGTAGCCTCGGTGTGACGGCATAGATCCGCGCGCGAGCTCCCGGCTCGCGCATGACGGCGGGTTCGGCGCCGCAGGGTCTTGGAGGTTGCGTGGTGTCAGAGGCATACATCGTCGGGGCAGTGCGGAGTCCCATCGGCAAGCGGAACGGCGGCCTCTCGGCAGTCCACCCGGTAGACTTGGCGGCTCATGTACTGCGCGAGCTGATCGCGAGGACCGGGGTTGACCCGGGTGCCGTCGAAGACGTGATCATGGGCTGCGTCTCCCAGGTCGGACCGCAGGCCATCGACATTGCCAGGAACGCCTGGCTGTCGGCCGGGCTCCCGGAAAGCGTGCCCGGAGTGACGATCGACCGGCAGTGCGGCTCGTCTCAGCAAGCCGTTCACTTCGCCGCGCAGGGTGTGCTTTCCGGTACCCAGGACCTGGTGATCGCCGGCGGTGTCGAGAGCATGAGCATGGTGCCCATGGGGAGCACGGTTGCGCTGCCGCATAAGGAGGGCATGGCGCTGCCGTTCGGCCAGGGCTGGCGGGACAGGTACGGCGACCAGGAGATCTCCCAGTTCCGCGGCGCGCAGTTGATGTGCGAGAAGTGGGGCATCAAGCGCGCCGAGCTGGAGGAATTCTCGCTGGAAAGCCACGCGCGCGCCATCCGGGCCATTGACGAAGGCAGGTTCGACCGGGAAATCACCCCCGTCGGCGGCGTTGCCACTGACGAAGGCCCGAGGCGCGACTCGACCCTGGAGAAGATGGCCGAACTCAAGCCGCTGCGGCCGGGCTGGGAGATCACGGCCGCGACCGCGTCGCAGATCTCCGACGGCTCCGCAGCGCTGCTGATCGCTTCTCCGGCCGCAGTGCGCAGGCACGGCTTTACGCCGCGGGCCCGGATCCGCACGCTCGCGGTCACCGGTTCGGACCCGGTCTACATGCTGACCGGGCCGATCCCCGCCACCGAGATGGCGTTGTCCAAGGGCCACCTCACGGTCGACGACATCGACGTGTTCGAGGTGAACGAAGCGTTCGCGCCGGTTCTGATCGCGTGGTCCAGGGACACCGGTGCGTCGCTAGAGCGGACCAACCCCAACGGCGGCGCGATTGCACTCGGCCATCCGCTCGGTGCGACCGGCGCGATCTTGATGACCAAGCTGCTGCACGAACTCGAGCGCGCTGGCGGGCGGTTCGGCTTGCAGACCATGTGCGAAGGCGGCGGGCAGGCAAACGCCACCATCATCGAGCGCGTCGCGTAGCAGCCCCTTTCCCCAGCGGCCCGTGGCCGGCGGTTGCGAACCATAGCTCAGGAAACATACAATTGAAGTTGTAAGTTTTCTTCTAGCGTGGAGTCAGGAATCGCAGGCAGCCAGCCAGCCAGGCGGCGTGCAGGAGGGTATCAGGGACATGCTGCTTACTTCATTCGACCCGTTCGCCGAGTTTCAGCGGGCACTGCGGACCGCGGACAGCGGCCACGCACCGATGCGGATGGACGCCATCCGCCGCGAGAGCGAGGTCGAGTTCCGGTTCGACCTGCCGGGCATCGACACCGACAGCATCAACGTCACGGTCGACCGTGGCGTGCTGACCGTCACCGCGCAGCGTGCCGAGGAGTACGCGGACGCAGAGAAGCCGTTCATCCGGGAGCGGGTCATGGGCTCGTTCACGCGCCGGATCCGGCTGTCCGACAGCGTCGACGCCGGGAACATCAGCGCGGCCTATGACCGCGGCGTGCTGCGGGTAAGCGCTCCGCTGCTGGAGCGAGCGCAGCCGCGCAAGATCGAGGTCAGCACGACGGCAAGGGCAGCTGTCGGGGCCTGATCATTTGCCATAACCGCCGAGGGGTTCTCCTCGGGGTACCCTGCGAAGGACCCGTGCGGCACAGCCTGCGCGGGTCCTTCGCCGTGAACCTGCTCCGGGCGGCCGCGGCTCGGTGCGCTGGCCCTGAGCCGCCGGCCGTTGCGGGCATCATCGAAGCCGGGAGGTGACCGTGGCGCCGCTGCCGCTTGATGACGCGAACATGCCGCTGTTTACCGTCGGCCAGGTGTCGGAGATGCTGGAGGTCCAGCAGGCGTTCTTGCGGCGGCTCGATGAGTTCCGGGTCGTCCGGCCGTCGCGCTCAGCGGGTGGCCAGCGTCGATACACCAGGAACGAGATCGTCGCCGTCAGGTACGTGGTCGAGTTGATGGACGATGGCCTCACGCTGTCGGCCGTCCGCCGGGTTCTGCAGCTTGAGGCGAGGGTCCGTCAGCTGGAGGCGGAGCGCGACGAGCTGCGCGCGCAGATTGCCCGGCTGTCGGCCAGGGCACACGAGCGGTGACGAGGGCAAGCGGAAGCGCTAGGGCGTCGCCGGGTCAGTCAGCAGGGGCGAGCGTGCTGACGGCGGCATCGGCATCGAATTCGTGCTGGCTAGCCCGGCTCACGAAGACTTGCGGGCTGATCGTGTGCAGCGCGGTGAGCATGTCGCCTAGCTCGTCGTCGCGCGGTAGTTCCAGCACTACATCACCCGACAACTCGGCCTCGGTCCCTGCGCGGGGCGTCAACCGGACAGTGCTGACGTGCTGCCGGGCTAGCACCTCGGTGAGCCGGGCCCTGCTCCGCGGATCATCGGAGAGGTTGATCCTTATCCTCCACATGGCCATGAAACTGGCCCTCCCAGTCTGAGTTGCTCGTAGCGACAAACCTGCCGCCTACCCGTTGCCGAGGTGATTCGAGTTCGTAACGGCAAAGTGAAATGGCCGCCGACAGGGCGGCGGTCAGCGCCGTCACGCTCGGTCGTAGATCATTTACGCTAGCCGCCGGAGGTCAGCTCAGACTTTGGATCGGTAGAAATTTAGGTAAGACTTGGACGGGGTAGGGCCTCGCTGGCCCTGGTACCGAGAGCCGTAGATTTGCGAGCCGTACGGATGCTCGGCAGGCGAACTGCACCGGAACAGGCACAGCTGCCCGATCTTCATGCCAGGCCAGAGCTTGATCGGCAGCGTGGCCACATTCGACAGCTCCAACGTCACGTGCCCGGTAAAGCCGGGGTCGATCCAGCCGGCCGTGGAGTGAGTCAGCAACCCGAGCCGCCCAAGCGAGCTCTTGCCTTCCAGCCGACCGGCCACGTCGTCCGGCAGTGTGATGACCTCGTAAGTGGAGGCCAGCACGAACTCGCCGGGATGCAGCACGAACGGCTCGTCGCCGTCCGGCTCGACCAGGCGGGTCAGCTCGGGCTGCTCGACGGCCGGATCGATGTGCGGATATCGATGGTTCTCGAAGACCCGGAAATACCGGTCCATCCGGACGTCGATGCTGGAGGGCTGGATCAGCTCCGGCAAGAACGGATCCAGCTTGACCCGGCCCGACTCCAGTTCGGCCTTGATGTCACGGTCAGAGAGCAGCACCCTGGCAACTTATCGCCTCCGGCAGCGCACCGGGCTGCGGTCCGCGTTGTGGCCGCGCGCCGAGGCAATGCCCGTCATCCGGTACGATGTCGGGCAGGCCGGTCCACGGGCAGGTGGTAACTGCCGTTCCGTGCATGTTCCGGCTGCTCGCGGGTGTAGTTCAATGGCAGAACGTCAGCTTCCCAAGCTGATAGTGCGAGTTCGATTCTCGTCACCCGCTCCCGGTGGTCTAATCCCAGCTCAGGTTCCGGCCTCCAGGTCAAGATCACTGCGCCGCAGTGCCATTACCTCACCCCATCGCAGGCTGCAGAACGTAGTCAGCAGAACAAGCGCGGTCGCCGCATGCGATCGGCTTCGCCGACTCTGGACCCGACTACCACTTACCTGGATTTGGCGCCCACGAAGAAGACGGGGGCAGAATGGTCATGCAGGTCTGATCTTGGCCAGCCGGGCGGCCGTGACGAGCGGTGGCGGCATGAAGGGGAGCCCCTGTGGCGGGGAACGAGGACGTAGCCGGCCTGATGTACCGCCCGTTGTGGCCTTCCCGCAGCCTCAGCGGCTTGGTCAGCAGGGTCGGCGCGGACGGTCATCACGGCGAGACGTGGAGCCTGTGCGGTGAGCTGATGGCCGGGCCAGGAGCAGGTACCGGGCCGACCTGGTGGACGACGAGGGCGACCGCAGGCTCGAAGTCTGCGACGGCCGGTCGGCGTGGGTGGTCGGCGTGAGTGGTCGAAGACGGTGAGGCAGGCTTCGGCGTGCCTGCCGACGGGAGCGGCGCAGGACTGTTCGCGACAAGCTCGGTGTCCCACTAGCCCGCAGCGACAAGTACGCCCGAGAGGCTGACCGGCGTCAGGTCAGGACCATCCACTGACTGCCGTCGATCAGCTCGCGGGCCGCGTCCAAGTGACCCGCGTGACAGGCGGTCTCGGCGATCACGTGCAGCAGGACCTGCCGCAGGCTGTCCAGGTGAAAGCCAGGCGGGAAGAAGTCCGGCCACCAGGCAGGCGGGGCCTCCATCGCCGTCGCGTTGACGATCTTGTCGGCCAGCTCTGCCTCACGCCGGTACAGGTCCAGCACGGCTGCGGCCGAAACCTCGGCTCGCACTTGCCAGCCGTCATCGCCGAACTCGTCCGGCTCGACCTGCTCGCCAGTCATGACCTGGCGGAACCAGAACCGCTCCACGTCGAGGGCGAGGTGCTGGACCAGCCCTGCGCAGGTCCAGCCAGATGGCAGCACAGGCTGCCGAAGCGCCAGTTCAGGCAGGCCATCCAAGGCGCCAAGCAAATGCTCCCGCTGCTTGCTCAGGCAGAGCAGCAGTGCCGCACGTTCGCTACTTTCGGCGCTCGCACGCAGATTCCCGTGGTCGGGCGCAGCCGCGGGCTCAGTGACGTTACTGGTGGTCATGGCCATGTCCTTTCCCGGCAAATGGCCCGGTCGAAGTGGCCGGGTTCACCTCCACGACGACCCTGACCCGGCCCGATGGACAACTGCGGGTGGCAGCCAGGCGCGGGGTGCGGCGACGCCGCCGGCACGAACCTCGGCACCGGATAGTCTGCCGATATGGCTATCGCGCGCTTCCCCGGCTTTGTCATCGATTGTCCTGACCCAGCGACCCTCGCCGAGTTCTACGGCGGCCTGCTTGACTGGGCCGTGAAAGCCGACGATGAATGGGCCGAAATCCGCCCAGAAGACCGCAGTGACTGTATTTCGTTCCAGCGAGTAGACGGCTACGCGCCGCCGCAGTGGCCCGCTCAGACGGTGCCGCAGCAGATGCACCTCGACCTGATCGTCAGCGACCTCGACGAGGGTGAGGCGGCGGTCACTGAGCGGGGCGCCACCAAGGCGGATTACCAGCCGGGCACCACCTTCAGGGTCTTCCTCGATCCGGCCGGCCACCCGTTCTGCCTGTGCGTCGGCTGACACCGGGAGAGCCGGGCAAGGCGGCGGCCAGCTCGCAGCCGGCTATCCATTCGCCGTGAGGGACGTGTAGCTGGCCGGGTAGTTCGGCGGCAGGATGCCGTACGGTGCGGCGTTTGCGTTGAACGGGCTGGCGGGGACACCGAGCGCTTCCATCATGTGCTCGAAGTTGATCCCGACCGCGGTCGGGAAGGGCCCGTTGCCGCTGATGCCGCCCGCGGCCGGCAGCTGGGACTCCGCTGAGCTGCTGTCTGGCATCGCCCAGCCCGTCTCGATGCCCGCTCCGCCGTTGTACATATTCGCGATGACGGTGTGCGGCGTCACCTGCTGCCCGACCTGCACGGTTGGGGTCACGTCCTCAGCAAGGTAGACGACCAGGCCCTTGGCCGGGCCGTCAGTCAACTGGTAGGTGATCCAGCCACCGCCGGGCCAGCCCGGCGAATTGCCGATAGCGTTCGTGATGACAGCGTCGCCGATCGCGTAGACGGGCCCGGTACCGCCGAAGTCCGCGCCCATGTCGATGCGTTGTGCCTGCAGACCGGAGACCTTGCGAAGCGGATTCAGATAGACCGCGGTGAGGGCATTCTGGGCCGCCGCACGGTGGCGGGCTGTCGCGGCGGGGGCCTTGGCTGAGTTCTTCGCGGCGCCCCTGGTGGCGCTCTTGGTGGCGCCAGGCTTGGCAGCTACTGAATTACCGGCGCGCTTCTTGGCGGACGCCGTGCCGAGCGCGGTGCTTCCGGCCGCGTCGGCGAGCGGGCTCTTGCTCATCGCGTTGCCAACGCTGCCGATGACGCTGCGGCTCAGCGAGTCGGTGACTTGCCCGGCAGCGGCCTGGCCAGAGGCGCCGGCCGATCCGTCGCGCAGCGCTGGCACGCCTACAACCACCGCCGCTACCACTGCGGCGGCCGCTGTCGCTGCTCCCACGATGAGCGTGGTGCGCCTGGCCCTGCGTCCGAGGGCGATTGCTGTCAGTTGCTTACGATGCCGCGCCTGCGCGGGCTGCGGATCGTCATAATCGGGCAGCTTCCGGTGCCGGGAAACGGTTTGGGACACGATGGGCCTTCACTAGGAGCGCAGTCCGGCGCTCAGCGATCACCTCCCGGCCGGCCACCGTTGGCCAGCGGCATGCGGATGCAGTGCAGGTTCAGGGCGGCCGGTGACGGCCTGCTGCTGTCGCGCACGCTGGGTGCTCTCGGCTCACCACCATGCACCGAATCTGCGCGGGATGTGGCCGAAACGTAAGACAAAATAGTAAAGAGATCGCGATGAAGGTGAAAACAGACAGCACGCAGTGGCGTATATAACAGGCAAACAGCGTAGAACTCGGACTGCCGGGCCGGGTCACGCACGGAGGAAGCGGCCGCCTTGCTGCAGCCGTGATGCATCTCTCACCAGCCGGCACCGGCAATGGCGTGGCGGCCCAGCACGGCTGAGCCGGGAGAGCCCGTTTCCTTAGCTAGTACGCTCGGCAGCGTAAGCCGAGTTGTAGCTTCATCGTCGCAGGGAGCAACTGGCATGAGTCTTTTTCAACGGGCCCACGACATCGTGGCCGCGAAGGCCAACAAGGCGCTAGACACGGCCGAGAACCCGAACGAGATGCTCGATTATTCCTACGAGCAGATGCTGGACCACATCACCCAGGTCCGGCGTGCGCTGGTCGACATCACGGCCTCCAAGAAGCAGCTTGAGCTGCAGGAGCAGCAGCTGCAGCACTCGATGGACCATCTGGACGACCAGGCTAAGGCCGCGCTGTCGCAGGGCCGCGAGGACCTTGCGCGCGAAGCGCTGGCCCGTAAGGCCACGGCGCAGCAGCAGGTCGACGAGATGGAGCCGCAGCGCCAGCAGCTGACCGAGGAAGAACAGAAGATGGAGCAGACCCTCAGCACGCTCCAGCAGCGGGTCAACGACTTCCGCTCCAAGAAGGAGGTCATGAAGGCCCAGTACACCGCCGCGTCCGCGATGACCTCGGTGAACGAGGAGGCGGCCGGCATCTCCAAGAGCTTCAGCGACTCCGGCGCGGCGCTCCAGCGGGCCCAGGACAAGATCGCGAACATGCAAGCCAGGGCTGCCGCTACCGACGAGCTACTGCAATCCGGCGTGCTCGAGGACGTCGGCGGCGACACCGATGACATCCAGCGCGAGCTTGACCAGGCAAGCGCCAATGCCAACGTGGACGCCCAGCTAGCGGCGCTCAAGGCGCAGATCGCGAGCGCGCCTGCCGCGGCGGAGCTGCCGGCCGGCAGCTAGACCGGGTTGCCCCAGCGGCCCAGCCCACGTAGCGCCGACAGGTAACGGCGGGAACCGGCGGCATTCCGCCGATCCGCCCTGGCGCAAACCGCAACGGATGGCCGCCTGCCGTCGCTCTTATGACCGCACTGGTGCTACCGCTGTGGTTAGCCTTGCGGCGGCCGCAATCGAGATAGCATCGCTGCCATGGGTTTTCTTTGACTGTGACCTGAGCTAGCGGCGCGCGCGCCGCCTCCTTCGCCTGTCCGAGCATCAGCAGACGACGAGGGAGGACAGACATGCAGTTCGCGTTCCTGAAGCGCCGCCCTAACGCGGTCGTCAGCATGCCCGCAGGCGGGACGACGCCCACGCGAAGACCGCTCCGGGCCCGGCTCGCCCGCTCGCGGTCCGCCACCAGCGCGTTGCTTGCGGCGCTGGCGGTCGAATTCGCCGATGAACTATTCGGCGGCACCAAGAGCGCGGCGCTGCCACTGATCAAACATGACCTTTCGCTCAGCTACCTGCAGATCGGCCTTCTTTCGGCGGTGCCGATGGTTGCCGGAAGCATTCTGGAACTGCCGGTCGGGGTATTCAGCGGGACCGGCAGCCGGCGTCGGCGCTTCATCCTGGTCGGCGGCTTGGTTTTCATCGGGTCGGTGCTCGCTGCCGGGTTCGCCCCGTCGTTCGCGGTGCTACTGGTCGCCCTGACGATCTTCTTCCCGGCGTCGGGCGCCTTCGTCAGCCTGAGCCAGTCGGCGCTGATGGATTCGGCCGCTGGCCGCCAAGCCGGGCAGATGGCTCGCTGGACCGTGGCGGGCTCGGCAGGCGCTGTGGCCGGCCCAGTGCTCGTCGTCGGTGTGCTCGCTAGGGGTGGTAGCTGGCGGCTGGCAATGATCGCGTGCGCTGCTTGCTCGGCACTGGCCTGGATTGCGGTGGCGGGAACGGGCCAGCGCGACGTTGTGCGCGAGCCAGTGTCGGTGGCCGGTAACCGAGACACGGCGGCTGGCCGCGACAGTTACCCGGTCCGCGACGGCGGTCCGGCCGGCGATCGTGCTCCTGCCGAGAGCCACGCCGCCTGGCCCGGCTGGCGGATGGCCGTCGGCATTGTCCGCGAGTCGGGTGCGCTGCGCTGGCTCTTGCTGCTCGAAGTTTCGGATCTGCTGCTGGATGTATTCACCGGGTTCCTGGCGCTGTATCTGGTTGCGACGGCACACGCTGCCCCGCCGGTGGCGGCGCTTGGCGTCGGCATCCGGCTATGCGCTGGCCTGACCGGCGACGCCATCCTGATCCGGCTGCTGGCGCGGGTCGACGGCCGCCGGGTACTGCGGGTCAGTGTGTGGCTGACCCTTGGCCTGCTCCCCGCATTCCTGCTGGTCGGCGGGCTCGGGGCCAAGCTGCTGCTGCTCACGGCGCTGACCCTCGCGACGTCGCCGTGGTATCCCGTGCTCAAGGCCGAACTGTTCGGCAGCCTGCCCGGCCGCAGCGGCCTGGCGGTGTCGCTGTCCAGCGCGGCCGGGCTAGCTGGCGGGCTTGGCCCGCTGGCTGTCGGCGCGGCGGCACAGCGACTCGGGCTGAGCTGGGCGATGGCCGCGTTGTGCGGGGCGCCGTTCATCATGCTTGCGCTGCTTGCAAGGGTGGGCGGCGGAGGCGGCTCGGCTAGACTCGGCTGCCGTGACTAGCTCGGGTTCTGCGATCAGGGTGCGCTTCGCGCCGTCGCCCACCGGCATGTTCCATGTGGGAAGCGCCCGGTCTGTCCTATTCAACTGGGCTTTTGCCCTGCACAACGGCGGGACCCTGGTACTCCGGATCGAGGACACTGACGCGGCTAGGAACCGGCCGGAGTGGACCGACGGCATCATCAGCGCGATGGCCTGGCTCGGCATCGACGAGAGTCAGTACGAGGGTCCGGTCTTCCAGTCCGCCAACCTCGCCAAGCACACCGAAGCGGCGCAGCGGCTCTTTGCCCAGGGCCGCGCGTACTACTGCGACTGCACCCGCGCGGACGTGATCGCCAGGACCGGCGACCAGCATCGCGGTTATGACGGCTTCTGCCGGGACCGGGGCCTCGGCCAGGGCGATGGCCGGGCGCTGCGGTTCCGCGCGCCGGATGAGGGCGCGACGGTAATCGACGACCTGGTCCGCGGCAAGACCCTGTTCGAGAACTCGACGATCGAGGACTTCGTGCTGGCCAGAGGCGATGGCTCGGTCTTGTTCCTGCTGGCCAACGTCGTCGACGACATGGACCAGGGGATCACCCACGTGCTGCGCAGCGAGGAGCATCTGTCGAACACGCCGAAGCAGCAACTGCTGTGGGAGGCGCTCGGCCATCAGCCTCCGGCCTGGGGGCACTTGTCGATCATCGTGAACGAGAAGCGGCAAAAATTGTCCAAGCGGCGGGACAAGGTCTCGCTGGAAGGCTTCAGGGACGAGGGGTACCTCGCCGAGGCCATGCGCAACTACCTGATGCTTCTCGGCTGGGCGCCCAGAGGCGACCGGGAAATCGTGCCCTGGGCCGAGATGGTGGCCGAGTTCCGGCTTGAGGACGTGAATCCTTCTCCGGCTTTCTTCGACGTCAAGAAGCTGCGCGCGTTCAATGGTGAGTACATCCGGGCGCTGCCGGCTGAGGAGTTCATTGCCGCGTGCCAGCCGTGGCTGCGCCCGTCAGCCGCGCCGTGGCCGGCCGAACGGTTCGACCCGGAGGTATTCGCCGAACTTGCTCCGTTGGCGCAGACCAGGGTGTCTCTGCTCGCCGAAGTCGTGGCGATGGTGGATTTCGCCTTCCTGCGCGACCCGGTCTACGACGAGGCGGCCTGGGCCAAGGCCATGCGGGAGCCCGCCGCGGAGTTGCTGGCGGAGATCGCCGCGGCGTACGAGGACGTGCCCTGGCAAGCGGACTCGCTCCGGGAACGACTGGAGGCGGTCGGTGCGACCTACGGGCTCTCGCTCGGCAAGGCGCAAGCTCCCGTCCGGGTGGCGGTGACCGGCCGCACGGTCGGGCTGCCGCTGTTCGAGTCCATGGCGGTACTCGGCCGGACCGAGACGCTGCGGCGGATCGAGTCCGCTCGCGAGCGAGCGACCGGGCTGGCCTAGGCCAGCGTGCAAGCCGGCCGTCAGCCGATACGGCCGGACTGGCTGCTGGCCGCAGCCGGGCTGGCCGGGCTTGCGGCGGCTGTCGCCGTCAGGCCGTCAGATGCGGCAGCGGCAGCCACGCAGGACTGGTCCCCGTTCGTGCTGGTTGCCGGGCTTCTGCTGATCGGGCTCGTGGCCGACGAAGACGGCATCTTCGCCGCTGCGGGGGCGCGCCTGGCCACTGCCACGCATAACGGCTGGCTGCTGTTCGCGGGCTCCGTTCTGCTCGTCGGCGTCGTTACGGCAACGCTGAACCTGGACACGTCGGTTGCCTTCCTTACGCCGGTCCTCGTGCACACCGCCCGCAGCCGCGGCGAAGGCGAGCCGGCCTTCCTCTACGGATGCCTGCTGCTGTCCAATGCTGGCTCGCTGCTGCTGCCGGGGTCCAACCTGACCAACCTGATAGTGCTGGGTCACCTGAAGCTGACCGGTGCGGAGTTCGCGGCACGGATGTGGCTGCCATGGCTGGGCGCGGTACTCGTGACGGGGGCTGTGGTCGCTGTGGGGGAGCGACGCTCGCTCCGCCCGGTTGCGGCCGAGCCCGGAGAGCTATCCCGGCCGGTGCTCGGAATCGGCCTGGCAGCGATCGTGGCGGCGACCGTACTCGTCGTCGTCACCCGGTCCGCTGCGCTGCCGGTCTTCGCCGTCGGGGTACTGGCCGCCGGGGTACGGATGGGTCGCGGCGACCGGGTGACCTTCGGCCGGATCTGGCGAGTGCTCGGAGTGCCTGTGCTAGCCGGGCTGTTCGGAGCCGCGGTGGCACTAGGCACTCTGGGGCGGGCCTGGTCCGGCCCGGCAGAGCTGCTATCACACCTGTCCGGGTGGGCCACGGCAGCGTTCGCCGCGGCGGCCACGGTGGCGGTGAACAATCTGCCGGCCGCTAGCATGCTCGCTGCGAGGACGCCCGGTCATCCGCTGGAGCTGCTGATCGGCCTAAATCTCGGGCCGAACCTGTGCGTGACCGGTTCGCTGGCATGGCTGCTGTGGCTCCGGTCAGCGCGGGATGCTGGTGCCCGCCCGTCGCTGGCTCGAGCCAGTCGGCTTGGCGGGCTCGCCGTCCCGCTGTCGATCGCCGTCGCGGTCGCGGCACTGGCCGTGACCGGTGGTGCCTGAACACCGGCGCCCTTCGCTGGCGGGCTTCAGATGGCCGGCCGGTTTGCCGCGCAGCTGCACCGGTACGCGTCATGGTCTCGGGTGCGCCGGGCCGACAACCCGGACGCCTACCTGCGGCGGATTGTGGTGAACGCGAACCGCAACCGGTTCCGCAAGGTTCGGGTCGGCGAAGTGCTGACTGACGCTGTGCCGGATCTCATCTCGGCGACGGACGGCACTGATCAGCGGCAGGACCGGGACGCGCTGGTCTGGGCTGTTCGCTGTGGCATCCGGAGTCCGCGCCGTGGTGTTGAGGTATTCCGACGGCAGCACGGCGAGGTTCCCGGCAGTCGAGGTGTCTGGCGACTGGCTCGTTGCCTGCGCGATCCCCGCCCGGCTGTCCGTGGTGAGCTCGGAGGAGTACGGAGCGGCGGGTCAGGTTATCGGTCGCACCGGCGGCAAGACCTGGGGGTGCTAGCCAGGCGGCGATGTGCTTGGCTAGTCGGGTGACTCAAATCTCCTTCTGTGACCGCGTCAGGGCCGGCGAGACGGTATACGGCGGATGGGCGGCGGCGCCTACTCCGGTCAGCATCGGCATACTTGCCCGCGGGCTCGACTACGTGATTATCGACCTGCAGCACGGGACGGCAACCGAGCATGACCTGCCGGCCCTGACTACCGCGATCCGGCTGGCCGGCGCGACCCCGCTCGGCCGGGCCAGGAATGCGCACCCCGCGGATATCGGCCGGGCGCTGGACCTCGGCTGTGACGGTGTCATCGTTCCGAACGTGGAATCGGCTGAGCAGGCAGCGGCAGTGGCGGGCGCGTGTCGTTACCCGCCGGACGGCTACCGGTCCGCGGGCGGAGTCATGGCCAGCGTGACGGCTCCGCTGTGCATCGTGATGGTCGAGTCGCGGCAAGCCATGGCTGAGCTGCCGGCAACGCTGCGGCAGACCGGCGTGGACGGGATCTATGTTGGCCCGCGTGATCTGTCCTACTCACTGGGCTGCACGCTCGACCCGTATGACCCGGTGCTGCGCCCGGCGCTTGAGAAGATCTGGGCGGACTGCGCGGCGGCGGGCAAGCCGGTGGCCGTGCACGCGACCGATGGCACGACTGGGCGGTTGTACCGGGAGAACGGCTGCCGCCTCGTCACGGTCATCTCTGACGCTCAGGCAATAGCGCGGGCCGTGGTTTCCGAACTCGCTATCGCCCGGGCGTAAGCGCCGCCCAGCCGGGCGCAAGCGCGCCGCCCGGCATGGTTGCTCCGGACGAGGAATGCGGGCACTCTTCATGGGATAGACCGCATCGGCTAGCTAAGCCGAGCAGGTGCCCGCTGAGTCCGCGGAGGCGGCACATGGGACTTATGGACAGGGTCAAGGCGCAGGCAACGCAGTTGGCACAGCAAGCGCAGGAGGCAGCGCAAGACGGGAAGGCGAGGCTCGACCAGGCTCAGGCCGGCCGCCGCGGCGACATCATGCTGCGCCAGCTAGGTGCCCTGGTATACGCCGAGCGCACCGGGCGCGGGACCGCTGACGGCCAGGCCCGGGTCGATCAGCTGATCAGCGATATCGCCGCGCATGAGAGTCAGCACGGCCTGAACATTGCCGATCCGCCGCAGGCTGGCTCGGGCGCGCAAGCACAGCCTGATTTCCCTGGCGGCTCGTCGGCTGGACCCAGGTCGGCCGATGCGCCGTCGGGTGACCCAGGCGCGATGCCGCCCGTGGACAACACGACCAGCTTCTTTTCCGCTCCTGACGATGAGGCTTCCGGAGCGGCGCCGCAGGGCTGACCGCCCGGCGGTGCGAGTTGCGCCTGACGGCATCAGGTGCGCCGATGACTTCGGGCGCGGCTGACGTCGGGAAGCGGGGTGCTCAGCCGCCGACCGGCGGCGGGTCCGGGTCACGGGGCAGTCCGAGCATCCGCTCGCCGATGATGTTGAGCTGGACGTCGGTGGTGCCCCCGCCGATCGTAAACGCGCGCGTGACCAGTACCTGGCGAGCCCAGTGCGCGCCATCGGGCTCGCCGCCTGCGGTCAGCGGCCCGCCGCCATGACGGCTTCCGAGCGCCCCGGCCGGGCCGGACAGCTCCCAGCACAATTCCGCGACCTGCTGAGCGTGCCGCATGGTCAGCAATTTGCGGACGCTGCCCGTTGCGCCGGGCTCGGTGCCGGATAGCTGCTTCGCTGTCGCCCGCACGCCGAGCAGCTCGATCGACTGTCCGACCGCGACGAGCTCGCCCACCTCGGCCAGCCGGTCCGGCCCCGCGGCAACCCGCGCCACTTGCAATAGCTCCGGCACACCGGAGCCGAACGTCCATGACCGCGACAGCGACACCCGTTCGTTGGCCAGCGTGGTGCGGGCGATCTGCCAGCCCTTGTTCACCTCGCCGACGAGACAGTCGTCAGGGACGAACACGCCGTCCAGGAAGACCTGGTTGAAGAACGATTCACCGCTGATCTCGCGCAGCGGCCGCACCTCGATCCCCGGTGAGTGCATGTCCACCAGGAAGTAGCTGATGCCGTCATGACGCGGCTGCGCCGGATCAGTGCGCGCGATGCAGATGGCCCACGCCGCTTCCCGGGCGAGCGACGTCCAGATCTTCTGCCCGGTGATCTTCCAGCCGCCGTCGACCCGCTCCGCCCTGGTGGTCAGCCCGGCCAGGTCTGAGCCGGCTCCTGGCTCGCTGAATAGCTGGCACCACAGGTAGTCCGCGCGCAGGGTGGCCGGCAGGAACCGCTGTTGCTGCTGCGCCGTGCCGTACTGGATCAGCGCGGGCACGACCCAGGCGCCAATCACCAGGCCGGGAACGCGGATTCCCGCCGCCCGCAGTTCCTCGTCGATGACCAGTTGCTCGAGTGCGCCCGCCCCGCGGCCCCATGGTTTCGGCATGTGCGGCATGACCCAGCCGCCGGCGGCGAGCGCGGCAGTCTGCTCGGCCCCGGTGAGCTTGCCGATCTCGGCTAGCTCAGACCTGATCGAGGAGCGGAGGTCGTCCTCGCCGCCGGGTAGCTCCAGCCGCACCCGGCGGCGGTGACCGTCGAGCGCGAGGGCCGCCGTGCGCTGTCGCCAGCTGGCTTCTGCCGGGCAGGCCGCGCCGAGCAGCGAGCGCAGTGTCATCGCCCGGCGGTAGAACAGGTGCGCATCGTGCTCCCAGGTGTAGCCAATGCCGCCGAGTACCTGGATGCACTCGTGCACGCAGGACACCGCGGCGTCAGCGGCCAGCGAGGCCGCCGAGGCGACCGCGAACTCGCGTCCGGTGTTCTCAGGCCGATGTGTCACCTCAGTCGCGCCTGCGGAATCGTCATCCATCGCCCGGGCCGCATCCCAGACGAGTGCCGCCGCCTGCTCCGCCGCCACCAGCATCCGGGCGCACCGGTGCTTGACTGCCTGGAACTGGCCGATCGGACGGCCGAACTGGTGCCGCAGCCTGGCGTAATCGGCCGCGGTGGTGACGGCCCACCCGGCGATGCCGATGGTTTCTGCGCAGAAGATAACCGCCGCCAGGTCGGCCACCACGCCGGCCGGCAGCCGGGTTAGCTGACGATCCGCCGGGACCGCGACGTCGGTGGCGGTCACCCGGCCGAGCCGACGGGTCAAGTCGAGGCTCTCGACAGCGGAAATGTCCAGGCTGCTAGCGTCCACGGCAACCCAGACCAGCCCGGTTTCCGCCTGGGCCGGCAAGATCACCAGGTCCGCGCCTGGAGCGCCGAGCACGTAGTCAGCGCTGCCGGTAACGATGAGGTCCTTGCCCTGGCCTGCATGGGCCCGGATGTCGGCGGTCAGTGCGACAGCCCCGTTCCCGTTCCCTTGAGCGAGGGAGGCCACGATCTTGCCGGACAGGCCGGCCGAGGCCAGCACTGCGGCCGCCAGCACCGTCGGCACGGCGGCACCCGGCGCCAGCGCGCGGCCGAGTTCCTCCACCGCAACGGCAAGCTCGGCCAGCCCGGCTCCCTGGCCGCCGTCAGCGTCCGGCAGGTGCAGTCCGAGGACGCCTAGTTCGGCAAGGCCTGGCCGGATGGTGTCGCGGTAGAAGCCGTCGCCGCTGTCGCCGCCGTCGGCAGCGGCCCGGACCGCTGACGGCGGGCAGGTGCGTGTCAACCAGGAGCGGACTGATTCGGCGAGCTGAGCGTGATCTTCGGTGAGAGCCAGTGTCATCGATCCACCTCATCCGCTCCGGCTGGTTTCGCCGCATTCTAGAACGTCATTCGGTTTTGAGCTAGGGCTGCGGCCGGTCCGGCGGGGTAGCCGGGCTGCCCGGGCGCACTAGCGCTGCCCCGATAGCCTCGATAGCCCTGATAGCCCCGCCAGCCGGCCAGGCAATACGGACACTCGCCGCGTACTACGCGAGTCGAACGGGCTGACACATGCCAGTTCCTTCTGTACTATTGAGAAAGTTACTCGTGAGTAGCCTGCTTGCAGGTGGACTACGGAGGGTGGCCGAATGGGACACTTCAGGAGCAACCTCAGAGACATCGAGTTCAACCTCTTCGAGGTGCTGAGGCGCCAGGACCTGTTTGGCACCGGCCCGTTCGGTGATGTCGACGAGGAGACCGCGCGCGGCATCCTGGACGAAGTCAAGCGGCTGGCCGAAGGCCCGCTCGCCGATTCGTTCACCGACGCGGACCGGAACCCGCCGGTATTCGACCCGGCTACCCACTCGGTAACGATGCCCGAGTCATTCAAGAAGTCCTACAACGCCTTCATAGACGCCGAGTGGTTCCGGCTCGAGGTCCCGCCCGAACTCGGCGGCACCACTGTGCCGCGATCACTGGCCTGGTCCATCGCCGAACTCGTGCTCGGGGCCAACCCGGCGATCTGGATGTACGCGAGCCTCGGCGCGTTCTCCCGCGCGCTCTGGCTGCTCGGCACGCCGGCCCAGCAGAAGGTCGCCAAGCAGGCGATCGACGGCCGGTGGGGATACACCATGGTGCTCACCGAGCCAGACGCCGGCTCGGACGTCGGCGCAGGCCGGACCAAAGCCGTCCAGCAGCCCGACGGGACCTGGCACATCGAGGGCGTCAAGCGGTTCATTACCAGCGCCGAGCACGACCTTGCCGAGAACATCCTGCACATCGTGCTGGCCAGGCCGGAGGACGCAGGCCCGGGCACCAAAGGGTTGTCCATGTTCCTGGTTCCCAAGTTCCTGGTTAACCCGGACGGCTCGCTCGGCGAGCGCAACGGCGTGTACGTGACCAACGTCGAGCACAAGATGGGCCTCAAGGCGTCCACGACCTGTGAGCTGACTTTCGGCGCGCAGCACCCGGCCATCGGCACGCTGGTCGGCGACGTGCACGACGGAATCCGGCAGATGTTCATGATCATCGAGTTCGCCCGGATGATGGTCGGCACGAAGGCGATCGCAGCGCTGTCCACCGGTTACCTGAATGCGCTCGAGTACGCCAAGACCCGCGTCCAGGGCGCCGACCTGACTCAGATGCTGGACAAGGCGGCACCGCGCGTCACGATCATGCAGCACCCGGATGTCAGGCGCAGCCTGCTGCTGCAGAAGTCCTACGCCGAGGGCATGCGCGCCCTCGTGCTCTACACCGCCAGTCAGCAGGATGCGATTCAGCTGGCCGCTGCCAGTGGCCAGCCGGATCACGCGGCCGCGCAACTGAATGACCTGCTGCTGCCCATCGTCAAGGGCATCGGCTCGGAGCGCGGCTACGAGCAGCTTGCCCAGTCGCTGCAGACCCTGGGCGGGTCGGGCTACCTGCAGGACTACCCGATCGAGCAGTACATCAGGGACTCCAAGATCGACAGCCTGTACGAGGGCACCACCGCGATCCAGGGTATGGACCTGTACTTCCGCAAGATCGTCCGTAATCAGGGCGCCGCGCTCACCGGCCTGCTCGGCCAGATTCGCGGGTTCGCTGGAGCCGACGGCGGCAATGGCCGGCTGAAGAAGGAGCGCGCCGCCGTCGCCAGGGCGGCCGACAATGTCGAGGCGATGGTCTCAGCCATGAACGGCTACCTGGGCAGCAGCCTGGCGCAGCCGACCGAGATCTACCGCGTGGGTCTCAACACCACCCGGCTGCTGCTGGCGCTCGGCGATCTGGTCATCGGCTGGCTACTCGGCCGGCAGGCCGAGGTCGCACTCGCCAAGCTCGATGCAGCCGCTCTCGGCCCGCAGCCGCTCGCCGCTGGCGACAAGGCCTTCTACCAGGGCAAGCTTGCGGCCGCCGGATTCTTCGCCGCGACTGTGCTGCCCCGGCTTGCAGCCGAGCGGGAGATCGTCGAAGCAACCTCGCTCGACCCGATGGACGTGCCAGAAGAGGCTTTCTGACCGGAACTGGGGGCGTGAGGGGCGAGGACTGGCGCGCCGCGACGGGTGGTCATCGCGGGCCGGATAACTGCGATCGGCCGGTCAGATCTCGTACTGAACTGCCGCGCGGTTCTTGACGTGCGGAGCGCTCAGCCTCCTGATGATGTCCTGGTGATCGGCGTTGTCGCGGTAGGCGAGGTAGGACTCGGCATCGTCGAAGTCGGCGACGACGGCGTAGTCGAAGTTTCCCTCGACGATCCCGGCGTCCGGCCCAGCATGGTAGGAGCGCAGTCCGGTCAGCTTGGCCGAAAGCGCGGTCAGTTCGTCGGTGAACTGCTGCTCCAGCTCCCTGGTCATCTCACCATCCCAGCTGAACACCACGACGTGCCTGATCACTTCGGCTCAGGCTCCTTTCCTGATTCGGGCGGCGGGTTCAGACCGCGGGTTCTCCGGGCGGTCGGCTGTCAGCAGTGCGCGGTTCACGACCAGGCCAGTATGTGCAGCGGGTCGGTCAGCATCGCGCCCACGTCACGCAGCACCGCCGAGCCCAGGTCGCCGTCGACCAGCCGGTGGTCGAAGGACAGCGCGAGCGTGCATACCTTGCGCACCGCCAGTTCGCCGTCGACCACCCACGGAGCGTCCTTTACCTGACCGAACGCCAGTATCGCCGCCTCGCCGACAGGCAGGATCGGAGTCCCGGTATCGACTCCGAACACGCCGACATTGGTGATCGAGATGGTACCGCCGGCCAGGTCCGCCGGGGTGGCCTTGCCGGCCCTCGCCGTCTCCGCCAGCCGCGCCAGCGCGCCGGCCAATTCTGGCAGCGTGAGGGCATGCGCGTCCTTGATGTTCGGCACGACCAGGCCGCGGTCGGTCGCCGCGGCGATGCCCAGGTTCACGTAGTGCTTGACCACGATCTCCTGCGCGGCCTCGTCCCAGCTTGCGTTGATCATCGGGTGCCGGCCGGCCGCCACGACGAGCGCGCGGGCGACCAGCAGCAGCGGCGAGACCCTGAGGCCGGCGAAGTCCGGCAGCGCGCGCAGCCGCGCCGTCGCCGTCATCGTCTCGGTGATGTCGATCTGCAGGAACTCGGTGACGTGCGGTGCGGTGAAGGCGCTCCCGGCCACCGCTGCGGCGGTGTGCTTGCGCACGCCCCTGATCGGGATGCGCTCCTCGCGCGCCGTCGCCGTCCTGGCGGGCGCCGCGTTAACCAGCCCTTGAGCGGGAACGGGCTCAGCCGGGGTCAGTGCTGCGGCCTGCTGAACGTCGTTACGGGTGATAGAGCCGTTCGGCCCGGACCCGGTCAGGCCGGCGAGGTCAACACCGAGATCGCGGGCCATCTTGCGCACCGGCGGCTTGGCCAGTGCCGGGCCGGCGGCGCTCTGGCGTCCATCGCCGTTCCCGACCTGACCGTGGCCTACCTTCCGGGGCCGGCGCGTCGTCGAGCCGAGCTTGACGCCGTAGCCAACCAGCACTGCCTGCCGTTCCGCCTTGGGCGCGGGGCTGCCGGTCATGCCCGGCTCGGACGCTGTCATCGCCAGCCCGGCCGGGATCAGGTCCTCGCCCCCGGCGACCGGTTGCTGCGCCTCCGTCATAGGCGGGGCACCGACCGCGGCCGGCGGGGCGCCGGCCGCCCGGCCGCCATCCGGGCTGGTGTCCACCGCGATGATGGGCGTGCCGACATCGGCGGTCTGGCCTTCGGGGACTAGCAGGCTGGCGACCGTTCCCGCGTAGGGGCTCGGGAGTTCGACGACCGCCTTGGCGGTCTCGATCTCCACGATGATCTGGTTGACGGTGACGGTGTCGCCGGGCTTCACGTGCCACCTGACGATGTCGGCCTCGGTCAGGCCTTCGCCGACGTCAGGGAGCTTGAACTCCTTGAGATCTGACATTGGTGGCCTCTCAGTAGCCGAAGCTGCGGTCGACGGCGTCCAGGATCCGGTCCAGGTCCGGAAGGTAATGTTCCTCCAGCCTGGATGGCGGGTACGGGGTGGTGTACGCGCCGACGCGCAGTACCGGTGCCTCAAGGCTGTAGAAGCACTCCTGGGTGACCTGCGCCGCGATCTCAGCGCCGAGCCCGCCGGTCACCACGGCCTCATGCACGACGACGCACCTGCCGGTCTTGCGCACCGAGGCAAAGATGGTCTCGACGTCCAGCGGGGCCAGCGAACGCAGGTCGATGACCTCCAGTGACCTGCCGTCACTCGCCGCGGCAACGGCGGCCTCGGCGCAGGTCCGCACCATCGGGCCGTAGCACAGCAGCGTCAGGTCGCTGCCCTCGACGAGGACGCGCGCGGAGTCCATCGGCAGCGCGGCGGCCAGGCCGCCTTCGGTGTCGACCTCGGCCTTGTCCCAGTAGCGCCGCTTCGGCTCGAAGAACAGCACCGGGTCGTCGCTGCTGGCGGCCTGCTGGATCATCGTGTACGCGTCGGCCGGATCGCCGCAGGAGATCACCCGGAGGCCGGGCGTGTGCGCGAACAGTGCCTCAGGTGACTCGCTGTGGTGCTCGACCGCGCCGATGCCGCCGCCGAACGGAACCCTGACCACGATCGGGAGCTTGACCGCTCCCCGTGAGCGGTACCGCATCTTGGCTAGCTGACTGACGATCTGGTCGAAGGCCGGGAAGATGAAACCGTCGAACTGTATCTCGCAGATCGGCCGGTAGCCGCGCAGGGCCAGGCCGATCGCGGTGCCGATGATGCCGGACTCGGCGAGCGGCGTGTCGATCACCCTGGCCTCGCCGAAATCCTTCTGCAGCCCGTCGGTCACCCGGAACACGCCGCCGAGCTTGCCGACGTCCTCGCCCATGATGAGCGCCTTGGCGTTGGCCTCCAGCGCTTTGCGCAGTCCTTCGTTGAGCGCCCTGGACAGGGTCAGCGTCGTCATCGCCCCTCCTCCGCCAGGACCGGCTCCTGCGCCGCGAATGAGTCAAGGTAGGCGGCGAAGCCCGCGCGCTCGGTCGCGAGCTGAGTCGTCTGCGTGGTCAGCACGTCGTCGAACATCGATGTCGGCGGAGGGTCGGGCATCTGCAGGCAGGCGGCACGGACCCGGCTCCCGACTGCGGCCGCCTCGGCTTCGACCTCGTCGAAGAAGGTCATCTCCGCCTGCTCGGTGCGGATGAGGTACTGCTTGACGCGCTCGATCGGGTCCTTCAGCTTCCACGACTCCAGCTCGGCCGACAGCCGGTACCGGGTCGGGTCGTCGGTCGTGGTGTGCGCGCCCATCCGGTAGGTGAATGCCTCGATCAGGGTCGGGCCCTGGCCTTCCCTGGCGGCCTGCATCGCCTTGCGGGTCACCGCGAGACAGGCCAGCACGTCATTGCCGTCCACTCGCACGCCAGGGAAGCCGAAGCCGTTAGCGCGCTGGAACAGCGGCGTCCGGGTCTGCCGCTCCAGCGGCTCGGAGATGGCCCACTGGTTGTTCTGGCAGAAGAAGACGATCGGCGCGTTGTTCACCGACGCCCAGATGAAGGCCTCGTTCACGTCACCCTGGCTAGTCGCGCCGTCGCCGAAGTAGGCGATCACCGCCTCACCGTCGTCGCCGACGGCGCCGTCCCGCTGGATGCCCATGGCATATCCGGTCGCATGCAGCGTCTGGCTGCCGATGACGATCGTGTACAGGTGGAAGTTGTGCTCGGTCGGGTCCCAGCCGCCGTGACTGACGCCGCGGAACAGTTCCAGCAGCTTCACCGGGTCCAGGCCGCGGCACCAGGCCACGCCGTGCTCACGGTAGGTCGGGAACGCCATGTCGCGCGGGCCAAGGGCCCGCCCCGAACCCACCTGTGCAGCTTCCTGGCCGAGCAGCGAAGCCCAGATCCCGAGCTCGCCCTGGCGCTGCAGCGCGATCGCCTCGAAATCGATCCGGCGCACGATGACCAGGTCGCGGTAGAGCGCCTTGACCTCGGCGGCGGAGATCTCGAGCGGGTAGTCGGGGTGCTCGACGCGCTCCCCTTCGGGGGTGAGGAGCTGGATCAGCTCAGCTGGATCCGCCCGTCGTTCTGGTCGCTCTGGTTCCCGCGCTGGCGCCCGGCTGGCTGGCGCCCGGCTGGCTGGTGCCCGCTCACCTGGGCGGGCTGCGCGTCCGGCATCTTTGACGGCCACGTGCCACTCCTTGCATACTCACGGCCGACCCGGGCGTACCCCGGTCGGCTGTCGTCCGTCCATGGCTGCGTCAGTCCATGGCTGTGCGAACAGTACTATCGTCGCGCTCCGCATGGCCGAGCGCTGCCATCATGCAGCGACGATGGTGACGGATGTCACGAAATCGGGGCACGCTGGCTTGCTTCCAGGCTACTGCCCGGCAGGCCGGATCCCTATTCGCTGACGGCGAACCCCATCTGGCACTCCGCTTGTCCCCTGCCCCGCGCTGCCGCTCGCGTACTGTTCGGTCGCTCGCGTACTGTTCGGGATGTGCCCAGATTCGTTGTCGACGTGATGCTGAAGCCCGAGATCCACGACCCGCAGGGCGAGGCGATTGCCGGTGCCTGCCGGCGGCTGGGTTTCGGCCAGGTCGCCGGCGTGCGCCAGGGCAAGCGGTTCGAGATCGAGCTCACTGAGCCGGCCAGCGCCGAGCGGATCGGCCAGCTCGCCGCCGAGTTGCTGGCTAACCCCGTTATCGAGGAATTCACCGTTCACCCTGGGTGAGTCATCCTGGGTGAGCGCTACGCGACGTCAGGCAGTACCGCACTGTTCGTCCAGAGATCGCCTGAGTTTATGATTACCGCTGCTCAGCCGGGGAAGCCTCCACAATGTGAACTGACTGTTGCCGCGACGGGGCTGAGGAGCGGATGCGATCTCGGGTGTTCCATTCTGGGGAGCCAGCCGCAGACGTAGAGTTCTGCCTGGTTTTCCCGAGGGAATCGCTAAGCGTCCCGGTCATGCGCCGGGTGCTCGGGGACACTCTCAGCCGGCTGGGCATTGACGCGGACTGCGTCGACGACTTGCTGCTCGCCGTGACCGAGGCGTGCACGAACGTGTTGCGCCACGCGGGGGCGGGTCGCCGGTACGAACTGGTAGCACACGTGGGCAGCAAGCGGTGCGTACTCGACGTGCTGGACAGTGGCCGCGGCTTCGACCCCGCCAAGGCCGGCCGTCGCCGGACCGGCCTGCGGCGGTCAGTCCGGCCGGTGGGCATGCTACGGCGGAACAAGACCGCACCGGCCCACGCGGCACCTAGCTCGCCGGCTACCTTGCGCAGCCGGATCATCAGGGCTCGACGGCTGGCCAGGGAGCGTGCCATCGCCGAGCTGCCTGAGTCGGGCCGCGGCCTGGCGATCATGCGGGCCTGCGTCGATGATGTGACCATGCGCAGCAGGCCCGGCCAGGGCACCGTTGTCTCGCTGCACAAGAGAATCGAATGGCGGACCGACGCCCCGCTGGCCGTGCGGCCCGCGCCCCAGCTCAAGGACGCCGGCTGACCGGGTAGCCTGCGAGTATGCGCCGCCCGACAGGACGCCCATGACGGCACGGATCGCAGTCGTCACCTTTCCCGGTTCACTGGATGATCGTGACGCGCGCCGCGCCGTCCGGCGGGCGGGCGCGGAGCCGGTCGAACTCTGGCACGACGATGCCAGCCTGCACGGCGTCGATGGCGTGGTGCTGCCCGGCGGCTTCTCCTACGGCGACTATCTGCGCTGCGGCGCCATCGCCAGGTTCGCCCCGGTAATGAGGCAGATCATCGAGGCGGCCGGCCGCGGACTGCCGGTTCTCGGCATCTGCAACGGCTTTCAGATTCTGTGCGAGGCTCACCTGCTGCCGGGAGCGCTTGCCCGTAACGCCGGCCTGCGCTTCGTCACCAGGGATCTCACGATAAGGATCGAGAACGACACCTCGGCGTGGACCCGGCAGTACCGGGCGGGTCAGCATATCCGGGTCGTCCTCAAGAGCGGCGAGGGTGCTTACATGGCAGATCCGCAGACGCTGGCCAGCATCGAGGCGAACGGCCAGGTGCTAGCCCGCTACGCCAGCGGCAACCCGAACGGTTCACAGCGGGATATCGCCGGCGTCGTCAACGAGGCGGGCAACGTGGCCGGCCTGATGCCGCATCCCGAGCACGCCATTGACGAGCTGACCGGCCCGTCTGCCGACGGCCTCGGCTTCTTCGCCTCGATGCTGCAGACGGTCGCGGCCCGATGAGTCAGGACGTTGCCGCCGAGCCCTGTGCTCCGGCGGCCCAGGACACCGTGGCCGACGCCGTTGCGACGCCGGGGCGGGAGCAGCCGTTCGCTGCTCTCGGGCTGACAGCAGAGGAGTACGCGCGCATCGCCGGCCTTCTCGGCCGGCGGCCGACCGATGCCGAGCTGGCGATCTACTCCGTGATGTGGAGCGAGCACTGTTCCTATAAGTCCTCCCGCAAGCACCTGCGGCAATTCGCCGACAAGGCGCCCGCCACGGACGTGCTGCTGGCGGGGATCGGCCAGAACGCGGGCGTGGTCGACATCGGCCAGGGTTACGCGGTCACATTCAAGATCGAATCGCACAATCATCCGTCCTACGTCGAGCCATTCCAGGGTGCGGCCACTGGCGTCGGCGGCATCGTCCGGGACATCCTGGCGATGGGCGCACGGCCGGTGGCAGTGATGGACGCGCTCCGGTTCGGCCCAGCCGACGCGCCTGACACCCGCCGGGTACTGCCAGGCGTGGTCAGCGGAATCTCCTTCTACGGCAACTGCCTGGGCCTGCCGAACATCGGCGGCGAGCTTGCGTTCGACCCCTGCTATGCGGGCAACCCGCTAGTCAACGCGCTCTGTGTGGGCGTGCTGCGACACGAAGACCTCAAGCTGGCCGCCGCGACCGGGCCCGGCAATCAGGTGATCTTGTTCGGTTCGCGGACCGGTCCGGATGGCATCGGCGGCGCGTCGGTGCTGGCCAGCGCATCGTTCGGCGGCACAGGCGAGGGCGCCAAACGGCCCAGCGTGCAGGTCGGCGACCCGTTCATGGAGAAGCTGCTCATCGAGTGCTGCCTGGAGCTGAACCGGGCCGGGCTCGTCATCGGCATTCAGGACCTCGGCGCGGCAGGCGTGGCGTGCGCGACAACCGAGCTAGCCGCGGGAGGCGGGACCGGGATGCGGGTCAGGCTCGACTCGGTTCCGCTGCGTGACGCATCCCTGGGTCCGGCCGAGATCCTCATGAGCGAGTCGCAAGAGCGGATGATGGCGATCGTCGAGCCGGGGCGTGTCGCCGCATTCATGGATATCTGCGCTAAATGGGACGTGCAGGCAACCGTCATCGGCGAGGTCACCGATACCGGCAGGCTCGAGATGAGCTGGCAGGGCGCGCAGGTGGTCGACATACCGCCCGGCAGCGCCGCCGATTGCGGGCCGGTCTACGACCGGCCGGCTCACCGGCCCGCCACTCAGGACGAGCTGCTCGCGGCCGACCCTGCCCGGCTGCCGTTGCCAACCGCCGGCACCGACCTGCGTGCGGATCTGCTGCTGCTGCTGCGATCGCCGGAGGGCGGCGACAAGACCTGGGTCACCGAGCAGTACGACCGTTACGTTCGCGGCGACACGGTCCTGGCGATGCCGCATGACGCCGGGCTGGTCCGGATCGATGCTGAAACCGGTCTAGGCGTCGCCCTGGCGACCGACGGCAACGGACGGTACTGCCAGCTCGACCCCTACGCCGGCACGCAACTGGCGCTGGCCGAGGCCTACCGTAACGTGGCCATCACCGGCGCGCGGCCCCTCGCGGTCACCAACTGCCTGAACTTCGGCTCACCCGAGGACCCGGCCGTGATGTGGCAGTTCACCGAGGCCGTCCGCGGCCTTGCCGACGGCTGCCAGCAACTTGGCATACCCGTCACCGGAGGTAACGTCAGCTTCTACAACCAGACCGGCGGAACGCCGATCCAGCCTACGCCGGTCGTCGGCGTTCTCGGCGTGCACGACGACGTGCGGCGCCGTACGGTATCCGGCTTCACCGCTGCAGGCGCGAGCGTCGTGCTGCTTGGCGATACCAGGCCCGAGTTCGGCGGTTCGCTGTGGGCCTGGCTGCGGCACGGCCACCTGGGCGGGCGGCCGCCGGCCGTCGACCTCGACGCCGAGAAAGCACTCGCCGGGCTGCTGGCCGTCGCGGCGGCGCGCGGCCTGCTGCTGGCTGCCCACGACCTGTCCGACGGTGGTCTTGCGCTAGCGCTGGCGGAGTCCTGCCTGTCTGGCGGCACCGGCTGCGTAATACAGCCGCCGGCCGACGCTGCCGCGTTCCTGTTCAGCGAATCGGCCGGCCGCGCGGTGGTGGCGGCCCGGCCGGACGCGCTGCCCGACCTGGTCTCGGCCTGCGAGGCCGCAGGGGTGAGCGCGGCGGTCATCGGCACAACCGGCGGTCCTGCGCTCGAACTCACCGGCCTGTTCTCCGTGCCGATTGCCGACCTCGCCGCGGCGCACCGGGCCGCGCTGCCAGCCCTGTTCGGCTGAACCGGGAACCCGGGTCCGGCCGGAGCCGGTCGGGATCAGACCGACGCCCACCAGAATCCGATGAGCTGATCGGCTGGCGATCCCGGCGAGCAGCCCTGCAGGGCGGCACCATAGGACGATCCGGAAAGTTCGCCCGTCTCGGTCAGGCAGCGGGCGTCGCCCGCGTTCGCATACTGATAGAAGTCATGTCCCTGGACCTGGACCGGGGCCTTCGTCCGCTGCCAGCGCTGGGTAGCCGCCAAGTCACAGTGCGCCAGCGTCAGCTTCGGCCGGGCGGGCGATCCGGCAGCGGCCAGGCAATGGCCGGTCGGCAGGTAGATGAAGATATAGCTGCCGCCGGCCATCAGGTCCGCGGTCCATTCCGGCGAGCCACCTTGCTCCTGGTCCGGCCCGAGCGGCCTGAACTGCGGGTCGCCCTGCGGGCCTAGTACTACAGCGGCGGGCTGTGATGAATCGCGGCGTGGTGGCGTGATCTGGCCGTCCTGATCGGCCAGGATCGGTGCATGCTGAGTGTCGTGGATGAGGCGCGGGCGCCGGCTGATGAGGC
>JAJYUU010000184.1 GCA_021792405.1 Actinomycetes bacterium
GATGCGCCGCCGCCGGGAACGGGGCGACCGCTTCATCGAGCACCCGCTGCTGCTCGCCGCGCTCATGCGCCGCCGCGGCGGTGAGGAGGAGTCGATCGTCGAGCACCCGCTGCTGCTCGCCGCCATGATGCGCCGCCGCCGGGAACGGGGCGACCGCTTCATCGAGCACCCGCTGCTGCTCGCCGCGCTCATGCGCCGCCGCGGCGGTGAGGAGGAGGCGATCGTCGAGCACCCGCTACTGCTCGCCGCCATGATGCGCCGCCGCCGGGAACGGGGCGACCGCTTCATCGAGCACCCGCTGCTGCTCGCCGCGCTCATGCGCCGCCGCGGCGGTGAGGAGGAGTCGATCGTCGAGCACCCGCTGCTGCTCGCCGCCATGGCGCGATGACGGCTCTGCAGCGATAATCCGCAATCCACAGGGCTGGCCCGTCCCCCGGTACTCAGCGGCATCGGAGGGCGGGCCACGCACAGCAGTGACAGCAAGAGACAGGGGAGTCAATCATGGCGGTTGAATCGTCCAAGGAAACGGGCGAAGGCCAGGTAGAAGGACTAATCGACGACCTGATCCGCGACATTTTCAGTGATCAGGGAACGGCTTCCGAGTCGTCGGTGCGAGGCGTGGCGACGGCCGCGCTCCTCGACACGGCCCTCGGGTCCATGCGGGGAACGTCGAAGGCCTCGATACTCGAACGGATCCTTCTTACTGAGGTCTTCGCGTCTGAACTGGCCGAGGCGCTCGCGCCCGCGCTGGCGGAGCAACTAGCGCCTCGGCTGCTGAAAGCTCTGGAGCAGCTCACAACCGAGGCGTCCGCAACCAAGCCAGCGGCAGGCGGCAGGACGCCAGGCCAGCGACGGAGGCCTGAGGCGAAGTTACCGGGGGCCGGCCGGGCGGGCGCAACTCCGGCCGGCCGGCAACCGGGGCGTTTCCGCGGAGACGTCCTCGGGAGGCAATGGCGCACCGCGGAAACGGGCACTGCGCGCGGGGCCTTGGCCTGCTCGTGACCTCAGCTCTCGCCGGACTCGAACGCCTCGCCGAACGCACGTACCCGGCTGGGCCGGGTCAGGACCAGCACGGCGACCACCAGCAGGCCGGCGAGCAGCCACGCCAGGGCTATCCACGCCGAGTAGCTGATTGGCGCCGGCGGACGCGGGACGAGGGTCGAGTAGATCGCGTAACCGCAGATCACGACGGCAATCAGCGGTAGAGCCACGTCAAGGATGATGTTGTAGGACTCGCCCTTCCGGTGCCGCGCCTTCCAGAAGAAGACCATTCCGGCGATCGCGACCAGAGCGTAGACGAACAGGATCCCGAGCGACGCAGTGGTGGCCATCAACGCGAAATAGGTCCCGACTCCGTAGTGTCGGCCGAGCCACGCTCCGAGCACGAGCGTCAGCGCGACAGACAGCGCAATCCCGGCGTAGGGGCTGCGAAAACGCGGCGTGGTGGCAGCGAACAGCCGCGGCAGGCCGCCATCCCGCCCCATCGCGAACAGGACTCTTGCGGTCAGGTGCACGCCCGCCAGCGCAGCCACGAATGCGTCGATGACTACCACGAGGTCCACGAGCGTGCTGAACCAGTGCGCGACATACCGGTCAGACAGGGTGGCCAGGGCAGTGGGGTCAGCTGCCCACTTGCCCGCCGCGCCGACGCCGTACCCGACGGCCTCGGCCCAGGTGACGAAGATAAAGTAGACAGTTGCCACGATGACGGTGCCCAGTATCGCCCGCGGAATCACCCGCCGGGGCTTGGCCGCTTCCTCGCCTAGAACGGCGGCTGCCTCAAAGCCGATGAATCCGGTGAAAGCGAGGACGACCGCAAGGGCGAGCCCGTGCGCGCTGGGCGAGAGATTCGGATCGAACGGCCGCCAGGTGAGCCCGTGAGCTCCGCCGTTGGCCACGATCGCCAGCGCCAGGGCCAGGATCGTCAGCACGCCTATCACTGCGAAAACAAGCTGCACCCTGGTGGACACCCTGATGTCGGCGAGGGCGACGAGAAGGATGAGCGCGAGCAGGATGCAGTAGAGCGGGAACCAGCCGAGATGCACGCTGGTGTCGGTAGTGAGCACTGTCGACAGGAAGTCGGCGGAGATGATCAGCACGAAAGAGATTCCGACAGCGAAGGCGATCGCGTAGAGCCAGCCAGCGAGGAAGCCCGCCTGGGGGCCGAGGCCGCGGGTCGTGTACGTGTACAGACCGCCCGCATGAGCGATGCGCCGGGTGAACCGCACGATCACCGACGCGAGGCAAAGGCTTCCCACGCCAGCGATGATGTACGCGACCGGTACCGCGGCGCCCGCGGTAGCCGCTGCCGCGGCCGGTGCCGCCGACACCGCGAAGGTGAGTGCCAGCAGGGCAAGCGACTGGGCGACGGCGTCGGCGCTGCCCAGCACGCCGTGTCGAAGCTCGCCTGTCTTTCCGTGCTTACGTTGCGCGACTGTGTGCTTGGGCTGGCCTACGGGCATGGATGTCCTCCGCGACGGGCTTGCTAGTCATCGATGAGGGCGAACACGCGGGCAGGCCCTCCGTTGGCATGGCGGACCTTCAGCGGCGCCACGACGATCCGGCAGCGATCCGGCAGCTCAGCCAGGCTCGCCAGGTTCTCGATGATGATCTTTCCTGCGCCCAGCCAGAGCCGGTGCAGCTCGTAGTCGTCGGTGTCGACCGGATCAGCAGACGGCCCGTCGAAGCCGATGCCGGCGACGTCGCGGTCGATGAGTGCCTGCGCCGCCGGCGTGCCGGGATAGCACCAGCCGTGCCAGTACGCGTCAGTGCCCCAGTTCCGCGCGTTGTCCGAGCGGAACAGCACCAGGTCGCCCGTACGCACCTGGTCCAGTTGACCGTTCAAGTCCGCCAGGCCCACAGGTCCGGGCTCATGGCCGGTGAGATCGATCGTCACCGCGTAGGTCACGAGCCGGTCCAGCGGAATCTCGTCCAGGCTCGCTCCCCCGGCAATCTGATGCGCGGGAGCGTCCACATGAGTGCCGGTGTGATTGACGAACGTGCACAGCGACATCGCATAGCCGTCGACGCTGACATCGGCCAGGTCGCGGAAGCGCGGCGGCTCGATGCCCGCCATCACGGGCATCCCGTTGGCCATGGGCTGCGTCAGGTCGACGATCTTCACAGTGCTCCCTCGGCGAGGTCCGGCTGTGCGCCACGGCTGTCCTCAGTGTGCCGCGACATGCGCCACCGCGCTAGATCGGAGAGTCGTGCGGGGTGCTATCAGAAGTCCCGGCGGATCGCCAGGTGCTGCGGCTGAGCGCGTTCAGGAACGCTGCGGCGTCGAAGACCTCGCCGAGATCCGGCGCTCCTCCTGGCCGCGCCGCAGGATGACGTCGACGATGAACAGCTGTGCTGAGCGGCCGGCCTCGTCGACGGGCTGCGGGGCGGGCGTAGCTGGATCGTGGATGTCATCGAGCGCGACGGTCGTGAGGTAGGCGCTGATCTTCGAGGCGGCCAGGTGCTGCGCCATCGTGATGATCTCGGCGAACGGGTTGCCGGCCACGGTCTGGCGCCCAAGTGGCTCGGAGAACTCCCAGACACGTTCCGGTGCCGGGCGGGGAGCCCGGACAAGGCGGCCGCCGTCGACGACGAGGCGCGCCGCGGTGTTGCGCCGGCCGGTGTTCCTGGTGCCCTCGGTCGGCCACCACCGGTCAATGCCGTAGGCAACGGTGATCTCGTCGACCGCTTCCCACCCGGTCACGGCGGCCATCGCTAGCAGGTCGGCAAGCCCGCCGTAGAACGCCATCGCCGGCACGACCGCGACGTCGCCGGGCCGGCCCAGGGACGCCTGGCTGCGGTACACCGCCTGGACCGCCGCCTGCTCGGCGGTGATGTCGACGTAGTGCGCACCGACGGCGGCGGCGGCGGCCGCCACCGGGACGGCGGTCTCCTGGAACGGGCCAGCGCAGTTCACCACAACGGCGGTGCCGCGGGCGGCGTCCCGCAGCGCGTGGCTGTCAGCCACGGCCGGGCCCGGCGTGAGTGGCCGATCTGACATCGTGCGTACAGTTCGAGACATGCGCCATGTGATCGGGCTTGTCCTGCATGAGGACGCGATGCTCTACGAGACAGCGATCGCGGCCGAGGTCTTCGGGGTCGACCGCTCCGATCTTTCCCCGACGGGAAGCTGGTACGAACTCCTCGTCTGCACCCCGGATGGATCACGGTCGCCGTGGCTCCCGGGGTTCGCGGCTTGCGGATTCGCCGAGCTGGCCACGGTCGGCACCGTCGTGGTCCCGTCCACCAGCGTCCCCGGCCGGCTGCCGGACCCGGCACTGTCGGCCGGGCTCCGCGCCGCGTACGACGCGGGCGCGCGGATCGCCGCGCTGTGCACGGGGGCATTCGTGCTCGCCGCCGCTGGGCTGCTCGACGGACGGAGGGCGGCCACCCACTGGATGCATGCGCAGCAGCTCGCCCGGCTCCATCCCGGCGTGGACGTCCGGGCCGACGTGCTCTACATCGACGACGGGCAGATCCTGACATCAGCCGGGAAGACCGCAGCGCTCGACCTCTGCCTGCACCTCGTCCATCGCGACCACGGTGCCTCCGCCGCCAATGGACTGGCCAGGCGCCTCGTGGTGGCCTCGCATCGTCCCGGCGGGCAGGCCCAGTTCATCGCGCCGCCGCCCGACCCGCGGGTGACCGATCTGCTCGGGCCCGCTCTGGACTGGGCCAGGGCCCACCTCGACAAGCCTGTCACCGTGCAGGACCTCGCCCGTGAGTCCGGCATCAGCGCCCGGCACCTCGCCCGCCGCATGCGCGCCGAGGTCGGGCTCACCCCGCTCGGATGGCTGCACCAGCAGCGCATCATCCGCGCCCAGGACCTGCTCGAGCGGACCGAAGCCTCAGTCGAGCAAATCGCCGCGCGGTGCGGCATGGGCACGGCCACCACGCTGCGACGGCGCTTCCACCAAACTGTCGGCGTCAGCCCGACGGCCTACCGCACCGCCTTCCGCCGCTGAGCCGCGCGGCGTGGTGTCACATGACGGCGCCGAGCTGCCAGGGCACGAACTCCTCGTCACCGAAGTCCTGTGCCTCGCTCTTGGTGGGCTTGCCCGAGGCGACCGCGATGAGTTCGGCGAAAACGCGGGCGCCGACGTCGGCGACGCTCACGCCGTCAAGGATGACGCCGCAGTCGATGTCCATGTCGCCGGGCATCCGCTGGTACAAGGCGCTGCTGGTGGTCAGCTTGAGGCTCGGCACCGGCTTGCAGCCGAATACCGAGCCGCGGCCAGTAGTGAAGCACACCAGGTTGGCGCCGCCGGCGATCAGGCCAGTCACGCTGACCGGATCGTAGCCCGGAGTGTCCATGAAGATCAGGCCCCGCTCGGACGGCCGCTCGGCATAGCCGACTACCTGCCGCAGCGGTGTCGTACCGCCCTTGGCGACCGCGCCGAGGGACTTTTCCAAGATGGTGGTCAGGCCGCCGTCCTTGTTGCCCGGCGACGGGTTGTTGTCCATACTGCCGCCGTGCATCGCGGTGTAACGCTGCCACCAGGCGATCGTGTCTGCCAGCGCGGCAGCTACTTCCGGCGTTGCGGCCCTGCTGGCCAGCAGGTGCTCTGCGCCGTAAATCTCCGGCGTCTCGGCAAGGATCCCGGTGCCGCCGTGCGCGACGAGCAGGTCCACCGCCGCGCCGAGCGCGGGGTTGGCGGTCAGCCCTGAGTAGCCGTCCGACCCGCCGCACTGGGTGCCGAGCACCAGTTCCGACACCGGGCACATGGTGCGCCGGGCACGGCCGACCTCGGGCAGCATCCCGCGCAGCTGCGCGATCCCGGCACGGACGGCAGCGGCGCTGCCGCCCAGGTCCTGGATCGTCCCGGAGACGACCGGGACGTCTGCCCGGCCCGCCAGCTGGCTAGTGAGCGCCCGGACCTGATTGTCCTCGCAGCCCAGGCCTAGCACCAGGACCCCGCCGACGTTCGGATGGTCAAGGTACCCGGCCAGGGTCCGACGGAGCACCGCCATCCCGGCCCCGTCGGGCTGCATCCCGCACCCGGTCGAGTGCGTCAGCGCGATCACCCCGTCTATGCCAGGGTGATCATCGAGCTCACCGGACTCGCTGACCTGCCGGGCGATCCGCTTGCACACCGTTGCGGAGCAGTTCACCGTGGCCACCACAGCCACGTAGTTCCTGGTGCCGACCCGTCCGTCGGCCCGCCGGTATCCGCTGAAAGTCTGCGGTTCGCTAGGCTCCACTGCCTCGGCGCATAGCCCGCCCGCCGACCCGGAGTCCCGGGCGAATTCGCCGAAGGCCAGGTTATGCACGTGCACGTGCTCTCCCGGCGATATCGGGGCGGATGCGAAGCCGATCACCTGGCCGTACTTGCGCACCGGCGCCCCCGCCGCGATCGAACGCAGCGCAACCTTGTGGCCCGGCGGAACCGGACTGGCGATCCGCAACCGGCCCGCGGGCCTGTCCAGTTCCGAGCCAGCCGCCAGGCCAGCGACCGCCACGCCAACATCATCCGATTGGTGCAGGACAAGCAGGCCGGAACTGCCGCTCGTCATCGTCATGGGCGTGCTCTCCGTTCTTCCGCGGTGGCCGATCGCCGCCAGTCACAGTGCCGCCAGTCACAGTGCCGCCAGCCACATCCACGACGTTACTGCTGGGTGTAGGCCCGACGGGCAGGACGAGGCGACCTATCTGGGCGTGCCTGCCAACTGCCGCACCCACTCCGACCGCTGTCCACAGGGCGAACTGCAGCCAGTTGCGCGCCGAGATGGCCATCACGCCAGGACCCGCCGAGCTTGCCGCCCGAGCCCGGCACGGAAGTGCCGGTCGAGTTCGCTGGCGTACTGACGGCCCAAGCTGGCCACCATGCTCGCTTACCCATTCGGTGAAGGTGATCTTGCCGGTGGCCGACCTAGCTGAGTTGGCCCGTCCTGCCGCCATCGACTTGTATTCGTCGGCAGTGAGCAGAACGCCCCGCAGCGCGAGCTGGCAAGCGCCGGGATGACGAACCCGGGAACGGGAACAAGCAGGGATCTGCTGCTGACTGCGGCCCTGCTGCGTTCACGACGATCGTGTCGGCTCGCATACTCCTGCGCTTAGCCGTCAGCCGCCTGCGCTTAGCCGTCGGCCGCCCGCACTGACGCCGGTGTGCGCCCACGGACGGGTGAAGCCGACCGGATCCCGGTCGGCATAAGGAGCGACCCTGATCGGGAAGCCGGTGGCGTATGCCTCGATCATCAGGCCGCTGCCGATGACCAGGCCGACATGTCCCGGCGATCTCCGGGTGCCGTCAGATCCCGCGAAGAACACCAGATCGCCCGGCTGCACGTGGGCCGCGCTCACCCGCGGTCCCCATGCCCACTGCTGCTGCGAGGTACGCGGAATGTCGATCCCGGCTGCCCGGTAGGCCATCATGACCAGTCCGGAGCAGTCGAACGCGTCCGGTCCGGTACCGCCCCATTGGTACGGCTTCCCGAGCTGCTGCTCGGCATAGGCGATCGCGGTCGCGGTCGCGTTATTCGGGTCGTGGCCGACCCCGGGCACGCACTGCGGCGCGCTGACCAGCGTCACCGGACTGACGCTGAAACCGCCGCGCGCATACAACCTCGCCCAGTACAGGACCGTCTGGACGTACGACTCGAGGTGGTTGTACGCAAAGATGGCCTGGTCCACGTTGCTCAGCACGCCATGCTCGAGCAGGTACTTGGCCGCGCCGGCGATCGCGTCCGCTGGCTCGTACACGCTCGCGACGCCGTCACCGTTGGCGTCGGTTGCGACGCCGGTTACCTTCTCGCTCGCCGGATGCACCGGGGCACCGCCCCATTCGTTGCCTGCCGCGCCGCCGATGCCTATCTGCATCGGGCCGGCTGCGCCGAACGCGTTAGCGCCGCTGTGGACTCCCGGCAACGTGCTCTGGCCGTCATCGCTTTCCACTTTGCCGATCCCGGCCAGGATCACCCACGGGACCTTGTACTGGCGGCCGATCGACTGAAACAGCGCCAGGTAGTTGGCCGGAATCGAGTTGCGCGCCGACTGGCTGGCAGCGGGCTGGACGGCCGGATTGCCGCCGCTGGCCGACGAGCACGAAGTACTCGACTCGCTGAGCAGGCTGCCGCTGGCGAACATCACGACCGGGCTCGCCAGGACCGCGGTGAGCATCAGGCCGCCACCGCACGCCACTGCGGCGATCAGGGCGCGCCTGCCGCCGAGGCGACCTCCCGGCCCGTTCCGGCGGCGACGCTCCGGACCCGGGATCACGAGTTGCCCACGGTGGCCAGCTCGATACTCGTGACCTGCCAGCTCGTGCCGCCGCCGGTGACTGTGATGGAGTAACGGGCGTTCTGCAGGCTAGCGCCGGTTGTCGCCGTCACGCGCTGCACAACCTGGACATAGAACGTCAGGCTGGTCGGGCCGAACGCCTCGATCGAGTCGATCGTCGCCGAGCCTGCCGAGACCTGCCTGCCGCCCGCCCTGGCAGACGCGACGCCCGGTGTGGCATAGGCCGCCTCGATCTGCTGCACCAGCGAAGCCGACGCGACCGGCTGCAGCGAAGCGCCGTAAGCGGTGGCGCTCTCGGTGTAGGAGTACGTCCCGTACGCAGCGCCGAACCTGGTCACCGTCGCGGCAGCAGCAGCAAGGCCCGCCTGCGTGAACGGCAGCCACTGATAGATGTCGGTGCGGCCGGACGCCGACAGGGCGCCTGTGGCCGGCGAACGGGCCGGATTCGGCGTCCTCGCGACTGCGGGCCGGTGATCCGTCGGCTGCCCAGCCGACGGCCGGCCAGGATGCGCG
>JAJYUU010000185.1 GCA_021792405.1 Actinomycetes bacterium
CCTGGCCGCCGGCCTGGCCGCGCTCGGCACAGGCGCCGCGCCGGCCGCCAACGCGGCCCCGCTGGCGTGCAAGCCCGGGACGGCCGAATGGGCCGGCGTGCCGTGCCCGAAGTGCCACCGCCCGGTGTGGTTCCTGCCCCGCCAGCGGCGTAACCGGTGCGCCTGGTGCCAGACAGAGGTGGTCCGCCGTGGGGTGGAGTAACCAGGCAATTTTCCTGGTGATCGTCAACGCGCCGCCCGGCGCGTTCTCCGGCGTGTTCGTGTACTCGCCCGACATCGGCGCCGGAAACCTGATCGCTTCGATCGCCGACCAGAACGGCACCGACCCCTACGGCAACGCCTACCTGGCTGGCGTGTGCTCCTATCAGGGCGGCAGTTCCGGGCTGATCTCCCAGCTCCTCGCCGGCCAGCTCGTCCTGACGACCGCCGGCGGCCAGGACGGAGCCGTCACCCTGGACATGTCCACCGCGACTGTCGAGGGGATCACCGGCGCGGTCGCCACGCTCACCGCCTCCGGCGGCGGCACCCTGTCGACCACGTTCCAGCTCGCGTCCGGGGCAGCGGGCGAGGCGAGCATCGCGGTCTACGGGTACGAGGGCGGCTTCGGGTACATCGGCGGCATCAGCGCGGCGATCGCCGGAACGTGGAACGCGCTGATCATCACCGACGGCGGGACGCCGGTCACCGAGACCTGGCACGCCCCCGCCTATGACGCCGGCTGGGCCGCCGGCCCCGACTCAGGCACCGTGCAGGACTTCGCCTACCGGATCGCCGTGGACGGCACCCTCCAGCTCGCCGGCGCGTTCCACGCCACCGCGGACCAGTCCGCCGGCGCGGCCGTGTTCACCCTGCCCGCCGGCTGGATACCAGCCACCACGCAGCGCTGCCCGGCCGTGATCAACACGGGCGGCACGGTCACCGCGAGCTACCTGGAACTCAACTCTGACGGCAGCGTCACCGCCGGCACCGCCGTCGCATCCGGCGCCGACGTGTACGTGGCAGGAGCCGTCAGGCTCAGCTGAGCGGGCCGCCAGCCGGCGAGCGCCGGGCATGACCCACTGGGCACCTCACCTGCAAGGGGACCCGGCGGCACCAGGACAGTCCCGGCAGGCCAGCGACAGTCCCGCCCATCCGATCGAGCAACCGCGCCTGCCTGATCCCTGGCTCGGCGGGCATCGTCATCGAGCTGGACGTGCACCGCGAGCCTCGCGGCGGCCGTGGCCACGGCCATAAGCTGCCGCAGCCTCGCGGCCCAGGACGTGACGCCGGGAACACTGCAGCTCCCAGGTGTCACCAGTGGCATACACGATCGCGGCATCGAAGATCAGCGCCACTTCGCGGCCGGTGAGCCGGTCCCCGGCGACGACCTCGATCACGCGCCTGAGTTCCGCCCTGGTCATGTCAGCGGCCCCGGATCCCGGACCACGCCCGGCGTGTTCTCGGCGAGCAGCCGGGCGTGGCACGCAAGGCGTGGCAGAAACGACGCAGCACACGCGGGCCGCCCGGCAGAGACCGACCAGCCTTGTTCTGCAGGGCGAGCCCGTGCTGGCACCAGTCGCGATAGCCGCCAACGAGCCATGCCAGCACCGCCGACCGACCGTCCCCAGCGCTCGAAGCTGCAACACTGCAACTCGCCCCCCGCTGACCAGGGCGTCTACCGGAATCCGGAAGGGTCGGAAGGGTTTACGCGCGAGCGCAGGCGCATATGGAAGATAACCCGCTAGACCCGTCCGGGCCTTCCACGCCCGATCATGGGTTGGAAGGCGTGGACGGGTTGAAAGGTTTTCCTGCACCCGTGCGCGCGCGCGCGACCCAAACCCTTCCGCAGCGCGGCCGATCATTCGTCGTCCTGGGCTGGCGGCGAGGCCCGTGGTGGTGCAGCTGGCGGTGGCGAGACAGCTCAGCATCCGCCGGGAACTCGGCAGGGGAGCGGAGCAGCTTCTGCAACTGCGTAGCGGGCAACGTCTTGGGGACGATGAACACCGCGGTCGCAGTGCCGGGCGGCTGTGTCCTGGCCATTGCGGCGGCCTGGGCAAGATGAGGGCTGCGCACCCTCCCTGGCCCCTGGTCACGATCGGTTACTTTCACCCGGCTCGCGCGTGCGAGGCCTCTCAAAAGTGCGTTCCGTGCGTAGCCCTTTGGTTATCAAGACTGTTTCTCCAGGTCAGGACCTTGTGGTAGGGCTACGCAAAGGGCTACGCAACGGCTACGCAGACAGCTGGCTTGCGTAGCCCTTTGCGGAAGGGCTACGCATCACTGCGTAGCCCTTGGCCGGGCCTTGTCTGCCCAGGTCAGAGGCCTTGTGGGGGCCGCCAGGCGAAGGGCTACGCAAAACGCGCGGAGAGGGGGACCGTTTTCCCGCGGCACTGTCACTCTTCGTCAGCGTCTGAGTCGCCGCACGGCACGACGCCTGGCGCGAAGATGATCATCTTTGGCTTGGCCCCGGCCAGGGCTCGCGCAACCATGTGCGACGGGCGCTGGCTCTGATAGGTGAGGATGGCGCCGGACTCCTTCCAGCCGGGGAGCACCGCGTCGAGCTGGTATCCGGAACTGGCCAGGATCTTGCGAAGCCGGTCTGGGAGCAGCGCCACCGTCGTCCGCCCGTCATGCGTGATATAGCGGCCGGCCCAGCCTCCGGTCGGCTGCGCGTCCGGCCTGTCAGTCCGCACCCAAAGCTCTCGACCGCGCGCGGCGACGAACTCGCGCACCAGGTCAAGCGCTTCGGCGGGCCGGTCATCGCGCTGATCCTCGATGTGGGCGAAGATCGCGCACCACACGTCGGCGCTCGGTGGTGCGAACGGGACGATCTCCCACTCGTAGGCAAGCTCGGCCGCCAGCATGAGAGTGGCGAGCATCGGCGCCCGGCGGTGGCTCATGGTGGTCTCTCCCTGCACCGTCTCGGCCAGAGCCTGGTGCCGTTTGCGTAGCTGCGCTTTGCCGCCGGGATCGGCGAGCTGCACGATCAGATTCCGGACGAACTCTGGGCCTGCGATGCCGTAGTTGTCGCAGCAGCCCCTTGCCACGTGCTCGGCGGCAGTGGCGCTGTCAGCGCCTGTGTAGCCGAACGGTGCCTCGCGGACCGACAGCACCCGCGCGGAGGCGCCCTCATGCGTCGTGAAGGACAGGGCCGACTGTTCCCCGGTCGAGAGCACGATTGTCTGCCAGGGCAGCAGGCTCGGCCAGCCGCCACCGCGGGGAGTGCCGTGGTTCTTGGGAACCTGGTACAGCACCTGGTCGACCAGCTCGGGCTCCTTGACCACGCGTGTCTCGTCCACCACAACCGGCAGCCCGCGCACGAGGTTGAGCCGCTTCTCCAGCGCGATCATCGTGGTGCGCCAGTGGTACATCGCCTCGGCCTTGTCGCTGGGATCCGCCCACGGGCTCAGACCGGCCATGACGGTCGTGGTCTTGCCGCGTGACGACCGCCCTGAGATGTCGACCGTGAAGGAGTTCACGTCGGCCAGGACCTCAAGCAGCGGCGCAGCCAGCCCGGCGTAGAGCCCCATCTGCGCGGCCGGGTAGGACGCGAGCGGCGCCACCGCAGCTCGCCACCCTGCCAACGAGCCCCGCTGCCGGTGAGCCTCGGCCGCCCGCACCTGCTCGTCATAGGCGGGCTCGAAGTAGCGCGCCTCGGCCGGCGACGCGATGAACGACCCATCTGGCTGCCAGCCGAGCCAGCGCACCAGGTTGTCGCGGCCAATGGATGCATTGGATGCCAGCGTGCAAGCGATGAAGCGCTCGGCAGTCTTTGCGTCGGCCTCGGTCACAGGGAGACCCGCATCGCCGAGCGCAGCCACGAGCCTGCGCCCCGACGCTGCATCGCGCCGGCTCACGGTCCGGCGCACCCAACGACCGCCGTCGAGCCACGCCAGCTCCAAGAGCTGCTTGTCGTCAGGGTCGACCAGCAGCCGGACGGGCAGCAGCACAGCGTAGGTGATCCGGCTCGCGCCGCAGTAGACGCCGGGCTTGTCGTTCCACTCAGCCGCGTAGGGAAACGGCAGCTCATAGCCGCTTTCAAGGCCGAGCTGCAGGCGGTGCTCAAGCGGGATGGCACGACCGCGATCGTCAGGGATTCCGGCCGCCTGCATGCGCCGGTCGGCATCTTCTGCCGGTGTGCTCATCGTGCACCCCCAGCCCGGAGGCCGGAGGCGACGGTGCGCCGGGCCTCGAGTTCTCCGCCCCTGATCCCGGTGTCGACAGCTGCCTGCACCAGCAGGTCCTCGGCCGTAGCGCGGTCGATCTTGCTTGCGGCTACCATCTCGCCGGCCCTGCACGCGGCCCAGTACAGGCGGCCGTTTCGGGTGCCGGGTTTCGATGACAGCACCGCCTCCAGGACGCCCCGCAGGCGGCCGTACACCGGGCCGCTGTGCAGCCTCGCCGGGCTCGCCGGTCGTGTCGCGGGCCTCGCCAGGGCGGCGAGCCATTCCGGCAGCAGTGCCACCGGAGCATCTCGCTCGATCTCATAGCCGCGACCGCCGACGACAGATCCGGCCGCCACGACATAGCCTCCGCGGCCGCGGACGTCGATCATCGGCCCGATCCGCCCGGCGCTGTTGCGCAACTCGCCGCCGCGCTCGCCCGCGGCGAAGTACAGGTGCAGGCCGCCGCTCGGCGTCCGCACCGTGTAGGTGTCCGGAAGTTGCTGCCCGTCCTGGTGGGCGAGCACCGCCAGGACGCCTTGGCCGTCAGTGATGCCGGGCCCGACAGCCCATTCGGCTGGCAGTTCCCGGCCGTGCTCGGCGGTGTCCAGGTCGACCACCACCAGCTGTGACGGGCCGCAGGCGATACCAACGTTGTGCCGCTCGCCGGGCCAATGCGCTGCGACGCGCTCCGGATCGGCGATCGCCCGTTGCTCCCACCTGTCGACCGCTGGCCGCTTGTTGCCGGGCCGGCACGGGAACACTGCCCAGCCACGCTCGGCTGCGGCGACTGCGGCGCTTCGGGTGCTCACGCGACCCTCCTCCGGTAGCGGCACAGCGCGGCCACATGCTCGGGGCTCTCGGGGTCCCGGCATCCGCAGGCCATCGGCGGCAGCCGCAAGGCTGCCGATCGTCGGCGCGCGAGCTGCTGCTCGATCTCCTCTGCGGCTCCGCCCGCATGGGTTACGATCGGACCGCGAGCTTGGTCCTGCTGGTCTGCGGGGGAAGGCTCAGTGGCGGCGGCCGGACCCGGCGAGGGGCCGGCCGCTTCGCCGTCCGGGCCGTGACGGGCAGCGATCACGGTGTCCCTCCGGCTGTTCCGTCGTCGCGCTCCGCGACCTCCGGGTGCGCCGCCGACCACGTGGCGGCGAGGATGTTCCTCATCCGGATCACGGGAAGGCCGAGGCCGCGGGCCATCGAGATGATGGTGCCGGGCCGCGGCTGGCTCTTGCCGGTCACGATCCGCCTGGCGGTGGTCGGGTCGACATCCGCGACCAGGGCGAGCTCGTCGTTCGTCAAGCCGCGCTGATCGAGAATCTCCCTGAGCGTCGGCTCCGTTTTCATGCGGCCTCCTGCGGCGCAGTTGGTTAGCCATGATTATCGTGCTGTGCCTTCCTCGCTGCGAGAAGAGTAGCCCTGCTGAGGTCCACTGAGCCAGCAGGTCACGCTCGCATTCCGGCGTGTCTGAGCTTTGATAAGATATTCGTGCTACCGTGGCCACGTGGCACACAAGCAGCTTGCTTATGACCGGATCGTCGCGGAGAACGTCACCGCGGCCAGGACGCGGCTCGGAGTTAGCCAGGCCCGGCTCGCGCGGCGGATGCGCGCACTCGGGTTCGCCCGGTGGTACCCGCAGACAGTCGGGGCCATCGAGCAGCCGCCCGCAGGCCGCGACGCGCTGCGCAACATCACCGTCACCGAGGTACTCGGCCTGGCGCTGGCACTGGAGACCACGGTCGCCGAGCTGCTGAGCGCGGCACCCGGCGATCCCGTCGTGCTGCCATCCGGCGAAGCGCTGTCGCCGAGTTTCGTCGGCGGCCTGGTCTGCGGGTTGTCTCCGCGAGCGCTGAGCTGGCAAGACGACGACCAGCCCGACTTCAGCTCCACGGCCGCCGGGTACGACGCGTTTGTGCAGATGCTCGCGGAACTCCTGCGCGCCGGCCGGGGCCGGTACGAGGTGTGGCGGCAGCCCGACGGCTCGACGGCCATCGTGATCCGCCAGGACCGCGAGCCGCTCGGCCCCCCGGCGGCAGTCACTCTCGATCGTGAGTGAGCGCCGAGCGGCCGGAGCTACCGCCGCGCGCTGCTGCCGCCCGCTGGCGCGGGCCACGGTCTAGCCGGCGTTCTTAACGCCACGCCCGGCCAGGCGAGCCGCGATGAACCCGTCGACAGCAGTCTGCGGCACCCGCCGCCGGCGGCCGATCGTGATGCTGGCCAGTTCGCCGCTGCCCATCAAGCCGTAGACCGCGGTGCGGCTGATGTTCAGCGCGATGGCGGCCTCTTCGGGCCGCAGCAACTGCGGCGTGACGCGTGACGGGGCTGTGACAGTTCGGTAGCCTGGCATAGCTGCGCCTCCTAGGGCGTTCAGTCGGGTCTGGCGGGCTCTTGTCGGGGACTGCCAGACCCGTTTTAAGTTCCGGCGCGTGCCGGACCGGATGGGGCAAACGCTACTGCGGGGACAGGCACTGCGCAACGACGACACGTTGCATGACTGTGACCGAGCGGCAGCGCGGAGCGCAGCTGTTGCGCCCGTGCGAAGCCGCTTTGTTCTCTTGCGTGCTTCACGTGAAACCGTTGGTGCTGCTCTAAGCTGCGCGAATAGTCGGTGCGGCGTCTAAGTTGATACCAATGAGCGCCACAGCCGTGCATTGCCTGCCGCATTGCGTTGCACGAATGAGCCGATGGGCGGTACGCTGCGGACGTGTCAGAAACTCCCGGAGTCCCGGACCGCGTTGGCTCCAGCAACAAGAGCGCGCTGGCCCAGTTTCTGGACACCCTTGTGCCTGCCCGGTACCCGACTGATGCGGCTCTGGCCCGCGCTGCCGGCGTGAGCCGGTCACACGTTTCACGCTGGCGCAAAGGCATGACTCCGACGATGCCTAACCTCTACGGCCTCGCCAGGGCTGCCGGGGTGAGCGTCGAGTACCTGATCACAGTCGTCGGCTACGAGAAGTGGTCCGCTGAGCAGGACAAGGACGACTGAGATGGGCACGCGCCGCGCTAACCGTGAGTCGTGGATCCGGGATGAGCCGAACGACCGCGGCTATTACGAGGCGCGTGTGTGGATGGGCACTAAGCCTGACGGCCGGGAGGACCGGCGCCACGTCCAGCGCAAGACGCTGAAGGCCGTCAGGGCACGGGTGCGCGAACTGGAGCGCCAGCGCGCCGCCGGCCAGGTCACCAACACCGGGCGGGTCAAGACCGTGCACGAGATGCTGACCCGGCACCTGGACGTGGTACTGCCGCAGCGCAACACCGCGCCGAACACGATCATCGGTTACAGGTCGATCTGCGAGCACCAGATCTTCCCGCGCTGGGGCGGCCAGCGAATCGACCGCCTGCTGCCCGAGCACCTGGAGGACGGCTACGCGGCGATGCTCGGCAGCGGCCTGGCCGAATCGACGGTGCTGAAGGTCCACCGGATCCTGTCGAGCGCGTATGAGATCGAGGTGCGGCGCGGCAACGTCGCCCGTAACCCGTGCAAGCTCGTGGAACCGCCGCGGCTGCCGCCGTCCGGCAAGGAGGCGCTGGACGAGGCCGAGGCCCGCAAGGTGCTGGCCGCAGTCCAGGGGCGGCGCAACGCTGCCCGCTGGTCGGTCGGCCTGGCCTGCGGGCTGCGCCAGGGCGAGGCGCTCGGGCTGCGCTGGCGCTTCGTGGACCTGGACGCCGGCGAGCTGCGCGTGTTCTGGCAGCTGCAGCGGCTGCCATGGCAGCACGGCTGCTCCGATCCGGCCGCCTGCTGCGAGGGCCGGCACCGTCGGCCGTGCCCGAAGCGGTGCCCGAAAGTCCGCGCGTCCGGCCGCCAGCATGTGTGCGTCCCCGCCGGCGCTCCCCGGCTGTGCCCGCCGGGCTGCACGGGGCACGCGGCCATGTGCCCGCAGCGGCTGGGTGGCGGCCTGGTGTTCCGCGAGATCAAGGAGCGGCGGCGTAAGACCGTGCCGCTGCCCCGCGAGCTGGCCGCCATCCTCCGGGCGCATCGTGAGGCGCAGGACGCCGAGCGCGAGCTGGCCGCGGGCGAGTGGCGCGAGCACGGCCTGGTGTTCTGCCAGCCGGACGGCGCGCCGATCGACCCCGCCGCCGACTGGAAGGAATGGGCCGGAATCCTCGCCGACGCAGGGCTGCCGCACGCGGGCACGCACGCGATGCGGCATTCGGCCGCGACGATCGCCCTCGATCAGGGCGTCGCGCTGGCGGTGGTGCAGGAGATGCTCGGGCACTCCGATATCCGGGTCACCCGCGGTTACACGCACGTGTCGACGCCGCTCGCGCACGAGGCCGCGGGCCGCATGGGCAGGGCGCTTTTCGAGCCCGGCGAGGGGACGGAGGCGGCCGGATGAGGACCGCCGTTACGCAAGAACTGAGCCCAAAACTGAGCCCATCGCGCATGATCACTGATCTTGACCGCAGCGTTTCCGCTGTTCAGAGTGGAGCCGCCTGTCGGAATCGAACCGACGACCTATTCATTACGAGTGAATCGCTCTGCCGACTGAGCTAAGGCGGCGCTGGCCCGGCGAACCAGGCAGCCACAGGAGTCTACCGGTCCGCCGCTGGTTCGCGCGCACTGCCGTGCATGGCCTCGT
>JAJYUU010000030.1 GCA_021792405.1 Actinomycetes bacterium
GCGCGGCCGCGCTGGCGGGCGCACTGGGCGCCGGGAGCCTGGCCGGCTGCGGCGCCGGCCAGGCCGCGCCGGTGACGTCCGACGCCGTCGGCAGCGTGGCCTGGTGGCAGCGGCAGAAGTTGCACCACACTGTGAACTTCGCGAACTGGCCCGATTACATCGACGTGCTGAACAACGCGCACCCGACGTTGCAGCACTTCACAGAGCTGACCGGCATCCGGGTGAACTACAGCGAGCCGATCGCCGAGAACGCGCCGTTCTTTAACGCGATCAGGCCGTCCCTGACGCGCAAGCAGTACACCGGCTACGACATCGTCGTCCTGACCAACAGCGATCCGCAGCTCGGCGAGATGATGAACAGCGGCTGGCTGGTCCCGCTGGATCAGTCCATGATGAACAACTTCAGGGCCTACGCGGGCTCGCTGGTGCGCAACCCGCCATGGGATCCCGGCAACACCTACACGATGGCCTGGCAATCCGGCTGGACGGCAGTCGGTTACAACGCCGCGAAAGTCACGGATCCGGGCGACAGCGTGGGGATCCTGTTTGACAAGCGGTACGCCGGCAAGGTCGGGATGATGTCCGATCCGTACGAGCTTGGCAGCGTCGGCCTGCTGGCCCTCGGCGTCAACCCGGCGACTTCGACGGAAGCGGACTGGCACCAGGCGGCCACGCTGCTGCGGAAGCAGAAAAGCGACGGAATCGTCCGCGGCTACTACGACCAGAGCTACATCGACTACCTGAAGAGCGGCGAGATCATCGTCTCGCAGGCCTTCTCCGGCGACATCTTCCAGGCCAACCTGCAGCAGCGGTACAAGGACCTGCGGCTGCTGATGCCTGCCGAGGGCGGGATGTTCTGGACCGACAACATGTGCATCCCCGCGTACGTGCAGAACCCCAAGGATGCCATGACCCTGATGGACTACTTCTACCAGCCGCAGATCGAGGCCGTCGTCGAGTACTACAACGACTACGTCTGCCCGGTCCCCGACGCCCGGCTGGTGCTTCAGCACCCGGTAGGCTGGGCAGCGCAGGAGCTGGCCGCCATGCGGCACGAGATCGGCGAGCCACCGTCGTACACCGCCGATTCGCCGCTGGTGTTCCCGTCGGCGGAATACCGGGCTCGTTCGAAGGACTACCGTCAGTTCCAGAACGCCGAGGAGCAGGCACTATGGGTCAAGCTGTTCGGGTCGATCCCGGCCAGCTGACGGGCGCCGAGACGCCGATGGGGCGGGCATGACCGGCGTTGAGGTGGCCCGTGCGCTGGCCGCTGCCCGCCCGGTGCCGTTCTGGCTTGACCAGCCCCACGCGGCTCGGCCGGCTGCTGAGCCCGCGCTGTCCGGTCGCGCGTCCGCCGACCTCGCGGTTGTCGGCGGGGGCTTCACCGGCTTGTGGACGGCGCTGCAGGCGAAGGAGGCCGACCCCGGACGGGACGTTGTGCTGCTCGAAGGCCGGCGCATCGCCTGGGCGGGCACCGGCCGGAACGGCGGCTTCTGCTCGGCCAGCCTGACCCACGGCCTGGCGAACGGCCGCGATCGGTTCCCCGCTGAGCTGCCGGAGCTGGAGCGCCTCGGTCACCAGAACCTGGCCGAGATCGAGAAGACGGTCGCGCGCTATCAGATCGACTGCGATTTCGTCAGGTCCGGAGAGCTGGCGGTGGCGACTGCGCCGTGGCAGGCCGAGAGCTTGCGCGAGGCCGCGGCAATCGCCGGCCAGCCCGGCACCAGCCTGCGGTTGCTCTCCGCGGATGCGGTTCGCGCCGAGCTGAACTCGCCCGGCTACCTGGCCGGGCTGTGGGACGCCGATGGCTGCGCGACCGTCGACCCGGCCCGGCTGGCGTGGGGTCTGCGCCGGGCTTGCCTGGATGCCGGCGTCCGGATCTGCGAGCACACCCCGGTCATCGCCGTCAGCGAGGATGCGGACCGGTCGGGTCCGCTCACGCTGGCGACTCCGGGAGGCAGCGTCAGCGCTCGCCGGGTGGCCCTGGCGACCGGAGCGTTCTCGCCGCTGCTGCGCCGCCTCAGGTACTACCTGCTGCCGGTGTACGACTACGTGCTGATGACCGAGCCGCTGACAGCCGCGCAGCTGGCGAGCATCGGCTGGCAGCACCGGCAGGGCGTCGGCGACAGCGGGAACCAGTTCCACTATTACCGTCTCACCGCCGACAACAGGATCTTGTGGGGCGGCTACGACGCGATCTACTACTTCGGCGGCAAGATCACCGCTGCCCAGGATCAGCGCCCGGCGACCTTCACCAGGCTTGCCGAGCATTTCTTCGCCACTTTCCCGCAGCTCGAGGGCGTGTCGTTCAGCCACAAGTGGGGCGGAGTGATCGACACCTGCTCCCGGTTCTGCGCGTTCTTCGGCACAGCGCGGGACGGTCGGCTCGCCTATGCGGCCGGCTATACCGGGCTCGGCGTCGGCGCCAGCCGGTTTGGCGCACGCGTCCTGCTCGACTTGCTCGGCGGCACGCCGACCGAGCTGACCGAGCTGGAGATGGTGCGCACCAAGCCGATCCCGTTCCCGCCCGAGCCGGTGCGGTCGGCGGGCGTGCAGCTCACCCGGTGGTCCCTGGCCAGGGCAGACGAGCACGACGGCCGCCGCAACCTGTGGCTGCGCGCCCTTGACCGGGTCGGCCTGGGCTTCGACTCCTGACCCTCAGCCGAGGGTCAGGAGCAGTGGCGGCATCGCGTCCGGGCCGGAGCGGTAACACTTCCGGGCCCGTGATCGCTTCGCGGCTGAACACGGAAAGCCCCGATCCCGTGGGCTCGACTTCGAAGGAGACTCATGCCCGCACTACGAGCGTCCCTGCTGGCCAAGGCCGGCTCGGCCGTTGCCGTGGCCGTCCTGGCAGGCAGCGGCGTGGTCGCCAGCACGGCGGCCGCCGACGCCGCCACCGGCCACCACCACCACCACGCGCTGGCGCCGACGACGCTGTCGATCAGGAACAGGGTGATCGCGCACGCACGGCATCACGCGGACGCGCTGACCGGCGTTCTCAGGTCACGCCGCAAGGACGTCGCTGGCGCGACCATCGTCCTGGACAGCCGGACCGGCAGGAAGCCCAGGTGGGTTGTGGTAGCGACCGGTACTACCGGATCGAACGGCGCGGTCACGTTCATGGTGGCGCCTACCGTGAGGACCCAGTACAAGATGATCTTCCGCGGCGACTCCATGTACCGCAGGAGCCGCAGCAACGTGATCACCCTCAAGGCTGTCAAGACCTCACATCACCACCGCGGCTGACAACGCGGCACCGGGCTGCCTGCGCGCAGCTCAGCACGATCGCGGGCGGCCCGTTCCGGGCCGCCCGCACTGCTTTCCGGAAGTTACCGTTTCCGGAGTTACCGTTCGGGAGGCCCTGGCGTCCGGCTCGGGTGAGCTTTCGGCTGCGGGCGTGCGGGATGGGCCCGCTTCGGCTTCTTCGCGTGCTTGCCCGTCTGGCTGCGGTGGCCGCGCCCGTAGATCGCCTTCTTCTTGCCGGGCTTAGCCCGATGTGCCGGGCTGGTGGCGTGGGTCGGTGACGGCTGCGAGCCGGGGTGCCCGGCCCGAGGCTCGGCAGCGCCGTGAGCGTGATGCGCTGCGTGCTGGGGGGCCGGCGCGCCGATCATGCGATGCGCGAAACTCTGCAGCGAAGCGGGCAGCGCCCCAGCGTATCCGGCGACGGCCGTGCCGGACAGGGCCATGATGACCGCGGCGACCGCGGCAGACAGTCTCGCCCGGCCAGCCCTCAGCCGAATGCGCCGCCGGTGCCCTGGTGACCCGGCGGCCGTCGGCCTGGTGCTGGCCGGCCAGCTTGCGCGCCTGAAGGCGGCCAGCGCCGCCGCCTGGCCCGGCATCTCACCGGTACCGGGCGGAGTCGCCAGCCCGTCGAAGCTGTCTGCCAGCGCGAGCAGCCCGGCCGGGGCGCTGGCAGGGAGGGGCTGCCTGTCCAGTATCAGGTCCAGCAGCGGATCGTCTTCATCCCGGCCGGCCCGGCCGGGGAACGGAACCCTGGGCATCTTGCCTGACGGAGCGTCTGGCCCGGTCATACCGTTACACCTGGCTGGTCCAGCACCACGGCCAGGCGCCGCAGCCCGCGATGCGCGGCCACCCGCACGGCGACCGGCGTCTTGCCGACGATCCGCGCGACCGCGGGCGCGTCCAGGCCCGCCACCACGCGCAGCAGGATGATCTCAGCCTGATCCCTTGGCAGTGTGGCGATCGCCGCCAGGACAGATCGCGTTTCCAGGCGCTCCAGCACCACGTCGGCGGTGTCCGGCATCACCTGCCGGGCGTCGGCCGGGCCAAGCTTCTGCGGCAGGGCCTGGCGGCGCGCACGGGACCGGGCCCAGTCGATCGTCCGGTGCCGGGCGATCGTGAACAGCCATGCCTTGAAAGCCCGCTCGTCGCCGCGAAAGCCGGCCAGGCCAGAGATAACCTGCAGCCAGGTCTCGCCCGCCAGGTCATCGGCGGCTTGGCCGGCGATGACCTGCAAATACCGCAGCAATGACGGCTGGATATCGCGGAAGAGGGCAGCGAATGCCTCCTGGTCACCAGCTTGCGCCTCAGCGAGAGTCACCTCGAATTGAGCGCCCGGCACTGGCCCAGTATCGGCCCGCGGGCGGCCCGCCGCAGCCGGAACCGCAGTTCGGCCGCGCGGCTCATGAGCTCCGGCGGCGAACTTCGGTGTCGTCAACGGCTGACGCCGACGATGCTCGCAGGGCGAGCAGCGCGACATGCAGTGACAGCCGGGACTCCGCCGGGTCCAGTTCCACGCCGAGCACGTCCTCGATCTGCCGCAGCCGCTCGTACATGGTCGGGCGGGCCAGGTGCGCGCGCTTGGCGGCGGCCGCCTTGTTGCCGCCCGCATCCAGGTACGCGGCCAGGGCAGGGATCAGCGCAGAGCCGGTCGCGTCGTCGTGTACGAGCAGTTTGCCGAGTTCCCGCTCGGCAAACGCCTGCACGCGCGGATCATTGCGCAGCAGATGCAGCAGCCCGCGCAGGCGCAGGTCCGGCAGCCGGTAGTAGGCTCGGCCGCCGCCGCCGGTGGCGGCCGCGGCGGCGGCCACGTGGTCGGCTTCGAGCAGCGAGCGCTGCACCGTGGCGACCGAGTCGGCCGCTGAGCCGGCCCCGATCACGTCGGCCGCGGTCAGCCGTGGCCGCAACTGGCTGGCCAGCCGCGACAGCGCCAGGTCGGGGTCGGCGCGCGGCGGCAGCGTCAGCAGGGCAGCGACCCGGTGATCGTCGAGCGAGCCGACCAGGGCGGGTACGCGGAGCTGCCGGCAGACCTCGGCGATCGCGTCGGCGACCCCGGCCGCGCGGGCCGGGGCCGCCAGCGCGGGCTCGACCAGTGCCCGCCCTGGCAGGACGGGAACGCCGCCAGCAGGCCCGGCCGCTGGCGGCCCGCCGGCGGCCTGGGCGCTGGCAACCCGGACGACAACTGGCACCAGCAGCCGTCCGGCGACCGGCACGCCGAGCGCACGGGCCCTGGCCTCGGCCGCTGCCTGGTCGCCATAGCCGTTGCCGATGAAGGCGGACAAGATGGTGCGGTGCGCCTGCCGTTCCAGGCTCTCGCGCCGGTGGTCAAGCAGGCGGCCGAGCGCCAGGGTTGTCGCGGCTCGCTCGATGAGCGCCTGGTCGCCGGGCCGCGGTGCCTCGCCCGTGAGCATGATCAGCCGGCCCCAGTCCTCACCGCGGGCGCCGACGACCGTCACAAGCCAGCCGGATGCCGCGTCGTAGCCGGTGCGTCCGGCCAGCCTGGCCGATCGGGACCGGCCGGAGAAGCCGGCCAGCAGGCCGGCCGGGTCTGCGCCGAGCGGGGCGCAGGCGAGCACCTGGTGCGCGAGGTTCTCCAGGATGACCGGGCAGCCTGCCAGCGTGGCGGTCTGCGTCACGACCTCGTCCGCTGCCGCGCCAGACACCGCCAGCTCGGTGAAGACCTGATGGAGCCGCTCGGCTGAGCGCAACTCGGCCAGCTGGGCGTCGATGATCCGGGCGTGTACGGCCTCAGTGATCTCGATGAAGCGGGTCTCCCGCTCGAACACGATGAGCGGCAGTTGCTGGTCCGCGGCCGCGGCCACGAGCGCGGACGGCAGGCTCCGGGAATAGCGGGAGCCCAGTTCGACCGCCAGGCCGCTCACGCCGACCGACACCAGCTCAGCGACGTACCGGCTCAGCCCGGCCGCGTCGTCGGGCAGCGCGATCCCGGTTGACAGCACGAGCTCGCCGCCGCGCAGCAGGTGAGCGGCCTGCGCCAGCTCGATCACGTGCACCCACCGCACTGGCGCGGATAGCCGCTGGGCGCCGGCCAGCACTCGCGGCGCACCGCTGCGGACCGCTTCCAGCGCCAGCACCTCGGCGACCGTGGGCAGCATGCCGTCCGCCTCCTCGATCTCGCCAATCCGGGCCGGGGCGCACACACTGTGCCCTCAACTCGCCCGTTACCTTACAGATCGTAATTTGGCTCGACCGCGCGGCAGCGACACACTGTCAGGGAACGATGGGAGACAGCGCAATGGAGCAGGCAACCACGCATCGCACGCACTGGATCAACGGGAAGCCGTGGACCGGCGCGGCGGCCACCCGCGGCGACATCTACAACCCGGCGACCGGCCGGGTGTCCGGGACTGTCGACTATGCGACCGCGGCCGAGGTAGACGCCGCGGTGGCGGCGGCAGCCGCGGCCCTGCCTGGCTGGCGCGAAACCTCGCTGGTGCGCCGGGCCGCAGTGCTGTTCGAGTTCCGCGAGCTGGTCCGTAAGCACTCGGGCGAGCTGGCGGCGCGGATTACCGCTGAGCATGGCAAGGTGGTGTCGGACGCGGCGGGCGAGGTCGCCCGCGGCCTGGAGGTGGTGGACTTCGCCTGCGGCATCCCGCACCTGCTGAAGGGCGGGTTCTCCGAGAACGTCTCCACCGGCATCGACGCGTACTCGATCCGTCAGCCGGTCGGCGTGGTGGCCGGCATCACGCCATTCAACTTCCCGGCCATGGTGCCGATGTGGATGTTCCCGATCGCGCTGGCTTGCGGGAACACGTTCGTGCTCAAGCCGTCAGAGAAGGACCCGTCGGCCTCGCTGCTGCTCGCCGAATTGCTGGCGCAGGCGGGCCTGCCCGACGGCGCGTTCAACGTCGTGCACGGCGCGAAGCCCGCCGTCGACGCGCTGCTGTCCCACCCTGACGTGCGCGCGGTGAGCTTCGTCGGCTCGACGCCGATCGCTCGCTACGTCGCGGAGACCGCGACTAGCCACGGTAAGCGAGTGCAGGCACTCGGCGGCGCCAAGAACCACATGGTGGTGCTGCCCGACGCCGACCTTGACCTGGCCGCGGACGCCGCGGTGAACGCGGGCTTCGGCTCGGCTGGCGAGCGGTGCATGGCGATCTCGGTCCTGGTGGCCGTCGACCCGATCGGCGACGAACTGGTCGGCAAGATCGCCGACCGGATCGGGAAGCTGACCGTCGGACCCGGCGATGCGGAGGGCTCCGAGATGGGTCCGCTGGTCACCCGTGACCACCGCGACAAGGTGGCGAGCTACCTGGACTCTGGCGTGGCCGAGGGCGCGACGCTCGCGGTCGACGGCCGCGACCACCCGGTCACCGGCGGCGCGGCCGACGGTTTCTGGCTCGGGCCCACGGTGCTGGACCATGTGACCCCTCAGATGCGCGCCTACCAGGACGAGATCTTCGGGCCGGTGCTGTCGGTGGTCAGGGCGGGCAGTTACGCCCGCGCGCTGGAGATCGTCAATGCCAACCCCTACGGCAACGGCACCGCGATCTTCACCAACGACGGGGGAGCGGCGCGCCGCTTCACGCACGAGGTGGAGGTTGGCATGGTCGGGGTCAACGTCCCGATCCCGGTGCCGATGGCGTTCTACTCCTTCGGCGGCTGGAAGTCGTCGCTGTTCGGAGACACGCACGTGCACGGCACCGAGGGCGTCCATTTCTACACCCGCGGGAAGGCAGTCACCTCGCGCTGGCTCGACCCGAGCCACGGCGGCGTGAACCTGGGCTTCCCGGTCAACCAGTAGCATCCCCGGGTGGGCGGTGCGCCTGTCGCGCACCCGGTGCGGTGCGGGTCACTAGCGACCGGGAGTGGCCAGGTGCACCGGGCAGGCTGCGTTGAAGTGCTTGAGGGTCAGCTTCCCGTGTGAATACGCCCACGAGCACGTGCAGAGGTTGGGCGCATGGTCGGACGTTATGACCTCGGCAGGTACGCCGCTCCGGCGCTCCGCGCGACCGGGCTGGTACTGCCGGGGCTGCCCGATGACGGTAAGAGACGGGCCTTCCGTCCTGACTTCCTGGACAACGCCGTCTGCTCGTGCCAGCCATTCCCTGGGCCGGGCAGCTGATGAGGCCCCGGCTGGCGGGCGCCGTCTGAGGCGCACCTTAGCTCCGGGGAGCTTGTCACTGGCCCGGACGTCCATGTCCTTCATCGTAGTCACTGGCCGCGGCCGGTGACCGTTACGTCGAAGGCGGGTTGCCGGAACATCCTGTTCGAGAGGCGCGTTGACAATTACAGGACACGATATATCGTGTTGCTGTGGGGATAGGCCCGGCCCCCTGGCCTAGTCCGGGCTGGCGAGGTGAGCGTGATGACCGGTTGGCATGCGGAACGGGCGCAGGGCAGGTCGGCCATGGCCGTGATCGCCGTGACGCTGCTCACACTGCTGCTGCTGGCAGCCGTGCCAGTGGCCGTGCTGGTCGCAGTGATCATGATGATGCTGGGACACGTCGTCGGCGGGCTCGCGGTGTTCGGCGGCTCGGTGCTCGCCGCCGTCATCGCTGTCGCGCTCGCGGGCCTGACCGGACGGCAGTACCTGCGCAAGTTGCTTGCCAGGGCCGGGTTCAACGGCGTGCAGCTGGACCACGGACGGTTCACCGGCGACAGCGCGGAGCCGGACGGCAGCGAGTACACCGATGCCGTGCGGCTCGACCGCAGCCAGTACACCGAAGTTCGCTGACCTGACCGTCGTACCTGGTTCGATGGGAGTAGCGCTACCGTCATGGGTAGCGGCAGTGCCGCTGCGCAGAGGAGGGCTTGAGGTGAGGGTGTGTGTGCCGGTGACCGCCGATGGCGAAGTCGATCCCCGGTGGGGAAGAGCCGAGCGCGTCGCGGTGGCCGACGTGAGCGACGGCGAGATCCGCGGCTGGCAGGAGTTCACGGTCGGCTGGGGAACGCTGCATGACCAGGGCACCGAGGGAGCTCATCATGCCCGCGTGGCGCGGTTCCTGCGCGAGAATCAGGTTCAGGCGATCGCCGTCGGCCACATCGGCCCGGGCATGCAGCGCATGCTTGACTCGATGTCGATACGGGCCGTCACGGGCCTCGGCGGGGATGCTCGCAGCGCCGCACGCGCTGCGCAGTGATCGCGGGGCTGCGCTCGGCGTGCCGGGCTAGCGCTGAGCGCCAGCCGCGTGCTTCCGCGCGGCGTTTTAATCCCGGACCGTTCTCACGGGGACTGCCGGGACGGCTGGCCCGGATCACTGGACGGCGCCGGCGCCGCCGTTTGGTCATTGCAGGGTGTTGTGGTGGATGCGGCCCGCATGCATGATCAGCTTCAGGTGCTGGTGCGGCCGGGTCAGCACGCCGATGTCATCGAGCGGGCTGGCATCAAGGACGAGCAGGTCGGCGAAGGCGTGCTCGCGGATCACCCCGGCCCGGCCGGCAAGATTCACCAGGTCCGCTGCGACGGTAGTGGCGGAGCGGATGATGTCGGCAGCAGGCTGCACCTGGGCGCGGATGGTGAACTCCCGCAGCTGGTGACGGTGCATGTCGCCGAGCAGGTCGGTACCATAGGCGATCGGCACTCCGCTGCGGTGCGCTAGCTCCAGGGCATGCAGTCCGGACTCCAGCACGTCGAAGACCTTGCGGTGGCTGGCCGGCGGCAGCCCCGCCGCCAGGCCTTCCTCGGCTAGTGCCTGGTAGGTCACGAGGGTGGGCACGTAGAACGCGCCGGTCTCCCGGAACAGTGCCGCGCTGGTCTCATCCATCAGGTTGCCGTGCTCGATCGAGCGGACCCCGGCCCGCAGGCCGCGGTTGACCGCCGCCGCGGTATAGGCGTGGCCCAGGACATAGCGGTTGGCGGCCTGTGCTTCTTCCACGGCCGCCTGGATCTCCTCCATCGAGAACTGCGTGCTGTCCACCCGGTCGGTCGGCGATGCGACGCCGCCGCTCAGCATGACCTTGATGTGGTCGGCGCCGCGACGGATCTCATCCCGCACCGCCCGCCGCACCTCGGCGACTCCGTCCACGATCCGGCCGTGCGAGGGGCGGCAGTAGGCGTCGTCGTAAGCGTCACGGCCGCGCGGCCTGCCATCGCCATGCCCGCCGGTCTGAGTCAGCGCCTTGCCCCCGAATAGCAGCCGCGGCCCGGTCAGGTAGCCCTCCTGCACCGCCTGCGCTAGCCCATAGTCCGCGCCCGCCGCGTCCCGTACCGTGGTGAACCCGCGATCGAGCATGCCCCGCAGGATCTGCCCGGCCCTGGCGGCCACGTAAAACGGGGAGTACTCCGCGGCGGCGGCAAGATCGGCGGTGTAGGACGTCACGTGCACATGCGCGTCGATCAGCCCCGGCATAAGAATCTGTCCCCGGACGTCGATGGCGCGGGCGCCGGGCGCCCGCAGGCCGGCATCACCGATCTCCGCGATCTCGGTGCCGCGCACCAGAACCGCTCGGTCAGGGATGATCTCACCCCGTTCGGGATCCAGCACCGAGGCATTGCGCAACAGCAGCGATGCGCTCTCGCCCATCTCCGTCCTCCTTCCGCCCGGCGGCCGGCGGCCGCACAGGTCCTACGCCATGATGACACCGCAACACCCGGCGGAAGGATGACGACGGAAGCATCGAGATCGGGCTTCCCGATGCCGGTTTCGGCGGCGCGCAGCCCACCCTTATCCTCAGTCGCAGCAGCGAACCGCGGACCGGGAAGCTCCGGCTGCACATCGACGTCAACGCCACCGACCGCGACCAGGACGCCGAGCTGCCCCGCTGCGACGAGGATGAGCATGAAGACACCCTGGGTGTTCGTCGACTGTGAGGCACGCGGCATCAGTCCGGTGCACGGTGTGCTGACTGAGTTCGGGGCCGTGCATTACGACACGCGTGACACGTTCCACGGGCGCCTGTTCCAGGCGACGCCGGACCCGGAGAACCCGGCGATCAGCATCGTCGGCGAGCGCGTCGCGGCCGACAAGGACGTCGCTGAGAGTTTCGCGGCCTGGCTGCACGAGCACCTCGGCAGCAGTCGGCCTGTCTTTGTGAGCGACAACCCGGCTTATGACTGGCAGTGGATCGCGGGAATGTTCGACCGGGCTGGCATGGACAACCCGTTCGGGCACTCAGGCCGCCGTATCAGCGACTTCTGGGCTGGCCTGAACCGGAACTGGAGCGACACGCAGGGCTGGAAGCGGTTCAGGAGAACAGCCCACGACCACAATCCTGTCAACGACGCGATGGGGAACGTGGAGGCGTTCGAGGAGATCATGCGCCTGGCGCAACCGGGACGCTCATCCAGCGTTGGCGAGAGTGATCGGCCGACAGTGATCGACGAGGAGCATCCGGCATGAACGGCGCACTCCCTGCCAGTCCGGTTCGCGCGCGTGACCTGGGGATCCCGTTCGACGGCAGGCCGGGCCAGTGGAACGCGATTACCGACGTGCCGGGCGTGGAGGTCGGCTACCAGACGCTGATCCGCGGCGATGCGGTGCGTACCGGCGTGACGGCAATCCACCCGCGTGGCGCGGCCGGGGCCGGCGATCCGGTCACGGCCGGCTTCTTCGCCCAGAACGGCAACGGCGAGATGACGGGCCTGTCCTGGATCGAGGAATCCGGCACGTTCAGCGGGCCAGTCGGGATCACCAATACTCACGCGGTCGGCGTCGTGCATGCCGGGATCGTGGCGTGGACCGTGCGTCATCATCCGCACCTTGCGCAGGTATGGCTGCTCCCGGTTGTTGCCGAGACCTGGGACGGCTACCTCAACGACATCAACGGCCAGCACGTCACGCAGGAGACGGCGATCGCCGCCCTGGAGGCAGCGGCGACCGGGCCGGTGGCCGAGGGCTCGGTCGGTGGCGGTACCGGGATGAGCTGCTACCACTTCAAGGGCGGCTCGGGAACCTCATCGCGGCTGGTCAGCCACGCGGGCACGGACTACGCCCTCGGCGTGTTCGTGCAGGCGAACTTCGGCAGCCGAGCCGAGCTGACGCTGGCCGGCCTGCCGGTCGGCCGGCTGGTGACTGCGGACGACCCGATGGCCACCTTCAGCCTCGCGCCCGAGGGCTCGGGCTCGGTGATCGCGGTCGTCGGCACGAACGCCCCCTTGCTTCCCGGCCAGTGCAAGGCGCTCGCCCGCCGGGTGACGCTCGGGCTGGCCCGGACGGGAACGACGGGCTCGCACTTCTCCGGGGACCTGTTCCTGGCCTTCTCCACCGGCAATCCCGGTGCGATCACGGCGGGAGCCGGCCGGCGCGCTGGTGGCGGGACGGCCGACTACGACATGCTCAGGTTCGTTCCGTGGGGCGCGCTCGACCCGTTTTACGCTGCGGTCGTGCAGGCTACCGAGGAGGCGGTCGCGAATGCTCTGGTGGCCGGTGAAGACATGACCGGCAGGGACGGCCATCGCAGTCCGGGGCTGCCGCGGGACCAGGTCGCGTCGCTGTTCCGCGAGCGCGGTTACGGACTGTAAGGCGCGGCGGGCAGTGGCCGGCGTTCTGTCAGGGCTGTCACCGGCCGGGCGCTGCTAGGCTGCTGAGCAGCCAGCCGATGAGCTGGCAGTGAGCCCCCGGACGAGGAAGCTGAGCGCCATGACCGACTATGCCGTCGACCCGCAGCGCGGGGCCGAGGTCTACGCGACGGACCGGGCGCACGTGTTTCACTCCTGGTCCGCGCAGAAGGCGCTGACGCCGATAGCCGTGGCCGGCGCCGAAGGCTGCTACTTCTGGGACTACGACGGCAACCGGTACCTGGACTTCTCCAGCCAGCTCGTCAACACCAACATCGGTCACCAGCACCCGAGGGTGACGGCGGCGATCGCGGCGCAGGCGGCCAAGCTCTCGACCATCGCGCCCCAGCATGCGAACGAGGCGCGCGGCGAGGCCGCCAGGCGGCTCGCCGAGCTGGCGCCAGCGGGCTTTCAGAAGGTGTTCTTCACTAACGGCGGCGCGGACGCGAACGAGAACGCGATCCGGATGGCCCGGCTGCACACCGGGCGCAGCAAGGTGCTCAGCTTCTACCGCTCCTACCACGGGAACACCGGAGCGGCGATCAACTCGACCGGTGACCCGCGCCGCTGGCCGAACGAGTTCGCCGTCGGCCACGTGCACTTCTTCGGGCCGTATCTGTACCGGTCGGCGTTCTGGGCGACCACGCCGGAGCAGGAGTGCGAGCGGGCTCTGGCTCACCTGGAGCAGGTCATCCAGATGGAAGGCCCGGAAACGATCGCCGCTGTCCTGCTGGAATCGATTGTCGGCACGGCGGGCGTGCTGATCCCGCCGCCGGGCTACCTGGCCGGCGTGCGCAGGCTGTGCGACCGGTACGGCATCGTGTACATCGCTGACGAGGTGATGTGCGGCTTCGGGCGGGCCGGCCGCTGGTTCGCGTTCGAGGACCACGACGTGGTGCCGGACCTCATCGTCTTCGCCAAGGGGTCCAACTCCGGCTATGTCCCGGCAGGCGGCGTGATCATCTCCGACCCGATCGCGGCCACCTTCGACGAGCGGGTCTTCCCCGGCGGGCTTACCTATTCGGGGCACCCGCTGGCGTGCGCGTCGATTGTCGCGACGATCGACGCGATGAAAGACGAGGACATCATAGGGAACGCGCGCACGATCGGCTCGCAGGTGCTCGGGCCGGGCCTGCGTGAGCTGGCAGACCGGCATCCGGTGATCGGCGAGGTACGAGGGACCGCGGTATTCTGGGCCCTCGATCTGGTGTCCGATCGCGAGAGCAGGGCGATGCTCGCCCCCTACGGCGGTAGCTCGGCGGCGATGACGGCCCTGGTCGCGGAGTGCCGGGCTCGCGGCCTGGTCCCGTTCACCAACTACAACCGGCTGCACGTGGTACCGCCGTGCACGATCTCAGCGGAGCAGGCCAAGGAAGGGCTCGCGATCCTCGACGAGGCGCTCGCCGTCGCGGACCGCTACTACCAGGGCTAGCCCGGCGGGGCGTCACGGATTCTCCGTGAGCGGACGGAGTCGGTCGGCCGCCTGCGTTTGGCCGGCTGGCCGGGCCGGGTAGAGCCTTCGTCTGAGTGCAGACGAAGGCCCGCGCCGCGCGGCACAGTGGCATCGCCGCGAACCCTTCCTCGATAAGGACCAATGACCGACTCAGTCCGGTTGACGCAGCAGGTCCAGATCTCCGCCAGCACAGCGGCTCAGGGCCGCCCTGTCCGGCTGCTCGGGTGGCTCTCGGGCGTCGGCATCGGCGGTGCGATCCTGATCATGGTCGGGGCCGCACTGGTCCGCGAGGACTGGATGACACCGCGGATCGCGATGCCAGCTACCGGGCCCCCGTTCGAGTTGCACGCTCACGTATCCGGCCGCCTCGCCTCGCAGGCCCTGTGGCTCGCCGCGGTGCTCGCGCTCGGCGGCGTCGCCGCGGGACTGGTAGCCGCCCGCCGGGGCGCCCGCGGGCCGATCCGCCTCATCCTGGTCGCCGCCGCGGTGGCAGTGCTGGCGCTCACCGTGCTGCCGCCGGCTGGCTCTACCGATGCGCTCGATTACGCCGCATATGGCCGCCTGGTCCTGGCTGGCGATAACCCGTACGTGGCCACCCCGCTTTTGGTGCGCTTGACCGATCCGGCGTTCGGCATCTCCATCCCAGCCCTCTGGCAGCACCAGGTCAGCCTCTACGGTCCGGCAGCCACGATCGAGCAGTACCTGGCCGCCAAGCTCGGCGGCAACTCGATGGCACGGGTCGTGTTCTGGCTGAAACTCTGGAATGCGGCGGCATTCGGCGTGGTGGCGCTGGCGCTCGATCGCGTGCTGCGCTTCAGGCCCGCTGCCCGGCTGCGTGCGCACCTGCTGTGGACCATCAACCCGCTGCTGCTCTGGGACCTGGTAGCGGCCGGGCACCTGGATGCGGCAGCGGCTGCCGCCGGCATTCTCGGCCTGCTCGCTCTCGGCGGCCCGCCGACCGGGGCCGGACATCGGCCGCAACTGTGGCGGGCGGTCGCCGCGGGAGCGCTGGTCGGCCTGGCCGCCGCCGTCAAGATCGACTACGCGCTGTTCGGCATCGCCCTGGCGTGGGCGCTGCGCCGGTCGATGCCGGCGCTGGCCGCGGCCACCGCCGGAGCGCTGGCAGTGGTCGGCCCGACCTACGCATGGCTCGGCAAACCCGCCATCCTGGGCTTGTTTGCCCGCACTGACCAGACGACCCAGGACAGCTTCTTCCGGACCGTGCAACTGAACGGCTGGAAATACCTGGTCATACTCGCGGTGGGGCTGTTCATCGGGATGGCCGCGCTGCTGCTGTGGCGGCTCCCGCCGGGTGACGGGAGGCGCCCGGCAGTCCGGCCGGCGGTCGCGATGAGCCTGGCCTGGCTCATCGTCTGGCCCTACCAGTTGCCCTGGTACGACGCAATGATCATCTGCGTGCTGGTCCTTTATCCGGCCACCCGGCTCGACTGGCTCGTGCTAGTGCGATTGTGCGCAGCCACGATCGCGAACATGCCGGGGGATGTGGCCGGGGTGCCGGTCCGGTCGCTGGCCTCGTTCGACAGGTACCTGGTGCAGGGGTTCGCGCCTACCGTGCTGCTGGCCGTCGCGGTCCTGGTCGTGCTGCTCGCCGTCGCGCGCGCCTGGGGCGTGCACCGGGAGCAGGCCGGCCAGCGGGCAGCCCGGTCCGCCGGAGTGCCAGCCCGGGCCGCCGAGTAGTATAATCCGCCGGGCTCGTCAGAACCGGGAGGGCGGTGGCCGGTGGCACTGGAGATCACCCGGCTGGCGCTGGCCAGCCTCCGGGGCGTGGACGGGAACGAGTGGCCGGTGCACGGCTTCGTGGTGCGCTTTCCGGGCGGGGCGGTGCTCGTCGACACTGGTGTCGGCGGTCCGCAGCGGTGGCTCGACGACTGGCGGGTTGTCAACCGGTCGGTTGCTGACGCGCTGGATGACCTGGGCATGACGCCCGGCGATATCAGCCTGGTGATCAACACGCACTTGCATTTCGACCACTGCGGGCAGAACGCGGTCTTCAAGCACGCCGCCTTCTGCGTCCAGCGGGCCGAACTGGACCGGGCCCGGCGCGAATCGCCCAAGCTGGCCGACTGGTTCGACTTCATGAACGCCAGGTTCGAGTTGCTCGACGGCGATGCCGAGGTCCTGCCTGGCCTGCGGGTGATCGCGACGCCCGGCCACACCGTGGGTCATCAGTCGGTGTTCGTCGACTCGGCTGACGGCCTGTCCGATGTGCTGGTCGGCGATGCCGCTTACAAGCCGCGGCAGTACCTGGACCCGGCCAGCGATGACCTGCCCGAGGGTCAGGCCAGCGACGTGGCCGCCTGGCGCGCCTCGCTGACCAGGATCCGCGAAGCGGCGCCGGACCGAGTCCACTTCTGTCACGACACCGAGATCATCCACTCCTGAGCCCGGGTCGGACCCGGTGAGACAGCCGTGACGGCCAGCGGAAGCGAATGCCGGGCCGAAGACAGCCGCTTACCGGGACGTCGCTCTCACGCCAGGGCGGCGAGCCTGATCAGAGTCAGGCGTTCTCGCCTTGCCGTGCGGGCCAATGCCCGCAAGCAAGGCAGCTCCGAGCACGGCTCCGGTGAACCCCAGACCGCGCAGGATGCCGGGCAGGCCGCCCGGCATCTGCTCGTGGAAGGCGGCCAAGCCGGCCACGATCGGCAGCAGGTTGGTCAGCAGGCTGGATACCCCGGCCGTGGCCAGGGCGCTGCCGCGCTGGAATGCCAGCTGCAGCGCCACGAAGGCCAGGCCGTGACAGAGCGGGATCAGAACAGCGAACAGGTACACCGGGTTGATGCCGCTGACCGCCGCTTTGGTGGCGATGTCGCCCGCGGCGTAGAGCAGGCCGGAGGCGACAGCGAGTCCGGCCCCTGGCCGCAGCGCGACCGCGACGGGACTGGCGGCAAGGCCGGCTGCCAGCAGCGAGGCCAGCACCCAGATCAGCGGCAAGCCCCAGCCCTTCGCTGCGGTGTGAGCCGTGCCAGCCGGCAGCGAGAGACCGACCAGGAGCAGCCCGCTGACTGCTGCCGCGACGGCCGCCCACTCGCGCGCTGCCAGGCGGACCCCGCCGGCCCGGACGAGCAGCGCGAGCAGCCCCATCCCACCCGCCGCAGTGGCCTGCACCAGCGACAGCGGTGCCAGCCCGAGCGCCGCGATGTAGAGCGCCCAGCCGGCCAGGCCGGTCACGAAGCCAGTGACCCAGCGCAGGTTGGAGAACAAGGCGGACAGGGAGGCGAACGGGCGTCGCACGGTGAGCTCAGGCAGCCGTTGGCTGGCGGCATGCTGCAGGAAGAACCCGCCGTTCAGCGCCGCGGTCGACAGCAGGGCCAGCAAGAGCCCGGCGGCGAGCATCATCGCCTGCCCGATTTCCCGGATCCGGCCTGGTGCGCCCCGGCCGGCTCCGCGGCGCCATCGGGTGGCGGCGCTCCCGGCTTGTCGGCGTCCGGCAGCCAGTTCGCGCCGCGGACCAGGTCGGCGTGCGGCAGGTAGCCTTCGGCGGCCATCGCGGCGAACGCGATGCGCGGCAAGTCGGTCCGGTGCTCTACCACCACGTATCTGGACTGCCAGTGCGGACTGAACTGCCGGTCGAACCGCACCAGGTTGTCGAGCTGGAGCGCGAGCGCGTGCTTCAGACTGAGCAGCGCACCCCGCTTCAGGCGCTGCGCCGAGGAGCTGGGCGTGCCAGCCGACAGCAGGTCGGCGAATGGCGCGAAGTTCAGCGAGAGGTGCTGGAAGCCGTTACGGCGCGCCCACCATACTGCGTTCACGATCAGCCAGGCGCTGAACCCGTTCGGCGTTCCTGGCTTGCGGGGCATCGAGGACAGCGACAGCGACCGGCTCGGTCCGCACACCGCCATGTGCAGGCACCCGGCCAGCTGGCCGCTGGAGTCCCGGCCGATAAGGAAGACCGCGTCGGTGCCGCCGAGCCGGAAGAGGCTGTCAAGCTCCATCGTGAAGCCCTTCCTGACCCCGCCGCGCAGCCAGGCCTTATCCAGGGCGGCCAGGTCCGCGCGAAGGGCCGGCGGCACGTCGCCCGCCCACATCGCCTCGGTGCGGTAACCGCGCCGCTCCAGGCGGTGCACGGCCTGCCTGCTCGTGCGCATGGGCCGGCCGTCAAGCGAGAACGAGGGCACATCGATGATCGCCTCATCGCCATGGTAGATAGGGTGCAGCGCGCGGTCGCGGTAGGTCTGCAGCAGCCGGTCCGACGCGCCGAGCACCGCGACATGCCAGCCGCGGGAACGGGCGTAGGCCAGGAACTCGTCCAGGGCCTGGCCGGCCTGCTGCGGCGGCCCGACGGGATCGCCGCCTATCACCGCGACGTCGCGCACCACCCGGAACGCGATCAGCGTCCGGTGCCTGATGAACCAGTCCTTGTCCGCCCGCATCGCGAACGGTGCGAGCGTGTCAGCGCCCCACTGCCGCACTATTTGCGCGGCACGCTCGCGGCGCCCGGCGTCGGGGAAGATGCGCTGGCGCCACGGCCGGAGCCACACGTCGGCGGCCCAGATCAGGCCGATTGCCGCGATGGACAGCACGGAAAGCGGGAACCACCGGGAGAAGCCGCGGCCGAGGTAGGCCTCGCCCGCTGGCCGCATGCCGATGAGCCCTCTCAGCGTGTCTGCGGATGCCGCGGTCAGGCTGAACGAGACACCGGCTGCCGTCCGGTAAACGAAGATCGCGATCAGCCCGTAGCCCACGGCAAGCGCCAGCAGTCCCGTCAGGCGGACTACCGCGGACGGCTGAGCGCCGGGATCCCCGCTGAACGGGAAATCCTGGCGCCTGGCGAGCAGGGCTACCGCTATCAGCGCGGTGACGATCGCCGCTGCGTAGTCCGGTCCGCGAAGCACATGCAGCACGGCTGACATCCCCAGCAAGGCAACCGAAAGCTGCCAGGCGCGCCGGTTTCCGCGCGCCAGCCCGCGGGATGCGATCAGCAGCAGCGCTCCGACCGGGACGACCAGCACATGCGCGGCGGGGTGCACCACCCCGGGTCCGAGCCGCTCGACCGTGCCGAGGGCCTGGCCAGGGCGCCGGAACAGCGCCGAGGCAAGGTTGACCAGTCCGCCGACCGCGACCATCGCGGTCAGCAGCCGTGCGGTCCCGGCCGTACGGGCGCTTCCGCCGCGGTGGCCGAGCAGGGCGCCGCCGGCGCCGGCCATGACCGCGGCGAGATAGATCGCCTGCACCCCGGCTGCCGGGCGGAGCGTTGCCGACAGCGGCTCCTGACGCACGATGAACAGGCTTACGGCGTCGACGGCGAACAGCCACCCGCCGACTCCGAGAGCCAGGCACAGCCCGGCGGACAGCCGGCTGAGCCGCAGGGCTCTGGTGACCAGGCCCAGCGTCACTCCGGCGAGCCCGAATGCCATGATGCAGACGATTAGCGGCACGCGGTCGTGTCCGGCCAGTTCGTCCAGCGGGAGCACGTCCGCCGCCCTCGGTCCTGGCCAGCTCGCGACGGGCTCGCGCACCCAGTACAGCCAGCCGGTGGTGAGTGTCGTGATCAGGATGATCGCGGCGGGCAGCAGCACCGCCCGCCTGGTGGCGGTCAGCAGTGCCTGCCTCCGGCTAGCCACGGCCAAGGTGCTCCGATGCGGTGATCAGCGCCCGCGGCGCGAGCGTCCGCCACATCCCCCAGTCGTGCGCTCCGGGCCAGCGAAAGTAATGGTGCGCAAGCCCGAGCGTGGTCAACTCGGCATTGAACGCGAGGTTCTGCGGCGTCAGCGGATCGCGGGTGCCGCTGTAGAACCAGATGTAGGTGCGGTCTGAGCGAAGCTGCCCGGCTGCCGACCGGACGGTGTTGGCAGGGCTGTTGTCGCGCATGAGCTGGCGGTCGCGGCCGTAGACGGCGGCGATCGGGTCGGCGTGCATGTAGCCGGACCAGCTCTCCAGCAGCCGGAACTCGCCAGGGTGGTGCAGCCCGATGTTCAGCGCGCCGAAGCCGCCCTCGGACAGGCCGGCGAGGCCGCGCCAGGAGCCGCTGGCGACCGTGCGGTACCGCGCGTCGATGGTGTTGACCAGGTCCCTTGCCACGAATGTCGCCCAGTCGTTGCCGGGCTGGATCGCGTCCGCCCACTCGTGGTCAGCAAAGAACGAGCGGCCGCCGGCGGGCACTACCAGGATGAGCGGCTTGATCCGGCCTGCCGCGACGAGTTCGGCCTCAGCCACCCCTATCTGGCCGACAGTCAGGAAGTTAGACGGGTCGCCGGGGCTTCCGGTCAGCAGGTACAGCACCGGATAGCGCCGGCCAGGGTGGGCCGCGTACCCCGGCGGCAGGACGACGTCGACCGGGTCCCGATAGCCGCCAAGAGCTCGGCTGGCGATCGTGATCTGATGTACCGATGCCGGGATCACGGCGACCCGGCGAGCTACCCCGTGCTGCCGCACGACCACGCTGCGGGGCAGGATCGGCTGGGCGAATCCGCGGTACAGCCAGTATGTGGACACGTAGCGAACTACGCCCAGAATTCCGGCAGTCATTAGCCCGAGGCACACCAGGGCGACTGCGGCGCCGGCGAGCCAACGGATTCGCGCAGATCTGGCGGCCAGCCAGGCGGCCCGGCGATGCCCTGGCCGCGGCGTGCGCTGTTCGTCCGATTTAGTCTGCTGTGTGCTGGTTCCCGGACACACCATTACTGCCCCCCGTCCCAGTAGACCCGAGAACCGCTCCAGTCACAAAAGTCCAGGCGAGCGGCCTGAGTCCGCGGGCTAGCCTGGCTGCCGGCTAGCCCGCCTGGTCTTCCAGCGCCCGCTGCATCCGGGCAAGACCGGCCGAGTCGGCGCGCACGTGCTCCAGGAAGCAGAGCAGGCCGCCGGGCCGCAGCACCCGGCGGATCTCGGCCAGCGCCGCATCCTGATCCGGGACGGAGCACAGGACCAGAGAGACCACCGCGGCGTCGTAGCTGGCGTCCTCGGCGGGCAGCGCGCTGGCGACGCCGTTGGTGACCTCGATGGGAACGGGGATCTCGCGGGCGGCGGCAATGGCGGCAGCGCGCAGTCGCGGCGCCGGCTCGACCGCCAGTACCCGGCTGACGGTGGCCGGGTAGTACTTGCGGTGCTCGGCGATCCCGCCGGCCTCCAGGGCCCGGCTCATGGCCGGGAAGGCGCGGGCGAAGATGGGGTGCCTGACCGGATGCGGCGTCGCTGACTTCATGGGTGCCTTTGGATGCCTGGGCGTGCGCGGTGACATCGGCCATCGTCGTACTGAGATAACCATACCGGGCAAAGCGCGCTGCGCTACGCACGACCTGCACCAGCTAGCTGCAGCGGCCGGGCGCGGTCCGCGCTGCGCCGCAGGCATTCGGAGAAGTGAAGTCGGGACGACGGGCCGCCGTGCTGCTGCCCGTCATCGCGCTGGTGATCGCCTGGCGGCTGCGACTGGTGGCGAGTCGGCGAAGGACTGGGTGGGAGGCTGAGACCTCTGATCTGCAGTGCCGCTGACCAGAACCCGGCTCACACCATCTGGTTCTTGCCCTGCATTTCCGGGGGCTCGGGCGGGCTGGCACCCCGGACCATGCCGCCGATCTGTTCCAGCCTCGCCGGGCTAGCGAAGATGCTGAGCACGTCGCCATCGCGCAGAATGGTGCCGCCCTCGGCCGGGATGCTTTCCTGACCCCGCTGGATACTGACGATGACGCACTCAGGCGGCAGTCCAGAGTCTCGGATAGGGCGTCCGGCGAGCGGCGATCCGCTCCCCACTGTCTCCTCGATCGCTACCGCATAGGGGCGGAGCGAGGTGAACCGTCGCGCACTGGCCCCTATCGCCTGCTGGAAGCCGCGTACCAGGTCACTGACGGACAGGATGCCCACGACTTTACGCGCGCCGCTCGTCACGGTCAGCCATTGCCCGCCAGCGTGAAGGAGGGCGTCGAGGCCAACGTCTAGATTCGCCGACGACGCCACCGTGGCCGTGGTTGCATCAGCGAAAGCGCCGACCCTGGCGTCGGCCGCCTGCTCGGCCAGTCGTTGCGTCTCGACGGTACCGAGGTAGCTGCCTCGTGAGTCGACCACAGGGGCCCCAGGCAGGTCCTGTTCACGCAGCATGTCCAGCGCCTCGGCGCGAGAAGTCTGCTCGTCGAGGACGACCTGTGGCTTGCGCATCACGCCCGAGACCTTGACCGCGGACAGCGATGGCATGCCCGCCTCGATCCGGCTGGAGGCCGCGTCGGCCTTGCTGCGCAACTGCGAGCGGTAGATGCTGTCGTCGGCGTGCTCGACGATGAACCATGACACAGCGACGGCGGCCATAGCGGGCCCGAGCAGCGCGATGCTCCCGGTCATTTGCGCCACCATCAGCATCACCGCCAGCGGTGCCCGGGAGATGCCGCCGAACATGGCCATCATCCCGACCACGACGAACGGGGCAGGATTGTGCCCCACGTCTGGCGCGATCGGTTCGAGCAGGCGCCAGACGGCGAGGCCGGCGAACGCGCCGATGACCATGCCTGGCCCGAACACTCCACCGGAACCGCCGGTGCCGATCGACAGGGCGGTGGCTACGATGCGGGCCAGCGGCAGCACCAGGATGACGTACAGCGGGACATGCAGTAGTTCGTTTGAAAGTCCCTGCTGAACCCAACCGTAGCCGGTGCCGAGCACCTCCGGGAGCCACAGGGCGAGCAGGCCAACGAGCGCTGCGCCGAGCGCGGGACGCAGCTTTCGGGTGAACGGCAGCCGCACGCTCAGTGCCACCACTCCGTAGAACACCTTCGAGTAGAGCAGGCCGATCCCTCCGGCTAGCAACCCGATGATCGCAAACCAGAGCAACTGGATCGGGTGGTCGAAGTGGTAACCGGGGACGGCGAACAGCGGATGGTAGCCGTAAACGCCGCCGAAGATCGCATACGCGATGATTGATGCGCAGGTTCCCGGCAGCAGCGCGGAGAACTCGAAGTCGTCTCGGTAGACGATGTCGGCGGCCAGCACGGCCCCGCCCAGCGGGGCGCTGAAGATCGCGCCGATGCCCGACCCGATACCGACCGACACGGCAATCCGCCCGTCTTCGGGGGACAGGTCAAGCACGCGGGCAAGGAACGAGCCGAACCCAGCACTGATCTGCGCGGTCGGTCCCTCACGGCCGCCAGATCCACCCGATCCGATGGTGAGGGCAGAGGCGACTATCTTCACCACCACAGCCCGCAGGCGGATGCCGCGGGGATTCTTGTGGACAGCGTCGATCGCGGCGTCGGTTCCATGTCCCTCGGCCTCAGGCGCCCAGGTGAATACGATGAACCCGGCCAATAGCCCGCCGAGAATCACCACGAGCGGGATCGCCCATGGCCGGACGTAGTGGCCCGTCCCGCCGCCGCCGCCCTCGCCGGCTGGCAGCGGCGGCGAATAGCCCGCCAGCAGGCCGAGGAACAGGTGCGTGGCCTCTGTCAGTGCCGCGTAGAACACGACGGCCCCGCAGCCGGCGATCACCCCGATCACCGAGGCGAGGATCAGCCACTTCGGCAGGTAGGACAGCGAGTTGATCCAGGAACCGACAGCGCTGAGAGCCTTCCGCAAGAAGGACCGGGCGACTCCGGCCAGACGTGCCGTTGCGCCGCCAGATGAGTGCGTGTGCGCTGACGAATCCCCGGAGGCCGGGGAGTGGAGCCGATCCGCGCTGGAGTCGTTGTCTCCTCCCGAGCTCCCGGCCGGGCCGCCAACGCTCATCTACCCGTGAATTCGGGACGGCAGCAGCCTCCGCTCTCCGCTCGCCCGGCGCTGGCGGAAGCCCAGCGGTCCAGCCTGAACATGGCTGCCAAAAACACGTGCATAGTCGCAGTATTGCATCTGCCAGGAATCAGCCTTTATCCGAGTACTCGGCTAGCTGGCCGAGGGTCGGCGCGGCCGACACTGACACCTGGCGTCCAGGCAACCACGCTCAACCGCCGTAGCCACACGGGTGCAGCTGGCGCGGTGTCATGTCACGGCGAACAGGAGACGGCATGGCCTGCCATGACCCTGACGTCGCCGGTGCCGCCGTCGAGCGCGGCAAGCCATTCGCTGGCCGGGGGATACCCGGCAGTGACGGCCGCGACCGGGCAGCCGACCACCATCGGCACGCCGAGGCTGCGGGCGACCGTGGCGAGATGCGAGCTGGCCGGGCCAGCCGCCGAGATGACGCCCCGCGCCGCGAACAGCAGCGGCGCGTAGGCCGCCAGCGGGCGGTCGATCAGCAGCACCGCATCGCGGCAATCCGGCGTGGCCGGCTCGTGCGGACGGCAGGCGACAAGCCGTCCCGCCGTGGCTCCCGGCGCGGCGGCGATCGCCGGCACCGGCCGGCCGCTGGCCCGTATCGCCTCGGCGAGCGCCAGCACGGACGCATGCGGGGCTGGCCGGGGATGCGCGCCCGGCGGTCCGGCCGCCACGGCGTCCGGCGAGTCGTCCGGTGCGGCGGGGGAGCGCGGCCGCTCCCGCAGCGACTGCAGCAGCCATATCTCGCCCTGCCAGAGTGCCCACTCGATCAGGTCATCGCCGAGTACCCGGCAGACGCCCATGGCCAGCTCGGCAACCGCGCGCGCGTGCTCAGCGCCGATCAGCGATACCAGCCCGTTCCCGCCGGTAAGGGCGATAGCACCACCGCGGAAGCGGGCCGTGGCGCCGTCCGCCGCGCCGGCCAGCAGCGCGCCGGGATGGCCGGCCAGGCCTTCGACCGTGACCTCGATGTCCCCGTCCGGCTGCGTCGTGACCCTGGCAGTCCCGCCGGCCACCGGGCTGATCTCCGGCTGCAGCAGGACGGCGAGCTCGGCCGCCTCGAGCGGCAGCCCGCACGAGTCAAGCCGCCGCAGCGGATCGGGCGCCAGCACGGACGCCAGGCAGCTGCGCACGGCTGCGGCGACATCGGCCGGGCCGACCTCCGCCACCGAAGAGAAGGCCCCGGACCAGCGCGGGTCTGCCTCAAGCGGACTGGACGAGCGGACGATCACCCGCCCGCGAAGGCGTGTCACCGCCGTTTCGAGCTCGCCGGCCAGGGCCGGCTCGAGCGGGTAGCCCAGCACCGCCCTGCGCCCCGCTGCGACGCCGTCCGCCCGGATCGCCGCCACGCCCGCGCCGATCGCCGGCCGGCCGGCGGCCACCGGAAGCACCCAGCCGGGCAGGACCCTGAACCCGGCCAGGAGCGCCGACGACAGCCGGGCGGCCTTGGCGCCGGCGATGACCGGCGGCGGGCCAGAGGTCAGCGGAACCAGCCACCGGAAGCCGCTCACCCGGCAGCAACCGGTCTCATCCGGTCACGATGATCTGATCGGAGGCATAGGAGGATAGCAGCTCATGGCCATCGTCGGTGACCAGGAGCATCTCCTCGAGGCGGACGCCGAACTCGTGCACCTTGCCGTGCTGGGTCTCCAGCGCGAAGACCATGCCCGGCCGGATCTCCTCGGGGTAGTCCAGCGACCAGATCCGGGAGATGACCGGGCGGTCGTACTGGGCCAGGCCGAGCCCGTGCCCCCACAAGTTGGCAGCGGCCTGGTCCTCTTCCTCATACCCCCAGGCTTCCATCGCCGACGGCCACTTGCTCGCGATGTCCGCCGTGGTGACACCGGGGCGCACCACCTCGATCGCGTCCCACAGCCACTTGTGCGCGGTCTGGTAATAGCGCTTCATCTCGTCCGTCGGCTGGCCACCCGCGCAGTACGTTCGGTAGACGCATGACTTGAAGCCATTCCAGGTGAGCGCGGCCAGGTCGATGATCACGAGCTCGCCCGGCCGGATGATGCGATCGGAGAAGTTGCGCCAGTTCGGCCACGCATTCGGGCCGGAGGACACGATGATGTCCTCCACGTCCTCCATGCCGGGAATGTTGTAGAGATACTCGAACCCGAACGCGGCCACCTCGTTCTCGGTCAGGCCGGGTCGCAGGAACTGGGTGAACTCGTAGTGCAGCGAGTCACAGATCGCGCCGACGATCCTGGCCGCCTTCTGCTCGTCCGGGCTCTTGATGGCGCGCGCCTCCATCATCGGGGACATCCCGTCGGTCCAGCTCACCCCGGCCCGCTCGAATGCGCGCAGCATGTTGATATCGATGAAATCGACGCCGAGCGGCTTGTCCCGGACGCCGGCATCCTCCAGGTCGCCGATGAGCGCCGTGACGAACTTGGTCACCTGGGCTTGCGAGGCGGGCCCGGCCGCTCCCTTGATCCAGGCGTAGGAGTGCCGCACGTTCTGCGGCGGAATCCACGGGTTATGAACCTTGAGGTGGATGCCGATGTCGCCCTGCTCGTAGACGATCGGCTCCTTGCCCTCGCAGAGCACTACGTATCGCAGTCCCGGCTTCAGCCGGTTCCAGCCCGGCGTGTAGGTCGATGACACATAGCGCATGTTCTCGTCGTACATCAGGAGCAGGGCGCCCAGGCCGTGCCGGGCCATGGCCTCCCGTGCCCGGCGCAGCCGCCATTCGCGGACGGCCTGCCAGTTGATGCCTTCCTTCCAGTCCGTGCTCAAGCCACCGAAGGCTTCTCTCATCGACTTCCTTCCAGGGGTAGCGGCTGAGCCGGCCAGGCGGAGCCGGATCCGTGCGTGTCAGCCGGGCGGGATGACGGGCACCAGGAGGTAGGGTCTGCGGTCGGGAGCGGCCCAGAGGGTCTGCGTGCTGCCCGCGAGCGCGGGCGGCCGGTCCACCGGGTCATCGTGCAGGAAGGGCCCGCACCCGGTCATCTCGTTGACGAACGAGCCAAGCCGGGGGGCACCAGGATGCCGCCTGGCGTAGTCGCGGCCGCGGACCGTGAGCGCCAGCCGGTAGTCCGCGGGAACGACGATGCTGGTCGGCCAGATTTCCACATCGGCACGGTATATCTCGCCGGGAACCAGTGGCTGGATCTCGGTATGCGCATGGTAGGGGCGGTACTGCGTGCTCAGGGTCTCGTCGAGCGTGCGGTGCGACATGCGCAGCCAGCCCTGCGCTACCGGCGTATGGGGGTCGATGGCGCCGGGAAAGGTGACCTCGCCGCCGTCCGGCCGCAGCAGCCGCAGGACCAGGAACAGGTCCGCATCGTCGGCGGATGAGGAGACGAACAGCCGCGCGGCGACCGGCCCGGTGATCTCGGCCTCGTCGTCAAACGGCGGCGTGCGGAAGGTCAGGCCCTCGCCGCCGGCCTGATAGGAGGCTGACTGAAGGCCCCGGTCGCCGGGCTCGGCCCAGGCCAGTTCCAGCGCGTCCGGCTTCAGCCACAGCTTCCGCCAGCGAGTCCTGGCCAGCGGCCACTCCTGCTCCGGTCGCTGGACGAAGCCATCGAGCGTGCGCACCTGCAGTTGCACCGGCGGCTGCTGCCGCCAGCGGCTGTCGTCGCCGTGCAGGAAGCAGGCGAAGAAGCGCTTCTGCAGGTCCACGCCATAGTCGGTGTAGAAGTGCGTCCAGTGCTCCAGGCCGTGCACCTCCAGCCACTTGCGCGGCGAGGCAGCGCGGCAGAACCCCTCGAAGTTGCCGCGGGTATGCAGGCCCTGGCCGCCCCAGTTGGCGGCGGACAGGAACGGCACGGTGATCTGGCCGAAGTCGGCGGAGCGGATCCGGTGGAATTCGTCATCGAGCGGGTGCTCGCGGATCTGCTCGCCGAACGGCACGCGGCTGGCCGCCAGTTCGGCCTCGCTCAGCGTCTGCGGCCCGGCGACGGGCTCGCCGGTGCTGCGGCTGGTCGGCCCGCGCTCACCGACTCCATGCTGGACGGGCAGGACCTGCTTGCGGTACCAGTTTTCCCAGAACGTGCAGAGGATGCCGCCGTGGTGCGTGCCATCCCGGTAGAAGTCGGACGCGCCTTCCCAGATGCACATCGCGGCGAGATGCGGCGGCTGGAGCGAGGCGACGTGCCAGGCGTTCATCGCGTAATAGGAGATCCCGTTCAGGCCGACTTTGCCGGTGCTCCATGGCTGCGCCGCCGCCCACTCGATGCACTCGTAGAGGTCGCGAGTTTCCCGTGCCGAGTAGGGATCGAGCAGGCCCGGTGACCGTCCGGCGCCGCGGGAGTCCACCCGCACGCAGGCGTAGCCGTCCGGGACCCACTTCTCCGGGTCGGCAACCTCCCAGTTCTGGTAGTCGCCGCTCGATCCGCGCGTCACGTCGGGGTGCGCGCCGACCATCAGCTCCCACTGGTCGGGATAGCCGTCCTGGAAGGCCAGGCCCTTGGCATAAGGCCCGTAGCTGAGCAGCACGGGCCACTGGCCCGGCCCCGACGGCCGGAACACGTCGGCTCTCAGCACGGCGCCGTCGTCCATGGTCACCGGAACGTCCCACTCGGCCAGCATCACCCCGCCGGGCAGCCGGACCTGCGCGACGCTGCCGGGCCGGGCCGGGTCCGCTGTCATCTGCCCTCTCCCTTGCGTCAGGCCGGAAGGCCAAGGCCGAACAGCCGGCTGGCGTTGCGCCCGGCGATGCCAGCCAGGTCCGCTTCGCCAAGGCCGGCGCCAGCCGCCTGCTCCCGAACCGGTCCCGCGGCCATGTCGAACGGGAAGTCGGTGCCGAAGAGCACGCGGTCCGCCCCGGCCATGCTGACCAGGAACGCGAGCGGGGCAGGCGCGTGGGTGACCGAGTCGTACCAGAACCTGCGCAGGTACTGTGAGGGCGGCCGCAGGCAGCCACGCGACTCGGGCCGAACCTGGTAGCCGTGGTCCAGCCGGCCGATCTGGTACGGGAGATAGCCGCCGCCGTGCATCAGGACCAGGCGCAGGCCGGGCAGTTCGTCCAGCAGCCCGCTGAAGATCAGGCGAGCCGCGCCCACGGTGGTCGCCAGCGGGTTGCCGACCAGGTTCGTCAGGTAGAAATCCGCCAGGCCCGGTCGCTGTCCCACGTAATAGGGATGGAGGATCAGCGGGACCCCGAGTCCGGCCGCCGCGGCGAGCACCGGGCGCACCGCGGGATCGTCCAGCGGGGTGTCCCCGACGTCCGGGCCGATCTCCGCCCCGCGCATGCCAAGGCTGGTCACCGCGCGAGTCAGCTCCGCGACCGCGGCAGCGGGCGCCTGCATCGGCAGCGTCGCGAGCGCGATCAGCCGGCCGCCCGAGCCGGCCGCCATCGCGGCGAGGAAGTCATTGGCTGCCCGGCAGAACTCGACGGCCTCCGCGCCAGGTGCCCAGTACATGAACAGCGTCGGGGCAATCGAGATCAGCGCATGGCTGATGCCGCGCTCGTCCATCGATTGCAGCCGCGCGGCCACGTCGAAATAGGCGGCCGGAACCGGGTAACGGAATCCCTGCCTGTGCACGAGCCAGTCCTGCCCGCCCTGGTGGTCTATCGTCAGCCCATCGAAGCCGGCCCCGCGCCGGGCGTCGGCGATCACTTGCGCAGGCACGACGTGCGTGTGCACGTCAACGGTCAGCCTCATCCGGCCGCCAGGCCAGCCTGCTGACGGATGATCGCGTGAACGCAGGCCGTGTCCTCGTCCCCGCGGCCCTGCGCGAGAGCGGCCTGGTAGAACGCTGTCGCGAGGGTGAACAGCGGCACCGGGGAGCCGGCCTGGCGCGCGAATGCGGTAATCAGGTCGATGTCCTTGGCGAACAGGCCGGTGCGCATGCCCGGTCCGGCATAGCACCGCGCGGCCATCGCCGGGCCCCGTACCTGGAGCATCCTGGAACTGCCCGCGCCATCACCGACCGCGGTCAGCACGGTCTGCGGATCCAGGCCGGCGGCCTCGGCCAGCACCAGGGCCTCCGCCGCCGCGACGTTGTGGATCGTCACCAGGAGGTTGGCGATCATCTTGACCTTAGTGCCGTTGCCGAACTCGCCGACGTCATGCTGGCTGCGGGTGATCGCGCGCAGCATCCCGGCCGCCTTGTCCTTGCCAGGCTGCGCGCCGCTGAGATAGGCCACCAGGTCCCTGCTGCGTGCCTGCGCGCCGGTACCGCTCAGCGTGCAGTCCAGCAAGTAAGCGCCGTGATCCGCGAGCGCCAGGCGGGCCTCCTCCTTGACCTCCAGCGGCAGCGTGCTGGTCTCGACGACGGTCAGGCCGGGCGTGGCGGCGGCGGCGAGACCGGCCGGGCCCAGCGTGACGTCCAGCAATGCCTGGCCGCTCGGCAGCGACGTCACCACGATGTCGGCCATCGCGGCCAGCTCGGCCGGACTGCTGACGCAGGCGCCGCCGCTGGCGCGGTGCGCGTCCAGGCGGGCCGGGTCGATGTCGTACCCGGCCACTGTCCAGCCGGCGGCCAGCAGGTGGCCGCTCATGGCCGAGCCCATCACGCCGAGCCCGGCGAAGCCCGCCACCCCGGTCACTCGCCGGCCGCTTCCGCCACTCTCGCCTCCGCACGCGCGATCAGATCACCTGAACACTTCATAGCACCGGAAGTGCCCACAGTGAAACAATTGCCCGATGCGGGCAGCAGTGATCGAGGGTCCCGGCCGCGTGGCGGTCCGGGATGTCCCGGCAGCGCGGGCAGCCGACGGCCGGGCCCTGGTGCGGGTGAGCCAGGCCGGTATCTGCGGCACGGATCTCAAGATCGCCGCAGGCGACGTTCCGGTTGTCGCGCCGGTGGTTCTCGGCCACGAGATGACGGGCCGGGTCGAGATCCCCGGCCGGGGCGGCGCGCTCGGGCCCGGCACCGCCGTGCTGCTCAACCCGTCGCCCTTCTGCGGCCGCTGTGACCGCTGCCGCCGCGACCTGCCGCACCTGTGCCGGCACGGCCGCCTGCTCGGCCGTGACGCCGACGGCTGCTTCGCCGAGTACATCGCCGCCGACGAGGCGCTGCTGCATCCGATTCCGGATTCGGTCACGCGCGATGAGGGTGCGCTGCTCCAGGTGCTTTCGACCTGCATTCACGCGCAGTCCGCGATCCGGGCGTGGCCGGAAGACGTCGCGGTGGTGATCGGTCTCGGCGTAGCCGGCCTGCTGCACCTGCAGCTACTGCGGGAGCGGGGCGTGCGCAGCATCATCGCCGTCACCAGGTCGGCCGCCAAGCACGAGCTAGCCCGGCGGTTCGGCGCCAGCGCAGTGGTCGGGCCCGATGAGGCGGACGAGGCGGTCGCGGACGCGACGGCTGGCCGGAGCGCGGACATCGTCGTCGAATGCGCTGGGTCGGCGGCCACGCTCGCACAGGCGTTCCGCCTGGCCGGCGCTGGCGCGCAGGTGATGCTGTTCGGGATCATCACCGGCATCGCCGATACCCGCCCGTACGAGTGGTACTACAAGGAACTGACGATCAAGAGCCCGCGGGCGGCGCGGCCGCGTGACTACGACAGCGCCATCGCGCTGTGCGCCCAGCGGAGGCTGGACCTCGCGCCGCTCGTCACCGGCCGGTTCCCGCTCAGCCGGCTGGCGGAGGCGCTTGTCGCCTGCGCTGACCCCGGCCAGCTGAAGGTCGTTCTCGACATCGACGCCGGCACCGCCTCGGCTGGCTGAGGCCGGCAGTTTCGGGCGGTGCGCTTACTCGTCCTCCAGCGCGCGGACGTCCTCGGTGGTGCACACCGTGCCCAGGCGCGCGACCGGCAGTCCGGTCGCTGCGCTGCGCGTTGGCCCGGCCACGCGGCGGTCGGCGGCCAGCTGACGGAGGCTCCCGGTGGCCAGGTGCACTCCGAACACTGCCGTGACAACCAGGCCCGCGACTATCGCTGCGCCCATGACCGGCGGCCCGTCATAGGCCAGGCCGAGCACCGACGCGGCGAATGCAAGGTAGGCAACGATGATCAGGACGCCGGCCGGGCGTGACAGGCCGCGGTCACGGTAGGCGATTGACAACGCCGCGACGGTCAGGCCGAGGTACCAGACGGCGGTCAGCGCGGTCTGCCCCGACGGCCGGCCCAGTCCGATCAACGCGGCGGGAAGCAGCAGGCCCGCAACGACGTTCAGCGCGTTGCTGTTCAGCGCGGTGCTGAAGGACGCCGCCGCCCGCCCGCGCCTCGCCAGGTACACGGCGGCGACAGCATTCGGCAGGCTGGTAACGGCCGCGAGCACCAGGCCGCCGACCACGATCTGAGGTATCGCGAAGCGGCTCCCCAGCACCGAGGCGGCGCGCTCCATCGTCGCGCTGGCAGCGACGACGACGACCACCGCCCCGATGGCGATGGCGACATCTGACCGGCGTCTCGGCGCGGGCAGCGGAGCGGCATGCAGTTCTTCCTCCTCTTCGGTCACCGCCGATTCGAGCCAGGCAGCCCACCACCGCGGCAGCGCCAGCCGGGCCCGGCGCCGGCCGGGGATGCCGAGGGCCGCCAGGTACGCCGCTACGGCAGCCAGCCCGAGCGGGCAGCCTGCTGCCGGCGGCAGCAGTCCGAGCGTGACCAGCAGGCAGACGGCTGCCACCCAGACCGCGACAGTCCCGCCGAGCAGCACTACCTTGCGGTGCAGGCCGATCCGCCCGGCTACCACCGCCGCGAGGCCGAGAAGCGCAGCCAGGTTGAAGACGTTGGACCCGATGACCACGCCGGCGCCCAGGCGCCGCTCGCCGCTCGCCATCGCTGTGACGGCGCTGGTGATCTCGGGGGAGTCCGCCGCCAGTGCAGCGACCACGCCGAGCAGCGCCCCGGACAGACCGAGCCGCTCTCCGATCCGCTCCAGCCGCGAGACCAGCAGCCAGCTCGCGGTGAGGCTCAGCAAGGCCCCGGCGAGGAAGGCCGCTACCGCGACGACAGCAGTCATCCTGGCCTCCTTCTCGCGCCGCCGTTCCGTCCGGCACCCTGGCATCAGCTAGCACCGGCACGACCCCGGCCCGCCGTCCGCTGTTGCCATCCTGCGTGACATGCCAGGCCGGCAGCGCAAGGCGATCGTGCTGCGCTACGTCGCCGGCCCCGGCGAGCCCGAGATCGCGGCTGTGGCCGGCCAGCCGGGCTGATGGCCGCGGCCGGCTAGCTCGGGGTCCCGTCGGTGAATACCTGACGGGTGACGATGCCGTAGCCCGAGCCAGCACCCCAGAGCGTGAACGACCGCCCGGCCATGGCAGGCGGGCCGATGTGGGACTGCTCGGCCGCGATCCGCCGCCCCTAGCGGCGGCACTTGGCCGGGGAGCGTTGCTCACTACAATAGTTGTAGTTAGCAATCTTCTCAAGTCAGCGATGCTGCACGTAGATTTTCGTCGCCGGCGACGGATTTCTTACCGCCAGGCGGATCAGCGCCAGCGCCTGGCCCGGCGGTCGTCCGTTAGCATTCGGCAGTCACCGGCACCGCGGTTCCGGAGGCGAACGACGAAGGGCGGTCGATGGGCACGAACCCGATCTGGGGCGACGACTGGCCGCAGGTGCGGCAGGGCTGGCTGCTCGACCGCGAGGTGGCGCACTGCAATCACGGGTCCTTCGGCGCCGTCCCGGCGCACGTGCTCGAGGCCCAGGACAAGATCCGCAGGCAGATGGCGGTCAACCCGATGCGATGGTTCGTCCGCGAACTGCCGGGCCTGGTGACCGCCGCCCGCGCCGAGGTGGCCGGCTTCCTTGGTGCCGTTGCTGATGACCTTGCGTTCGTCAGCAACGTCAGCGCCGGCGTCTCGGCCATCGCGCAGTCGCTGCCGCTGCGTGCGGGCGACGAGGTGCTGTCGAGCGATCATGCCTACGGAGCGGTGTCCTACGCGCTCGACCGGCTCTGCGCGCGCACCGGCGCGCGGCGGGTTATCGCGACCGTCCCGTACCACAGCACCGACGAGGAGGTGCTGGCCGCTTTCGCCGGGCAGTGCACGGAGCGGACCCGCTTGGTGGTCGTCGACCAGGTGACGTCGGCGACCGCCCGCCGGTTCCCGGTCGGGGATATTGCCAGGCTGGCGCATCGGGCCGGCGCGCTGGTGCTGGTGGACGGGGCGCACGCGCCGGGAATGCTCGCCCTCGACGTGCCCGGTCTCGGGGCTGACTTCTGGGTGGGCAACTTGCACAAGTGGGCCTGCGCGCCGGCCGGCAGCGGCGCGCTCTGGGTCGCACCGCACTGCCAGGACCGGATCCGTTCGCTCGTGGTGTCCTGGGGCGAGCCCGACGGCTATCCGGCTTCCTTTGACTTGGTGGGCACCGACGACCTGTCCGCGTGGCTGGCGACGCCGGAGGCGCTGCGCGCACTCGGGGCGCTCGGCTGGGACCGGGTGCGTGCTCACAACGAAGCGCTGGCCGGGTGGGCGCAGTCGAGGGTGGCGGAGATCCTCGGCGTGCCGCCGGGCGACCTGCGGCATGACCGGGATCTCAGCATGACCCTCGTGCGGCTGCCGCCCGGCAGCGTCGGCAGCCGCGAGCAGGCCAGGAAGTTTCAGGATCTGCTGGCAGAACGCGGGGTGGAAGCGGCCGTCGGTTACTGGAATGGCCGCGGCTCGATCCGGCTCTCGGCGCAGGTGTACAACCAGCCGGCCGACTACGAGCGGCTCGCGGCCGGCGCGCGTGACCTGCTGGCCCGGTAGACCCCGCTCCGGTAGCGGCAGCGACACGGCAGAATGCCGGGATGCAGATGTTCCGGCCCGAGCCCGCGGCGGGCCGGGTCTACGCGGCCCGGCGGATCGTTCGCAGCACCGATGTCCTGCCGACCGGGCGGCTCAGGCTTGATGCGCTCGCCCGGTACCTGCAACTGGCCGCCGAGGATGACCTCGCCGACTCCGGCCTGACCGAGCCGGTCATCTGGCTGGTCCGGCGCTGCGAGCTGCGGGTGCGCTCGCTGCCGTCGATGGGGGACCGGCTGACCATCGCGACCTTCTGCTCCGGAGTCGGGCCGCGCTGGGCCGAGCGGACCACGACGCTGTCGGGCGCCGGGGGAGCGCCGTTCGTGCAGGCGAACGCTGTCTGGGCCGCGGTCGGACGGGCCGACGGCCGCCCGGTGCCGCTGTCGCCTGAATTCTGCCGCGTCTATGGCGAGTCGGCAGGTGGTCACGTGGTGTCGGCGCGCCTGGGCCATCCGCGTCCCGGTACTGCGCGTTCCGGCGGGAACGGGCACGCACCCGCAACTGCCGCTGGCGCGGCGGACCTGCGACGGCGGGACTGGCCGCTGCGGGCCGCCGACTTCGACGCTGCCGGGCACGTCAACAACGCCGTGCACTGGGCCGCGGTCGAGGACGAGCTAGCAGCCGCTGGTGACTGGGTGCCGTCGCTCGCCGAGATCGAGTACCACCGGGCGATCTTGCCCGGCTGCACGCCCGAACTCGTCACTGACCGGCGCGCGGGCGAGACTTTGCTCTGGCTGCAGGCCGCCGGGCGGGTGCTGGCATCAGCGAGGCTCGCCCGGTAACGCCGGCGAACCGGACCGGATCCAGCAATCGTCCGGGTTCGCGACGCGCTGGACCGCGTAGCGAGCGCGCTGGGTCGGCCAGGTCCGGCCGCGCTGGTAGCTGTCGCAGCGGCGCGCGAGCTGTCGCTCGCGGCAGGCGAAGCCCTGCAGACAGTGGTCGGCCAGGCACGCGCGGCCGGGTGCAGCTGGAAGGAGATCGGCGACGTGCTCCAGACGACGCGGCAAGCGGCATTCCAGCGGTTCGGCCGTCCGGTCGACCCGCGCTCGGGCACGGCGATGAGCCGTCAGACGCTACCGGGCGCGCCGGATATCGCGGTCGCGATCTTCGCGGCAATGTCCGATGGCAACTTCGAGCGGATGGGCGAGCCGGTTGCCTACCCCATCGGCGAGCACACGGCGGTGGACATACCGCTGCACTTCGAAGCCGGGGACAGGACTGGCCGGGTGACGCTGGACAGTGAAGGGAATGTCATCGGGCTCTTCATCCGGCCCGCTGCTCAGTGACTCGCGCGAGACGCCGCGGGAAGAAGGACACATGAACGACGACGGGCCTCAGCCCGGCGGTCAGGGCAAGCGCCCCTGGTTTGGTCCGAAGCGATTCGGCTACGGCATCCGTCCGCAGACCTGGCAGGGCTATCTTGTCACTGCCGCCTGCGTCGGGATCGTTATCCTCATCCGCGTCCGGATCGGCAGTTCCGCGCTCGCGGTCATCGGCTCGTGCCGCTGCTGGTCATACTCGTGCCGCTGCTGGTCATAACTGTAGTCGTACTCGCCCGCCGCCGCTGAGCCGGGTGGCCTCGCATCCGTGAGCTGTCGTCGTTGGTGATTTCCTCGGAGTAGCTCAGCTACCGCGCCTGCCTCCCGTCGCCGCGCATCACGGTCCTGCCTTCGTCAGCTCTCAACTGCCTGCGGCGTCCAGGGATTGACGATCTCGATGCCGGTGCCATCGAAGTCGTGCACGTTGCGAGTGGCAAGTGCCGCGTCGCGGGAGCGGCAGACGGCGGCGATAAGAGCGTCGAAACCAGCGATCGGCCTCCCAGCCCGCTCGCGGCTACTGGCGATGATCGCGTACTGCTCAGCGGCTGCGGCGTCGACCGGCAGGATCTGCTCATCGAAGTCCCTGAAGGTGTCGTCCGCGGCGTCTAGCAGGACCTGCTTCCGGCGGCCCGCAGGCAGCCTGGCGATGCCGAAGCGGATCTCGGCGAGCGTGATCGATGTCATGCGCAGTTCGCGACGGTCCCGTCGGCGCACCCAGTCAGCAACCTGCGGCGATGGCTCCGAGCGCATCAGTTCAGAAACAACGTTGGTGTCAAGGATGATCATGCCGAGAAATCCGCAGCGCGGGCAGGCTCCGTGCGCTCAGGCAGGTCAAGATCTACCCCGCCCAGTGCACCGAACCGATCCAGTACCGCAGTGAACAGCCCGGCAGAGTCAGCGGGCTCCCGTACGGCATCGGTAAGAATCGCCCGCACTTCCGCCTCCATCGACCGGCCGTGACTTGCCGCGCGGGACTGCAGTCGCCGCTTGACGCTCTCATCAAGATCCCGGATGCTGAGGGCCGCCATTGAAACCACCTCCTGCCTGCAATGCTAGCACTCGTCGCTTGCAATGTCTTAGCGCCAGCATTCCGCCGGCGACCACGACACCATGGATCATCAGCGCGCGGATACCGCTGTGGAATGTCCGGGTCGGCGGGGCTTGCGCGGGCAGGTCAACGATGACCAGTGCACCGGTACTTGAATTGCCGCGACGGAGGTCCTCCCGCACTCCGGCGCTCGATCACGATCAGTCGCCCTCCTTAGCGGCAGCGCCGGGCCCGGCGGTCGTCCGTTAGCATTCGGCGGTCACGGCACTGCGGTGCCGGCGGCGAGCGACGAAGGGCGGTCGATGGGCACGAACCCCGATCTGGGGCGACGACTGGCCGCGGGTGCGGCCGGGCTGGCTGCCCGAACTCGTCACTGGCCGGCGCGCGGGCGAGACTTTGCCCTGGCTGCAGGCCGCCGGGCGGGTGCTGGCATCAGCGAGGCTCGCCCGGTAACGCCGGCGAACCGGACTTTCACTGGAGGCGCGTGATGGACGACGAGCTTGACGAACTGCGCGCGGCCGCGCCAGAGGCCCGCGTCATCACCGATGCCGCGGCGATGGAGTCCTACCGGCGGGATCAGACACCGGTCGTGACACCGGGCCAGCCGCGCTGCGTGCTGCTGGCTGGCAATACGCGGGACGTCATGGCCGCGCTTGCTTGGGCACAGCGGCACCGGGTGCCGGTCGTGCCCCGCGGCGGCGGCACGAGCCTGGCAGGCGGCGCGACCGCGGTCGACGGCTGCCTGCTGCTGTCGACGGCCCGCATGACCGCGATCCTCGAAATCGACCCGGCGACCGAGCTGGCAGTGGCGCAGGCTGGCGTCGTCACGGCCGACCTGGACCGGGCGGCTGCGCAGCACGGGCTGATGTACGCACCCGATCCGTCCAGCCACGAGATCGCCACCATCGGCGGCAACCTGGCCACGAACGCCGGCGGCCTGCGGTGTGTCAAGTACGGCGTCACCCGCGACTCGGTGCTGGGCCTCGAGGTCGTGCTGCCCGGCGGCCGCCTGCTGCGGACCGGGCGGCGGACCGTGAAAGGCGTCGCGGGCTACGACCTGACCGGGCTGTTCACCGGATCGGAGGGGACGCTCGGCGTGATCACCTCGGCGACGCTGCGGCTGCGGCCGCGGCCGGCCAGGTATCCGGTCACGATGGCGGCCGGATTTGCCAGCTTCGCCGCCGGCGCGCAGGCGGTGACGTCCATCCTGGCGGCCGGGATCAGGCCGAGCATGCTCGAGCTGATGGACTCGGCCACGCTGCGAGCGATCGACCAGTGGAAGCGCACTGGCTTCGCCGACGGCGTGCAGGCACTGCTGATCGCCCAGGACGACAGCGAATCGGCCGATCGCGGCGCAGCGCTGATGCGCCAGGCGTGCCTGGCAGCGGGGGCGTCAACGGCAGAAGTGTCGGCATCCGAGGGCGAGTCACGACAGCTGCTGGAGTTGCGCCGGCTGTCCTACCCGGCGATCGAGCGGCTCGGCGTGGCTCTGGTCGAGGACGTGTGCGTGCCGCGGACCCGGCTGCCCGAGATGGTGGCGCGGATCGAGCAGGCAGCCGCCCGGCACGACGTCTATATCGCCACGGTGGCGCACGCCGGCGATGGCAACCTGCATCCGGTCTTCGTCTTCGAGCGGGGCCTGCCCGAGGCACCGCCGGCCGTCTGGGCGGCGGCGGACGAGGTCTTCCGGGCGGCGCTGGAGCTGGGCGGGACGCTCACCGGCGAGCACGGCGTCGGGATGATCAAGCGCCGCTGGCTGGCCGACGAACTCGGCCCGGAGTCGATGGCAGTACATCAGGCGATCAAGAACGCACTGGACCCGGACGGCATCATGAACCCGGGCAAGGTCCTGTGAGGCAGGCGCCCGGGCCGCGGCGCGAATGCTGGCGGGATGATGACTGAGCCGGGCGGCTCCGGCATTTTGTCAGCCCGAACCAGGAACCCGGCCGCCCGGCGCGAGCGGCATCGAGCGCAACCGCCGTCCGCAGGCCCGGAAGATCGCGTTCGCGATCGCCGGGGCGACCGCGATGATCGGTGCCTCGCCGCCGCCGGCCGATGGCTCGTCGGGCCGGTCGAGCAGGACAA
>JAJYUU010000031.1 GCA_021792405.1 Actinomycetes bacterium
CGGTCTTGCGTCAGGGCTCAAGCCCAGGGCGGATCAGGGTGCTCACCTGCCGGCTGCTACCGGTCGCAAGTCTCCCGCACCAGGCATCACGCCCGCCGCAGGTGACCCGCTAGTTCCCATTAGGGCGCTAAGGACATCGGGAACTTCTGGGTCGACCTGGTCCGCGGCACCATCTACATCCTGCTGCCGATCGCCTTCGTCGCGGCCATCGTCTTCATGGCGCAGGGCGCGCTGCAGACCCTGGGCGGGCCGGTGCACATCCATGACGCGCTCAACGGCGTGAGCCAGGTCATCCCCCGCGGCCCGGTCGCCTCTCAGGAAGCCATCAAGCAACTGGGCACGAACGGCGGCGGGTACTTCAACGCCAACGGCGCGGACCCGTTCGAGAACCCGACAGGGCTGACTAATTTCCTGTCGATCGTGCTCATCCTGTGCATCCCAGTGGGGCTCACCTACACCTTCGGCACGATGGTCGGCAGCGTCCGCCAGGGCGCCGCGATCCTCGGCGTGATGGCGATCCTGTTCGGCGGCTGGCTGACCATCGCATCGGTCGCCGAGCACCAGTCCAACCCCGCGGTCGCCGCGGCCGGGATGACGCACCAGCCGACCGGAAACATGGAGGGCAAGGAAGTCCGGTTTGGCGACACGTCGTCGGCGCTGTACGCGACTGCGTCGACGCAGACATCGACGGGCAGTGTCAACTCGGCGGAGGACTCCTACACGCCGATGGGCGGGTTCGCCGTCCTCACCGGCATGATGCTCGGCGAGGTATCGCCCGGCGGCGTCGGCAGCGGCCTGTACACGATCTTGCTGTTCGCCATCATCACGGTGTTCATCGGCGGCCTGATGGTCGGCCGGACACCGGAGTACCTGGGCAAGAAGATCCAGGCCAGAGAGGTCAAGCTGGCTGCACTCGGCGTGCTCGTCATGCCCGTCGTCGTGCTGATCCTCACCGCGATCGCCGTGTCGGTGCACGCGGGCCGGATCGGGACGCTGAACGCCGGCCCGCATGCCTTCAGCGAGATCCTCTATGCCTTCACCTCGGTGACGAACAACAACGGCTCGGCGTTCGCCGGCCTTAGCGCGAACACGCCGTTCTACAACGTGATCGAGACCTTCGGCCTGCTGCTCGGCCGGTTCGCGATCATGGTGCCGGTGCTCGCGCTGGCCGGCGCGCTGGCGGCCAAGCAGACGGTGGCCGCGTCGGCGGGAACGTTCCGCACCGACCAGCCGATGTTCGTCGGCCTGCTGGTCGGCGTGGTGCTGATCGTCGGCGCGCTGACATTCTTCCCGGCCGTCTCGCTCGGCCCGATCGTCGAGCAGCTCTCGCACGGGAAGTTCTTCTGATGCCGCCGGCCGCGAGCCTGCCGGACAGCCCGGCCATGCCGCTGACCGATGGCGGCGGGAGTTCCCGGCGACGGATCCTCGTCCCGGTCGATTCCGTTGGCCACTGCGCCAGCGCGCTCGCGCTGGGCGCCTGGTTCGGGTGCGCCACCGGCGGCGAACTTCGCGTCGTGCATGTCCGAGCGTTCGATCCGCCGATGCGCGGACACGGCCGGTTCTACACCGAGTCCAGCTCGCAAGCCACCGCCGTGATCGATCAAGGCCCGCCGGCCCCGGCGGGCGCCCGGCATCCTCCTGCTTGGCAGTGTCGCTCATCAGGTCATGCGGCTCGCCCGCGGCCCGGTCCTCGTGGTGCGCCCGCTGCCGCCGGCAACGGTGCAGCGGCAGCCCATCGGAACAGATCAGCCATGGCGCAGTCCTCAGGTCACTCATCGGAGGTTGTCTCGCATGTCAGTCGTTGACGGCGTCCGGTCGGCGCACAGCGGCATGCCGGACGGCGCGCTGCCGCCGGGCGGTCCGCGCCGCGGCCGCAGCCTGCTCGACCGCGACATCCTGGGCCATGCCATCGTGGCAGCGTTCCGCAAGCTCGACCCCAGAGTGCAGATCCGCAATCCGGTCATGTTCGTCGTTCTGATCGGCACGGTCGTCACCCTGGTCGAGTCGTTCGCGCACCCGAGCGTCTTCACCTGGTCCATCACCGGGTGGCTGGCGCTGACGGTGCTGTTCGCGAACTTCGCCGAGGCGGTCGCGGAGGGCCGGGGCAAGGCGCAGGCCGACACACTGCGCAAGATGCGGTCGGATACTCAGGCTCGCAGGGTGCTGCCCGGTTCCGGCGGGCAGGACGTCGTGGCGGCGTCCGCGCTCGCCAAGGGCGACCTGGTGGTCTGCGAGGCCGGCGACATCATCCCGTCGGACGGCGAGATCATCGAGGGCCTGGCGTCCATCGACGAGTCGGCCATCACCGGCGAGTCCGCGCCGGTCATTCGCGAGTCCGGCGGTGACCGTTCCGCTGTCACCGGCGGGACGAAGGTTCTCTCCGACCGGATCGTCGTCCGGATCACCGCCGAGCGCGGGCACACGTTCCTCGACCAGATGATCGCTCTGGTGGAGGGCGCGGATCGGAAGAAGACTCCGAACGAGATCGCGCTGACGATCCTGCTCGCGGCGCTGACGATCGTCTTCGTCCCGGTGGTGGTGACGCTGGAGCCGTACAGCATCTTCGCCCACGGCACCGTCTCGGTGGTGGTGCTGGTCGCGCTGCTGGTCTGCCTCATCCCCACCACTATCGGGGCGCTGCTGTCGGCGATCGGGATCGCGGGCATGGACCGGCTGGTGCAGCGCAACGTGCTCGCCATGTCCGGCCGCGCGGTGGAGGCAGCCGGCGACGTGCAGACGCTGCTGCTGGACAAGACCGGCACGATCACCCTGGGCAACCGGATGGCGACGTCGTTCCGCCCGGTCAACGGGCACAGCGAGATGGACGTGGCGAGTGCGGCCCAGCTTGCCTCGCTGTCCGACGAGACCCCGGAAGGCCGCTCGATCGTGGTGCTGGCCAAGGAGCGGTTCGGCATCCGGCAGCGCGAGCTTGGCGAGGGGCACGTGTTCGTGCCGTTCAGCGCGCAGACCCGGATGTCGGGGCTAGACGTCGACGGCCGGCAGATCCGCAAGGGGGCCGCCGAGGCTGTCCGCCGGTGGGTAGTGGAGCAGGGCGGCGCGACCTCGGCGGAGCTCGACAGCATCGTGGACAAGATCGCCAGGTCCGGCGCGACCCCGCTGGCCGTCGCCGACGGCCCGGACCTGCTCGGCGTCATCGAGCTCAAGGACGTGGTCAAGCAGGGCATCCGCGAGCGGTTCGCCGAACTGCGCGCGGCGGGCATCCGGACCGTAATGATCACCGGCGACAATCCGCTGACCGCGGCCGCTATCGCCCAGGAGGCCGGCGTGGACGATTACCTGGCCGAGGCCACCCCCGAAGCCAAGATGAACCTGATCAAGACAGAGCAGGAGGGCGGGAAGCTGGTCGCGATGACCGGGGACGGCACCAACGACGCCCCCGCACTCGCCCAGGCCGACGTCGGCGTGCCCATGAACACCGGGACGACCGCCGCGAAGGAGGCCGGGAACATGGTCGACCTGGACTCCAACCCCACCAAGCTCATCGACATCGTGGAGATCGGCAAGCAGCTCCTCATCACGCGCGGGGCGCTGACGACCTTCTCCATAGCCAACGACGTGGCCAAGTACTTCGCGATTATCCCGGCCATGTTCGCGGTGACCTACCCGCAGCTGAATGCGCTCAACATCATGGGCCTGCACAGCCCGCAGTCGGCCGTGCTGTCGGCGGTGATCTTCAATGCGCTGATCATCGTCGCGCTGATCCCGCTGGCCCTGCGCGGCGTGCGGTTCCGCCCGTCCGGCGCGGCCGCGATCCTGCGCCGGAACGTCTTCATCTACGGCGTCGGCGGGATCATCGCGCCGTTCATCTTCATCAAGATCATCGACATGATTCTCACTGTGACGGGAGCGTACTGATGCTCAGTAACCTGCGCCCCGCGATCGGCGCCTGCGCCGTGTTCTTCATCCTGCTGGGCCTGGGCTACCCGGTTGCGGAGACGGCGATCGGACAGGGATTCTTCAGCCACCAGGCCAACGGATCGCTGACCGCATACGGGTCGACCCTGGTGGGGCAGAAGTGGACAAGCCCGCGCTGGTTCGTCGGCCGCCCGGATGCCGACAACCCGATGGCCACCGGCGGCACCAACCTCGGGCCGCGGTCAAAGGTACTGGTCACGGATGTGGCAGCGCAGATCGCGCAACTACGGAGGGAAGGCATCACGCCAACACCTGACCTGGTCACCACGTCCGGTAGCGGAATCGACCCCGACATAGCGCCGGTCGACGCCTATGCGCAGGTCGCTGCCGTGGCGCGGGCCCGCGGCCTGCCGCCAGCGGAGATCACGCGCCTGGTGAAAGCCCAGATCCACCAGCCGGAGTTCGGCTTCCTTGGTGCCTCCTACATCGACGTCCTGCAGCTTAACGAGGCCCTTGCGAGGCTGCGGTGACCGAGCCGGGAGCGCAGCCGTACCGGGCGGCCGGGCAGGTCCGGCCGATCGGGCAGGTCCGGCCGATCGGGCAGGTCCGGCCGATCGGCCAGGTCCGGCCGCAAGAGCGAGTCGTGGTCAGCGGCGAGATCCGGTCCAGCACCGCGATGGCCCTGCGCGGCTGCCCGGCCTGCCGGTACACGCTGGCCGACGACACCGGCGAGCTGGACCTGATGTTCCTCGGCCGGGTGGAAATACTTGGCATGAACAAGGGACGGCGCTGCACGGCCAGGGGCACGGCAGCCAGCCGGGATGACCGCATCGTGCTGTGGAACCCGCGCTACGAGCTGGAACCAGCCGCTGAGCAGGACAGTGACGGGCCTGGTCAGGCGGCGCTCCGGCCCGCCGCACCGGATTCGGCCACGGCACCTGCGAGCGGATAGGCTGCCAGCAACACGATGAAGCGCAGCGCGATCGGGACCATCGCGGCGCTCGCCAGCATGGCGGTGCTTACGAGCGCGATGATCCCGCTACGCCCAAGCCTGAGCATCGCGACGACGGCACTCGTCCTGGTTATCCCCGTTGTCATCGGCGTGGTGACCGGCGGCTTCATCGCCGGGGTGCTCAGTGTCGTCGCCGGCTTCGTGGTTTACGACTTCTTCTTCATTCCGCCCTACCTGACCCTGTGGGTCGGCAGGGCGCAGAACTGGGCGGCGCTGGTGGTGTATGTCGCCGTCATGCTGCCGGTCGCGCGGGTGGTCGCCGGGCTGAACGTCGCCCGTGCGAAGGAACGCCGCCAGGGCACCGAACTGCGTGAGCTGTTCCAGCTGTCTGGCCTGCTGCTCGCCGAACGGCCCCTGGACGAGCTGCTCACGGCCGTGGTGATGGCCGTCGCCGAGGTGTTCGGCGCCCGGCAGGTCGCCCTCTTGCTGCCGTCAGACGGCAATCTGCAGATCGCCGCTGCCGCGGGCGAGCCGCTGAGCGAGGACCAGCTCCACCGGGTCCTTCCGTCGCCAGGTGAGCTGGCCAGGCTCGGCGGGCCGCCCGGCATCCACGGCGACGTGTTCGTGCACGCGCTCACGGCTGCGGGCCGCCCGGTCGGGCTGCTCGTACTGTCCGCCGAGGCTGCGGCTGGACCCGAGCGCGAGCCGCTGACGCTGTTCGCGAACCAGATCGCGCTGGCAGTCGAGCGCGCGCAGCTTCGCGAGCAGGCGCTGCGGACCCGGCTCACCGAGGAAATGGCCAGGCTCGCCAAGACGCTCGTGGCGGCGGTCTCGCACGACCTGCGGGCGCCGCTGGCCCGGATCAAGGCATCCTCGTCCACGCTGGCCGACGACGGCCTCGACATCGGTCCTGACGCGCGGCGCGAGCTGGCCCGGCTCATTGACGGTCAGGCTGACCGGCTGGCTGACCTGGTGCAGAACCTGCTCGACATGAGCCGGATCCAGGCCGGCGCGCTCCGGCCGCGCTGCGTGGTCAGTTCGCTGCCCGAGCTCATCGCCAGCGTGACCAGCGACCTGGCGCCTGCGCTGCGAGGCTACGAGGTGCGCTTTGATGTGCCCGGCACGCTCCCGCTCGTCGACGTGGACCGGACGCTGATCGCACGGGTGCTGACGAACCTGCTGGAGAACGCCATCCGGCACGCGCCCAGGGGAACGCCGATCTCTGTCGCTGCGGCGCGCCAGTCGGCCGACACCGTGCTGGTGACGGTTGCCGATCACGGCTCCGGGGTCAGCCCGGACCGGCGCGAGGAGGTGTTCGGCATGCTGGCCCGGCGAGACGCCGACGCGGGCGCTGGCCTCGGGCTGACTATCGCCAGGACCTTCGTCGAGGCGCACGGCCAGCGCATCTGGGTGCAGGACGCGCCAGGCGGCGGCGCGCTGTTCGGCTTCACGCTGCCGGTGGCGATACGGGCCGGCGCGTTCGGCCCGCCGGGCCCGGCGGCAGCGGACTGCGAACCACACGATCTAACGGAGTGGGTGGATGGGGTTGCCGCGCGTTCTCATCGTTGACGACGACCCCGACCTGCTGAACGTCTGCACCGTCGGGCTGACCGCTCTCGGCCACGAGGTCCAGACCGCGGAGACCGGCAAGGACGCGATCACCGCTGCTGCCGTCGGCCGGCCAGACGTGATCGTGCTCGATCTCGGTTTGCCCGACGTCGACGGCATGGAGGTCTGCAAGCGGGTCAGGACATGGAGCGGCGTTCCCGTCGTGGTGCTGTCCGCGGACAGCACCGAGGACCGCAAGGTCGAGGCGCTGGAGGGGGGCGCAGACGACTACATCACTAAGCCGTTCGGGATGCGGGAACTGAGTGCCCGGCTCCGCGTCGCGCTGCGGCACCATGCGAGCGCCGACAGCGGGAGCAAGCCTTCGGAGCTTGAGGTGGGCGCGCTGCATCTCGATTTGGTGCACTACCAGGCGACGTTCGCGGGTCAGCAGGTGGACCTCACGGCGCGGGAATTCGAGTTCCTCGCCTTCCTGGCGCTGCACGCCGGCAAGGTCTGCACGCGGCGGATGATCCTGGAGAGCGTCTGGGGTGCCGGCTACGGCAGCGAGGTGAACTACCTCAAGGTCTACGCCTATCGGATCAGGCGCAAGCTCGGCGACGACGGCGGGCACTTCCTGCAGAGCGACCCGTCGGTGGGCTACCGCCTGGCCTTGAACGGCGAGAGCTGACCGGTCAGGCGGCCGGCTACGCCGTGGCCGCCGCCAGCACCGGGAGCAGGAAACGGATGCGGCTGTCCAGCTCGTCGGCAGTGCGCTCGAACGCGACATGTCCCGCCAGGCCATCCTCGCCAGCCGCCGGATCAGGCAGGCTCCAGTGGATCCGGGCCGGGCGCCCGGCGAACTCCGGGAGTGCCTCGCGGGCCTTGTCACACAGGCTGACCACGTAGTCGAATGGCTGCGCGCCAGCAGCGCCGGCCTGAGCAGGACGGTGCCGGCTGATGTCGATGCGGTACCGATCCCGCATCACCGCGACCGCGTCCGGGTGCACGGGCTTGGGCCGGATACCCGCGCTCGCTGCCCGCACCTGCCCGGCCGCGCGGTAGCGCAGCAGCGCCTCGGCCATCGGCGACCGGCTGCTGTTCCCGGTGCAGACGAACAGCACCGCCCGTCGCTCCCGCCGTACGGCGGTGCCCGGGTCCGCGGCAGCGCCAGCCACCGGACTGCCGGGCACGAGGACGAGTGCCGGGTGCAGGGCAGATGCGGCGTCCGCCAGCGCCCGCGAGCATCCGCTCAAATCCAGGCTGTAGTACATGTGCCGGGCGTCGAAACTACTGCGCCGCGCCCTCACCAGGCCACTCTCGCGCAGCTGGCGCAGATGATAGGAGACCAGATTCTGCGGCTGCCCGGTCGCGGTGACGAGCTCGCGGACCCGCCGGTCGCCGCCGGCCAGCTCCCGCACCAGCCACCACCGCACCGGGTCCGCCAGCAGCCTTACTACTGGCGGAACCAGGCCCGGCGCAGACGCTGCCACACGCGCATGATACTTCCAGCGTGACTGATGCGAATCTCCGCCGGGAGCGATCTCACCCGATGAGCTGACGGGCCCCAGCGCGGTCGGCGGACCGCGGTCGACGGACCGCGGTCACGGTCGCGGTCAGGCGCTCGCCTGAGCGGTAACGGGCAATCCGGCGTGCCGCCAGTCGGGCAGCCCGCCCGCCAGCGGCCAGGCGGAGAAGCCGCGTGCCCGCAGCTGCCGTACCGCGTCGGGGGCGAAGACGCAGTACCGGCCACGGCAGTAGGCAACGATGTCGGCTCCGCCCGGGAGCTCGGCAAGCCGGGCGGCGAGCTGGTCATGCGGCACGTTCACCGCGCCGGGAATGTGCCCTGCGGCATACTCGGCCTCGGGTCGCACGTCCAGCACCAGGACCTGCCCGTCATTCAGCCGCCGGACTAGCTCGTCTGGCGCAACCGGTTCCAGCGCTGCCACATCGCCCAGGTAGCTGCGGGCCGCTTGCTCGGCATCCGCGAGCCGGGACGTCGCGAAGTCCTGCACCCGGCCGGTGAACGCGCTGACATTCTGGTCAGCGAGCCGGTAGTAGATCCGCACCCCGTCGCGGCGGGATGCAACCAGCCCGGCCCCGGCCAGCACCCGCAACTGCGCCGAGGTGTTCGACACCCTCAGGCCAGCCGCTGCCGCTAGTTCCTCGACGCTGCGCTCGCCCTGGGCCAGCAGGTCGAGCAGCTCCAGCCGGGCCGGGTTGGCCAGCGCCTTGCCCACCCGCGCGAACTGCTCGTAAAGGGCTGTCTTGCGCGCGCGCTCATCCGCCCGCATCACCGCTCCAACCTATTCTAATATATTTTGGAATATTGTATCTACTGCTGGAAGGCCGGTGAACTTCACCTGCGACCATCTGATCCCGCTCGCCGCGCGGTCATGACCGAGATCAGCGCGGTGGCCCAGCCGGAGCTGGGGCTGCGCCAGAACTGGTGGCAGTTCTCCCTGTTCACCCTCATCACGCTGCTGGTCGGGATGACCATCGGGGTCGAGCGCGTCGCGCTGCCGCCGCTGGCAAAGGACGCCTTCAAAGTCACCTCGATCCTCTACACGATCTCGTTCATCGCCGCCTTCGGCGCGGTGAAGGCGGTGCTGAACCTGGTGTCGGGCCGACTGTCCGACCACCACGGACGCAAGACCCTGCTGCTGACGGGCTGGGCGTTCGGCATACCGTTCGCGCTGCTGATCATCTTCGCCCAGGCGTGGTGGTGGGTCGTGGTCGCCAACCTGTTCCTCGGCGTCAACCAGGCGCTCACCTGGACGATGTCGGTGACCGCCAAGATCGACCTGGTCGGTCCGGTCAACCGCGGCCTCGCGGTCGGCATCGACGAATCCGCCGGCTATGTCGGCACCGGACTCGGCGGCTTCGCCGCCGGGCTGCTCGTCGCCGCGTTTGGCCTGCGGCCCGCGCCCTACCTGCTCGCCCTCGGCGTGATCGCTATCGGCGCACTGGTCACCTTCGGCCCGGCAGCCGAGACCCTGCCGTGGGCACGGGCCGAAGCGGGCAGCCATGCCAGCGCCACCCTGGCCGCCGGCACCTCCGCTACCCCGGCGCCTGCGCCCGCACTCGGCCGCCTGGCCGCCTACATGAGCTGGCAGGACAAGAGCATGCTCGCGGTCTGCCAGGCCGGCCTGGTCAACAAGTTCACCGACGGCATGGTCGCCGCCATCTTCCCGATCTATTTCCTGCACAAGGGCCTGTCCCTGCCGCTGATCGGCCTCCTGACCGGCGTCTACGCCTGGGTCTGGGGGTTCGGCCAGGTCGCCAGCGGGGCGCTCGCCGACCGGATCGGCCGCAAGCCGCCGATCACCGCCGGTACCTTCTTCATCGGCGGCGGCATCGCCATCATCGCCGCCGCCAGCGCCAGGCCGGCCTGGTTCGCCGGCGCCGCCGTGATGGGCGCCGGGATGGCGCTGGCCTACCCCAACCTGATCACCGCGGTCGGCGACACCGCCCACCCGGCCTGGCGGGGCGGCGCGCTTGGCGTCTACCGCCTGTGGCGCGATGCCGGCTACGCGGTCGGCCCCCTGATCCTCGGGATCGTGGCCACGCTGGCCGGCCTGACGGCCGCGCTATGGGCCTGCTCCGCCCTCATGGCCGCCTCCGGCCTGATCCTGCTGCTGCTCCTGCACGAGACCAACCCGCAGCGCCGCACCCGCAAACCCGCCTGGCAACGCGACCCCCGCCTCTTGCAGCCGTAACGGGCGGCGCCGTCGGCGGCGCGGTGCGCAGGCGGGAACCCGCTCGCTATGCTTTGCGAAGGCGACGGCCGTCAGCCCCGAGCGGGGATCGCTCCCAGGCCTGAAGCGGTCAGGACCTCGTTCCAGACCTCGCCGTGCCCGCGCCGCGGCCCGACTCGATCAAGTCGCGAAGCCGCCGGTACTCCTCGGCGTCGATCTCGCCGCGGGCGAGCCGCTCGTCGAGGATGCGCCCGGCATTACTGCCCTGCTCCCCGTCCCCCGGTCTGCGGGCAGTGCTCCTGACCAGCGCATATATTCCCCAAATCAGCAGGCCAAGGAGCACGATCAGGCCGACCCACCCCAGGGCCGCCTGCCACCACATCCAATTGCCGCCATACCAGAACATCATGGTCACCGCCCCCTCCGCGGCCGACTCCGATATCCGCTGCTGGTTCCATCACTACTGGGCAGTTCTACGGAACGGCAGGGGCCTCGGTCCTGCGGTGCGCTGACTCAGGACCCGGCTACGACGTCATAGTGCCCCGCAGTTGCCAGCACGGCCAGCACGCGAGGCGGGTGCTCATGCTCGCCTGCCCCCTCCGCTGCGCCATCGGCCAGGCCATCGGCACTTCCGGATGCTCGGACCACAGCCCCGCCGCGCCCGGCGCGCCCCAGGCTCAGCTTCCGGCCAGCCGGTAGTCGCCGGCCTCATCCAGTGCCGCGCTGATTGCCTCCTGCGACAGCGGCGTCTCGCTGGTCACAGTGACCGACGACGCCCCGCCGGCGACCAGTTCGACGTTGACCTCGGTGACGCCGCCGAGCCTGGACAGCTCCTCGGTGACCGCGTGCACGCAGTGCTCGCACGTCATCCCGGTCACCGAGTAGGTCGTGACGGTCATCGCGGTTCTCCTCGTGTCTTGCTGCAAGCGGATCAGGAACGCACCGTACTATACCCCGGCACGGTATCCGTGCCTGGTGCGCGCCATTCGCCCGCGCGGCGGGCAGCATCCTGACGGCGCGGCCCTGCCCGTCAAGGCCGGTGGTGCTGTTCGCAGCCGTCCCCGTCGCTGCGGTCGTCGGCATGCTCGCCCTCGGAGCGCTGGTCCTCCTCGTGGCGATTCTGCTCGCCATGCTGGCCCGCGGCACCGATATTCCGCTCGGCTTCGGTCGCCGACATGACGGCGGCGCGGCGCCGAACTGGGGGCGAAGGCAGCCGCGAGCCGCGGCCGCCACCAGTGCGAGGCGTTTCTCCCAGCGGGCCTGGGTAGGCGGCCTCGGCGCGGACCGCGAGACGGTCCGCCTGCCGGCGCAGCAGGAGCACCACGGCGGCGATCACGATAACCGCCGCGCCCGCGAGCACCCAGGTGATGGTCGATGAGACACGCTGCAGCGCTGCGCCGGCTAGGTAGGACGCCAGCGTGTACGCGCCGGCCCAGACGATCCCGCCGAGCGCGTTGGCCGGAAGGAACAGCCGCCACCGCATCTTGCTTGTCCCGGCGAGGAACGCAGCGTAGGTGCGCAGCACGGACACGAACCGGCCGAAGAACACCACCATGGCGCCATGCCGGTCGAACAGGTAGCGGGCGATCTTCAGCTTCCGCTCATCCAGCCGGACCTTGTGGCCGTACCGGCGGGCGAGCGCATACCCGCCCTTGTCACCGATCCAGTACCCGATGTTGTCACCGACGATCGCTGCCGCCGCGGCGACGGCGAAGATGGCCCACGGGTTCAGGTGGTGGGTGGTGCCGGCAAAGGTGCCTGCGATGACCAGCGCCGTCTCGCCCGGCAACGGCACGCCGAGGCTCTCGATGGCGACCAGCAGGAACAGCGCCCAGTAGCCGCTGGCGAGAATCAGATGGCTGATGTTCACCCGGCACCCTCGGCCTCGCGGGCCCGCTGCGCCTGGTCAGCGGACGACACCGCCTCACCTCCCGCCGGCGCAGCGGTGCGGCCGCCCGCGCTCTTGAACCCGGATCTAAAGTGCTGATCTACAGTGCTGTAGATGCTGACAAGAGTAGCCGTGACCGAGACCGCCTGTGCCCGGCCCTCGGCACTGACCGGGGCAAGACGCATGTCCCAGAGATGATGGCGGCCCGGCGGCTGGGAAGGCTATTCCCATGGCGACGCCGATGTCATTCCAGGGCGCGATCTTCGATGTGGATGGCGTGCTCGTGGACTCACCCCATGCCCGCGCCTGGCAAGAGGCCCTTCGCGAACTGATGTCGGGCGAATGGCGAGAAATCCGGCCGCAGACAAGTTACGCCCCTGAGCGGTTCACCCAGGCTGTGTACCAGCAACTGCAGGCGGGCAAACCGCGGCTGGCGGGCGCCAGGGCCGCGCTGGAGTACTTCGGCGTGCCGGACTCCGGCCGTCTCGCCGAGCGCTATGCCGACGTCAAGCAGGAGCACGTGGTCAGGCTCATCGATGATGGCCAGTTCACCGCGTTTCCTGACGCGCTGCGCTTCATCCTTGCCGTCAAGGGCGCGGGAATCCCGGTCGCGGCGGCCTCGTCGTCGAAGAACGCGAAGCTGTTCCTGCGCCAGATCCGGCTGGACACCTTTGCCGCCGAGCAGCGGCTGGACTACCCGTTCCTGCACCAGGGCATGACGCTGCTCGAGCTGTTCGACGCGGACACCTCCGGGCAGGACATACCGCGCGGCAAACCGGACCCGCTCATCTTCCTGACCGCGGCTAACGAACTCGGCGTCCCCCCGAGCCGGTGCTTCGTCGTAGAGGACGCCGCAAGCGGGGTCCAGGCGGCCAAGGCGGGCGGGATGTCCGCCCTCGGCGTCGCACGCCTCGGTGACGAGGATCTGCTCGTCAAGGCCGGCGCTGACCTGGTCGTCAGCTCGCTCGACCACGTCCTGACGGCGGCGCTGGCCGATGGCCGGCTGGAACCGCGCGGTTTCGCGGCGGAACTCACGCGGCGGGAGCGGGAGCGGCCGCCGAGTGCCTGGACGCTGGTCTACGACGGGTTCGAGGCTGAGCACCAGGGGCTGCGCGAGGCGCTGTGCGCGCTGGGGAACGGGTATTTCGTGACCCGCGGCGCGCTGCCCGAGGCGCGGGCTGACCGGATCCATTACCCGGGCACGTATGTGGCGGGCCTGTACAACCGCCTGCAGACGCGGGTCGCCGGCCGGGTGGTCGAGCACGAGGATCTGGTCAACGTGCCGAACTGGCTGCCACTGTCGTTCCGGGTAGCCGGCGGGTCGTGGTTCGACATGCGGGACGACCAGGTCCTGGAGCACCGGCTTGAGCTTGACGTCCGCCGCGGCATTCTCACCAGGAGCATGCGCTTCCAGGACGCCGGCGGCCGCCGCACCAGCCTGGTCCAGCGCCGCCTGGTCAGCATGAAGGACCCCCACCTCGCGGCCCTGGAAACGGTGTTCACCGCCGAGAACTGGGCGGGGACGCTCGAGGTCAGGTCCGGCCTGGACGGGCGGGTCGCCAACTCCGGGGTCAGGCGCTACCGCGAGCTGAACGGCCAGCACCTGTCGGTCCTGCACGCCGCGCAGGCCGATAGCGACACCATCGAGTTGCAGGCCGAGACTAACCAGTCGCACGTCCGGATTGCGCTGGCAGCGCGGACCAGGGTGTTCGCCGACGGCAGGCCGGTTACCCCGGACCGCCGGCTCGTCACCGAGCCCGGCTTCGTCGCCCATGCGCTGGCCCTGAATCTCGGCCAGCAGCAGCCGGTCAGGGTGGAGAAGGTCGTAGCCCTCTATACCTCGCGGGACCGGGCCATCTCCGAGAGCCTGCTGTCAGCGCGCCTTGCCGCGCAGGCAGCGCCTGGCTTCGGCAGGCTGGCGCGATGGCACGCGGACGCGTGGGACACGCTGTGGGATCGGTTCGACGTAGAGATCGACAGCGCCAACGCGTGGGTGGAGACGGTGCTGCACCTGCACGTGTTCCATCTGCTGCAAACCGTGTCACCCCATTCCAGCTACCTGGACGTCGGCGTGCCCGCCCGCGGCTGGCACGGCGAGGCATATCGCGGCCACGTCTTCTGGGACGAGATGTTCGTCTTCCCGTTCCTCAACCTCCAGCGGCCATGGCTGGCAAGTGCTCTGCTTGACTATCGCCGGGAGCGCCTTGGCGCGGCCAGGGCAGCGGCAACTGCGGCGGGATACGACGGTGCGATGTTCCCGTGGCAGAGCGGCAGCGACGGGCGCGAGGAGGCGCAGCGCTGGCACCTGAATCCGGTATCCGGCCGGTGGCTGCCTGACTACTCGTACCTGCAGCGGCACGTCAATATCGCGGTGGCGTACAACGTGTGGCAGTACTACATGATCACCGGCAGCATCCAGTACCTGCGGTTCCAGGGTGCCGAGATGCTGATCGAGATCGCACGGCTGTGGGCCAGCATCGCGACCTACAATCGCCGGCTGGACCGGTACGAGATTCTCGGCGTCATCGGACCTGACGAGTACCACGACGCCTACCCCGGCAGCCAGACGCCCGGCGTGAACAACAACACCTATACCAACCTGATGGCAGTCTGGGTGCTATTGCGCGCGCTGCAGGCGCTGGACGAGCTGCCGCCGCACTACCGCCACGAGGTGCTCAGCGAGCTCGGGCTCAGCGCAGGCGAGCTGGACCGATGGCGCGAGATCACGACGAAGATGCGCATCGTATTCACCCGGGACGGCATGCTGGCCCAGTTCGAGGGCTACGACCAGCTCGAGGAGTTCGACTTCGCCGGCTACCGCGCCCGATATGGCAACATCCGGCGGCTGGACCGGCTGCTCGAGGCCGAGGGTGACAGCGCCAACCGATACCAGATCTCCAAGCAGGCCGACGTCCTGATGCTGCGGTACCTGCTGCCCAGCGACGAACTGCACGACCTGCTCCGCGGGCTCGGCTACGACGTGACAGCAGAGCAGCTAGCGCAAACCGTCGATTACTATCTCGCCCGGACCGTCGACGGCTCGACGCTGAGCGGCGTGGTGACCTCCTGGGTGCTGGCCCGGAAGAACCCGGCTGAGGCGTGGCGCTGCCTGCTGGCGGCGCTGAACAGCGATGTCGCGGATGTCCAGGGGGGAACGACCGCCGAGGGCATCCACCTGGGCGCGATGGCAGGCACGATCGATATCGTCCTGCGCTGCCTGACCGGCATGCTGGCTCGCGCCGACATGCTCCGATTCGACCCGATGCTCCCGGCTGAGGTCAAGCAACTCCGGTTCAGCGTCCACTACCGCGGCAACCGGCTCGACATCAGCCTTGCCCCAGACCACATGTCGGTCGCCTGCCGGCCTGGCCGCGCAGCGCCCGTTACCGTCATGGTCAGGGAGGAAACGACGAGGCTCGGGCCAGGCGAGAGCGCGGAGTTTCCGCTCTAGCGGGGCCCGTGGGCCGATAGGTGCGCAGGCGGGTCAAACGCGCCGCGGGCGCGGTCCGACGGTCGCACGTGCGGTCCGGACCTTCGCCCCTGGCCGGGCCCGCCCGGCTGGCGGAGTATTGCTGGCGGAGCACTGATTGCGGAGAGCGGAGCATAGTCATGCAAGCTGCAGTGGGCGACACCCTGACAGTCAAGGCAGTCCACCAGGGCGAGGCAGACCGGCACGGCAAGATCATCGAAGTGCACGGCCAGCACGGGGAACCGCCCTACCTGGTGCGGTGGCAGGACGACCACGAGAGCCTGTTCTTCCCCTCGTCCGGCACCATGGTCGAGCATCACCCGGCGCGCGCGCATGCCGCACGCTAGCTGGCCTGGCCCGCGGTAACCAGCGTTCGCGCCGCGGGCGCGGGAAGGATGACCGAGTGGCCGGCCGCCATCAGAGGGTAACGGGGCAGGCATGACGGAGCCGTTTGCCGCCGTGGCGGAGACGCACTCGGCAGTGGTGTACTTTGCCGGGAACCGGGCGTTCAAGCTGAAGAAACCGGTGAAGCTGCCGTTCCTGGATTTCAGCACGCCGCAGGATCGCGCCGCAGCCTGCGCCCGCGAGACCGAGCTCAACCGCCGGTTCGCGCCGGATGTGTACCTGGGCGTAGCGGAGGTGCGTGACCCGGACGGTGAAGTCTGCGATCACCTCGTGGTGATGCGTCGGATGCCGGCCAGCCGCCGGCTGTCCGCGCTCATCGAGGCGGGTGAGCCGGTAGACCACGCGGTACGCCACGTCGCGCGGATCCTCGCGGGCCAGCACGCGGCGGCCGCCCGCAGCGCGCAGATCAGCCGGCAGGGCAGCCGCGACGCGACCCGGCGGCGCTGGCACGACAACATCGGCGAGTTCAGCGCGGTCGCCCGCGACGACCTGGTCCCCGAAGCCGGGATCGGCGAGGCGGGACGGCTCGCCGACAGGTTCCTGGCCGGCCGCCGACCGCTGTTCGACGCACGGATCCGCGATGGCCGTGTCCTGGATGGTCACGGCGACCTGCTGGCCGGGGACATCTTCTGCCTCGACGACGGCCCCAGGATCCTGGACTGCCTGGACTTCGACGACCGGCTTCGCTGGCTGGATGGCCTGGACGACGCCGCGTTCCTGGCCATGGACCTGGAACAGCGCGGCGCACCGGGCCTGGCCGAGAAGTTCATCCACTGGTACAGCGAGTACTCCGGCGACCCGGCTCCGGCCGCGCTGCGCCACCACTACGTCGCTTACCGCGCTGTCGTTCGCGCCAAGGTCTCCTGCATCCGTGCCCGCCAGGGCGACGGTACCGCCGCCGGCCAGGCCCGGCATCTGCTTGCCGCTGCCCTCCGGCACCTGCGCGCGGGCGCTGTCACCCTGGTGCTGGTCGGCGGCCCGCCCGGCACCGGCAAGTCCACCCTGGCCGGTGCCATCGCTGACCGACTCGGGTTCACCGTCCTCAGTAGCGACCGGATCCGCAAGGAACTAGCCGGGATCGACCCGGGCCGGCACGTCACCGCCGACTTCGGCGCCGGCATCTACGCAGCCTCATGGACCGAGCGGACGTACGCCGAGCTGATCAGGCGCGCCGCCGGGCTGCTCAGCCTGGGCGAGTCGGTCGTCCTTGACGCTACCTGGACGACCGCGCGCCACCGGCAGGCAGCAGCGGCCGCGGCCGGGCGGGCGGCCGCCGACCTCGTTCAGCTGCGCTGCTCCGCGCCGCCGAGGGTGACCACCGGGCGGATCGCCGGCCGGACGGCAGGCGTCTCCGACGCGACGCCGGCGATCGCCGAGCGACTGACCGCCGACTCGCAGCCATGGCCCGGGGCGCAGATCATCGACACCGCCAGCCAGCCGGAGCCCGCGGACGACCCCACGCGCGATCCGGTCCGGCTGGCGCTTCAGGTCATCCGCCCGGACGGGCCCGAGCACGTCTGTCAGGCTGGCAGGTAGCGTCATGATGCGGCAGAAAGCGTCTCGATGAGGAGCGGACGATGGCTGGTGATCTGGGCGAGGAGTTCTGGAACGAGCGGTACAGCGGCCAGGCCAGGGTATGGAGCGACAGCCCCAACAGGTACCTGGTCAGCGAGACGGCGGAACTCACGCCGGGCCGAGCCCTGGACGCGGGCAGCGGTGAGGGGGCCGATGCAATCTGGCTGGCCGAGCACGGCTGGCTGGTCACCGCCGTCGACTTCGCCAGCGCCGCTTTGCAGCGAGCGGCCGAGCATGCCCGCGAGCGCGGCCCCGCCGTGGCAGCACGCATCACCTGGGCCCGTCACGATCTCACCGACTTCGACCCTGGCCCACTGGGCTACGACCTGGTCACCGCCCAGTACGTGCACCTGCCATCGGCAGTTCGCCCGGCCGCGTTCGGGCGGCTCGCGGCGGCCGTCGCTCCGGGCGGCACGCTGCTGATCGTCGGCCACCACGTCAGCGACCTGCAGACGACCATTCCGCGGCCGCAAGACCCGGACCGCTACTTCACTGGCGACGAGCTGGTCACGGTACTCGAACCCGGCGAATGGCAGGTGGTAACCAACTCCGTTCCCGAGCGGTTCAGCACGGACTCCGACGGTCGCCCCGTGGGCGTGCACGACGTGGTTTTCCGCGCCCGCCGCGGCGGCTAGCCACCGCACGGGCAGGTTTCATGCGGCTGCCCGCCAGCGACGACTGAACTCATGCCACTGACGTGGCACCCGCCGATTGCCGGGACGCAGGGCGCGTCCCGGCCCCGAAACGGGCGTCCGGCGCGAGCCGGTACCCAGTGCGCGCGGAGAACTCCGCGAGCAGGCAGAACCGGTCGCCGCGGATCAGGGTCGTCCGCCACTCGACCAGCCTGCCCGCGGCGTACCCGAGCCGGCTGATCGCCAGCGCGCCGGTGGACGCGCCGATGCCGAGGAGACGCTGCTCCGCCTTCGTCGGCACCACTCCGGTGACCTGCTCTCGCCCGCCGTCGATCCGGAGGCCGGTCCTGGCCTCGAGTTCGTCGTAGAGCGCGGCATGGGTGAAACTTGCCTCCAGCAGGGCGGCTCCCACGTCACCGGGCAGCCACACGGTATCCAGCGCGAGCGGCTCGTCGCCAGCCAGCCTCAGCCGCTCGAGCCGGAACAGCGGAGTCGACGCCTCCAGCCCGAGCCGGTCGGCAACCACTCCGTCGGCACGCAGTCCGACGGACCTGACCACGCTGGTCTGCCGCAGCCCAGCCGCCTCGACGGAGTTGAACAGCGAGTACACGGTGCCGAGCGGCTGGGCGATCTGGCCGGCGAGCCGCGGACGCCGTCCCCGTTCGGCCAGCACCACGCCATCCGTCCGTAGTTCGGCGAGGGCAGCCCGGACCGTCTGCCGGCTGACGCGGTAGTCCGCCACCAGTGCCATTTCGCCGGGAAAGTCCAGGTCGAACGCACCTGCCTGCAACCGCCTCAGCAGGTCGGCGCGAAGCTGCGCCCACAGCGGCGTCGGGCTGCGGCGATCCAGCGGCCTGGCCGCGGTCACCGGGCTGGCACTGTCAGGGGTCATCCCTGTCCTCCCTCCCGTTCGCTGCCGCTGGCCGGCGCAGCCGTGCTGAGGTAAGAGAAGCCTTGCCTTGCCGTACGAATGATCGTACATTTGACCGATCGAGCAGCCTAGCCCTCGGGAGGATATCGGCCATGGTCGAAGTGATCCCGATTGAGACGCCGACTCTCGGTGACCGCAGTTACCTGGTGCATGACGGCAACGTGGCCGTCGTCATCGACCCGCAGCGCGACACCGACCGGATAACGGCGCTGGCCGACACGGCAGGCGCACGCATCACGCACGTCGCCGAGACTCACATCCACAACGATTACGTCAGCGGCGGCCTCGCACTGTCCCGCCAGGCTGGTGCCGCCTACCTGGTCAATGCGGCCGACCCGGTGCGCTTCGAGCGCACCCGCGTCAGGGACGGCGAGATCATCGAGATCAGCCCCCACATGCGGCTGCACGTGCTGGCCACGCCCGGCCATACCTTCAACCACCTGAGCTACGCGCTGGAATCGGCCGGGTCGCTGGGCGCGGTGTTCACCGGCGGATCTCTGCTCTTCGGCTCGACCGGCCGTCCCGACCTTCTCGGGCCGGACAACACCAGGCCGCTGGCGCACGCGCAGTACGCATCCGCCCACCGGCTGGCGCGGGAACTGCCGGATACCGCACAGATCTACCCGACGCACGGATTCGGCAGCTTCTGCGCAGCGACCCAGGCTCAGGCAGCCTGGTCCACCATCGGCAGGGAGCAGCAGGTCAACCCGGTGCTGACGATGGCCGAGCACGCCTATGTCGACGCCCTGCTGGCGGGGCTGGACGCCTACCCCACGTACTACGCGCACATGGGGCCGGTCAACCTCGCCGGACCCGGCGCTGCCGATCTCACCCCGCCCCGGCCGGCCGACCCGGCAGAGATCCGCCGCCGTATCGACGCCGGAGAGTGGGTCGTCGACCTGCGCAACCGCATCGCGTTCGCGGCCGGATTCCTGCCCGGATCATTCTCCTTCTCACTCGATGGCAGCTTCGCCAGCTATCTCGGCTGGGCGATGCCGTGGGGCACGCCGCTGACGCTGCTCGGCGGGACAGCCGAGGAGGTCGCGCAGGCCCAGCGCGAACTGGTTCGGATCGGGATCGACCGTCCGGTCGCAGCGGCCTCGGGCGGGCCGCAGGCCTGGGCAGCCGGGCAGGATCTCGCCACGATCCGGCTGGCAAAGTTCGGTGATCTGGCCGCCGCGATGGGGTCGGGCGGTCAGGAGAGCGTCCTCGTGCTCGACGTTCGCCGTCGGCTGGAGTGGCAGGACGGGCACGTCGCGGGCGCGATGCATATCCCGTTCAGCCAGCTGCCCGGCCGGGTTGAGGAGATCCCGGCCGGGGACGTATGGATTTACTGCCACACCGGCTACCGCGCGGTCGTTGCCGCTTCGATGCTGGCGGCCGGCGGCCGCCGGGTGATCAGTGTCGATGACGATTTCGCCAATGCCGAGGGGGCGGGGCTACCTATCTTGCGCAGTCAGCCGAAGGAGTTAACGCGATGAGCGCAGCGGGCACGGAGCACTACAAGATCCTTATTATCGGCGGCGGTACCGCCGGGATCACCACGGCTGCGAGGCTGTTGCGGGCCGGCCAGCCGGACATCGCCGTCATCGAGCCCTCTAGCCAGCATTACTACCAGCCGTTGTTCACACTCGTCGGCGGCGGTTGCGCGCCGCAGTCTGCGACAGTCCGCCCGGAGGCCGCGGTCATGCCCAAAGGGCTGCGGTGGATCACCGAGGCCGCGACCGCGATCGATCCGGGCGGTCAGACGGTTACCACCGACGGCGGTCGCACCGTGGGCTACGACTACCTAGTCGTGGCGCCCGGCATCCAGCTGGACTACGACAAGGTGCCCGGGCTCACCGAGGCGCTCGGCCGTAACGGTGTGTCCAGCAACTACCGCTTCGACCTGACCCCGCGTACCTGGGAATTCATTCGGGACATGCGGGGTGGCACAGCCGTGTTCACCATGCCGGCCGGGCCGATCAAGTGCGCCGGCGCACCGCAGAAGATCGCCTACCTGGCCGCCGACTGGTGGCGCAGCCAGGGCGTGCTCGACAAGACCAGGATCATCCTGGTACTGCCCACGGCCGCGATGTTCAGCCAGCCCGACTGGGCGAAGGTGCTGGAGGGCATCGCCGCTGGGTACGGCATCGAGGTACGGAAGGAGTCCCAGCTAACCGAGGTGGACGGCGACGCCAGGCGGGCGGTCATCCTCGACACCAAAGCGGGCACCAAGGAGGCGATCGACTACGACTTCCTGCATGCCACTCCGCCGCAAAGCGCCCCGGACTGGGTAAAGGCCAGCCCGCTGGCCGATCCGGCCAGCCCGTTCGGCTACGTCAACGTGGACAAATACACGCTGCAGCATGTCGAGTGGCCGAACGTGTTCGCGATCGGCGACGCATCGAACCTGCCGACCTCCAAGACCGGCGCCGCCATCCGCAAGCAAGCCCCGGTGCTGGTCGCGAACCTGCTGGCGGCGCTGAGCGGCCAGCCGGCCGCGCAGCGCTACGACGGCTACACCTCGTGCCCCCTGGTGACCAGCCGGAACCGCATGCTGCTCGCCGAGTTCGATTACGACCTGAAGCGGCGGCCGACCATCCCGCTGATCAACACCCTGAAGCCGCGCTATGACATGTGGCTGCTCAAGCGGTACGGCCTGCCGGCCCTGTACTGGAACCTCATGATGCGCGGTCTCGCCTGACCCCCAGTGAGGGACCCGCGCGACGGGCTGGGCCGACCTTCAGTTACAAATGATCGTTGTGGGGGATACAAACGATTCCCGGCTGCCGCCGAACTTGCGCAGTACATACGGTCGCCATATGGCCGTAACCGACTTGCCCGCGCCGCGCTGGGTGAAACTGCTCGACCAGAGCCGGTGCATCGGGTGCCACGCCTGCACAACCGCATGCAAGAGCGAGAACGAGGTACCCGTCGGGGTAACGCGCACGTACGTCAAGTCGGTAGATGCCGGAACCTTCCCGGACGTCCGGCGAGCCTTCCAGGTCACCAGGTGCAACCAGTGCGAAGACGCGCCGTGCGTGAGCGCCTGCCCGACCGCGGCGATGTACAAGCGGGACGACGGCATCGTCGACTTCGACAAGTCGGTCTGCATCGGCTGCAAGGCCTGCATGGCCGCATGCCCGTACGACGCCATCTTCATCAACCCCGAGGATCACTCGGCGGAGAAATGCAACATGTGCGCGCACCGGCTCGACGTGGGCCTCGAGCCCGCGTGCGTGACGGTGTGCCCGGTTGAGGCGATCATAGTCGGCGACCTGAACGACCCGGACTCGCAGGTCGCGCGGGTCATCGGGCGCGAGCCCGTGCAGGTGCGGCGGCCCGAAAAGGAAACCCGGCCCGGCGTCTTCTACAAGGGAGCGCACCAGGCCACCCTGGACCCGCTGGCGGCGCGGCGGCCCGAGGGCGGCTTGCTCGCGTGGGCAACCCAGGGCGCGGCAGGACCGCAGTCGGTGAACTCTGGCCACCCCGGCCGGCCTGCCTCGTCGGCTGCCGCGCTGCTGTCCTACGACGTGCCGCACACCGCGCCGTGGGGCTGGCGGGTCAGCCTCTACACCTGGACCAAGAGTATCGCGGCGGGCGGTTTCGCCGTGCCGGTCCTGCTCGCCCTCACCGGCGTGCTGCGCTGGAGCAACCCGGCGGTGCGCTGGGCCGCTCCGGCCTTCGCACTGGCCTTCCTCGCGGTCACCGGGGTGCTGCTGATCATCGACCTCAAGCACCCGGCGCGGTTCTACCTCATCTTCACCCGGCACCAGTGGCGAAGCTGGCTGGTGCGCGGCAGCCTGATCATCGGCGGCTACGGCGCGGCAGCCACCGGGTACCTGCTGCTTGCGCTGGCCGGGAACGCGGCCGGCTTCCTGACCGCACGCCAGGCATTCGCCTGGGCAGGGTTGCCCCTCGCCCTCGGCACGGCGATCTACACTGCCTGGCTGTTCGGCCAGGCCAAGGCACGTGACCTATGGCAGAGCCCGCTGCTCGCACCGCACCTGGCAGTCCAGGCCGCGCTGGCAGGCACTGCGGCGACCCTGCCGGTACTGAGCTGGCTCGCGCCCGCGCACGCTGTCAGCGCCGGCGAGATGGCGCTCGCGCTGGCAGCCGGGCTGGACCTGCTGCTGGTGGCCGCTGAGATAACGATGCCGCACGTGACGGCGCACGCACACCTGGCCACCCGGAACATGACGCGCGGGCAGTTCGCCTGGTTCTTCTGGCCCGGCCTGGTCGGCGTCGCTGTCGCGGTGGCGGCGCCATGGATCGGCGTGGCTGCGGTGCCGTTCGCCCTTGCCGGGCTGCTCAGCCAGGAACACGCCTACGTCCAAGCCGGCCAGTCAGTCCCGCTGGCCTAGCAGGAGAGTCCCAGATGCCACGAAACCACCCCGGCACCCCGTCAGCCGACCGCCCGGCCGACCCTGGCCTGGCAACGCTGAACGCCCGGCTGTCCGCGGCGCGCGCTGCGACGCAAGCCCGCGGCGAGACCTTTTACCAGGGTCCGAGCCGGGTGCACCTGGCAGCCTTCCCGCCGAAGGAACGGTGGGATGACTGGGCCGAGCTGTCATCCAGAGCCTGGCCGCGCCGCGAGGAGCGGCACTACATGCTGGTGCCGACCACGTGCTTCAACTGCGAGTCCGCCTGCGGGCTGCTGGCCTACGTTGACCGCGAGAGCGGGCAGGTTCGCAAGTTCGAGGGCAACCCCGAGCACCCGGGCTCGCGCGGCCGGAACTGCGCCAAGGGCCCGGCCACGCTCAACCAGGTCACCGACCCGGACCGGATCCTGTACCCGCTGCGCCGCAGCGGGCCACGTGGCTCCGGCAGCTGGGAGCGGGTGAGCTGGGATGAGGCACTCGATGTGCTGGCCGCCCGCATCCGCGCCGCGCTGACCGAGGGCCGCCAGAACGAGATCATGGTGCACCTCGGCCGACCCGGCGAGGACGGGTTCACCGAGCGGGTACTCGCCAGCTGGGGGGTGGACGGCCATAACTCGCACACCAACGTGTGCTCGAGCGGTGGCCGGACCGGCTTCCAGTTCTGGATGGGCATCGACCGGCCTAGCCCGGATCACGCGCACGCGAAGGTTATCTACCTGATCAGCGCTCACCTGGAGTCCGGGCATTACTTCAACCCGCACGCGCAGCGGATCACGGAGGCCAGGGAGAACGGCGCGAAAGTGATCGTGCTGGACACCAGGCTGTCCAACACCGCCAGCCACGCCGATTACTGGCTGTCTCCGCAGCCCGGCAGCGAGGCAGCGATCAACCTGGCCATCGCCAACCACCTCATCCAGACCAAGCGCTACGATCGCGACTTCGTCCGGCGCTGGTGGAACTGGCGGGAATACCTCGCCGCATGTCATCCCGGCGAGCCGCCGACCTTCGAGGCCTTCGAGGCCATCCTGGCGCAGCTGTACACCGAATTCACCTTCGACTACGCGGCCGCCGAGTCGGGCATCGACGCTGCCGTGCTCGCCGAGGTCGCCGAGGTGGTGGCCGGGGCCGGCCATCAGTTCGCCTGTCACTCCTGGCGGTCGGCGGCCGCCGCCAATCTCGGCGGCTGGCAGGTGTCCAGGACCGTGTTCCTAATCAGCGCGCTGCTCGGCGCGGTAGCCACGCCGGGCGGCACGTTCCCGAACGCGTGGAACAAGTTCATCCCCCGGCCCATTCACGTCCCGCCGCACCCCGGCGTCTGGCAGGACCTGTCCTGGCCGACTGAGTACCCGCTGGCGCAGAACGAGCTGAGCTTCCTGCTCCCCCACTTCCTGGCTGACGGGCGGGGCCGCCTCGACACCTATTTCATCCGCGTCTACAACCCGGTCTGGACGAACCCGGACGGGCTGTCCTGGATGGAGGCGCTGACCGACGAGAACAAGGTGGGCTGCTTCGTCGCGCTGACGCCGACCTGGAGCGAATCGGCCTACTTCGCCGATTACGTGCTGCCGATGGGGCACAGCCCGGAACGGCACGACACGCACTCCTACGAGCAGTACGACGGCCAGTGGATCGGCTTCAGGCAGCCGGTGCTGCGCGCAGCGCGCGAGCGGCTGGGCGAGACAATCACCGACTCGCGCGAGGTCAACCCGGGCGAGGTGTGGGAGGAGAACGAGTTCTGGACCGAGTTGTCCTGGCGGATCGACCCGGACGGCTCGCTCGGCATCCGGCAGTACCACGAGTCGCGCGCCAGGCCCGGCGAGAAGCTGAGCGTGGACGAGTATTACGGCTGGATGTTCGAGCACTCGGTACCGGGGCTGCCCGAGCGCGCGGCGAGCGAGGGCCTGACGCCGCTGCAGTGGATGCGCCGTTACGGGGCATTCGAGATCTCCCGCGGGAACGGGCCCCTGCACGAGCAGCCGGTGCCTGACGGCGAACTCGACGACGTGGTCGTCACCGATACGGGCCGGGTCTACAGCGCAGCCGCCCGGCCTCCGGGTGCGAACATCGTGCCGACCGGAGCCCCGGAAGCGGACCCGAACGGCCGCACGCCTGCCGGTGTCGTCGTGGACGGGCAGGTCCTGCGCGGCTTCCCCACCCCGTCGGGCCGACTCGAGTTCTGGTCGTCGACGCTGGCCGGCTGGGGCTGGCCCGAGCACGCGCTGCCCGGCTACATCAAGAGCCACGTGCATCCGGAGCGGCTGGAGCCCGGCCAGGTCGTGCTGCTGTCCACCTTCCGGCTGCCGACCCAGATCCACACCCGCTCGGCGAACGCCAAGTGGCTCAACGAACTCGCGCACACCAACCCGGTATGGGTTCATCCACGGGATGCGGGCCGGTTCGGCATCGCCAAGACCGGCGATCTGGTCCGGGTCGAGACCGAGATCGGCTACTTCGTCGCGAAGGCATGGATCACCGAGGGCATCCGGCCAGGCGTGGTGGCCTGCAGCCATCACATGGGCCGGTGGCGCCTGCAGGGCGACCCACGCGGCGGCGGTCCGATGCCCGTCGTCAGCCTCGAACACGGCGATGACGGCTGGCGGATGCAGCAGCGCAAGCCGGCCGGCCCGTACGATTCGGCCGATCCGGACACCAGGCGCATCTGGTGGAGCGACACCGGCGTCCACCAGAACCTGACCTTCGGGGTGCATCCCGACCCCATCTCCGGCATGCACTGCTGGCACCAGGCCGTCCGGGTCGGGCCCGCCAGGCCCGGCGACCGGCACGGTGACATCCACGTCGACACCGACCGAGCCCGTGAGATCTACCGGCAGTGGCTCACCCTCGCCCGCCCTGCCGGGCAGGTATCGCCCGATGGCTTGCGACGGCCACGCTGGCTGATGCGCCCCCTCAAGCCGACCGTTGCCGCCTACGCCCTGCCCGGCCGGGCGGCGGAGCGCCGCGAATGACTGCCGCAAGCTTCGAGTTGCTCCGCGCGGCCGGCGCCGTCGCCGACAATCCGGGCGACGCCGCGGCCGTCGGCCACGCGCTCGGCATTCCCTGCCTGAGCCCGTACGAGCACACCGAAGTCTTCATGCTCAACTGCCCGCCTTACGCGTCGGTGTTCCTCGGACCGGACGGGGCACTCGGCGGCGAGGGCGCCGACCGGGTGGCTGGCTTCTGGCGCGCTATCGGCCTCAGCGCGCCAGCCGAACCCGACCACCTGACCGCCCTGCTCAGCCTGTACGCCGGCCTCGGCGAGGCAGCGGCGCAGGTACGCCGCCCGGCCACCGCGACGATGCTTGCGCGCGCCAGGGCCGCCCTGTTCTGGGAGCACCTGTGGCCCTGGCTGCCGGCCTACCTCGACGCGGTCACCGATCTCGCCATCTCCGCTGCTTCCGCGTGGGCGGCGCTCACCGGTGCCGCGATCACCGCTGAAGCGGCCCGCTACCGGGCACCCGCGACGCTGCCGCTCGCGCAGCGTGCAGCGCCAGAGGCTCCATCTGCCGGTGATCCTGGCGGGCTGGTCACGGCGCTGCTGATGCCGGTCCGCAGCGGCATCATCCTGACCCGTAGGCGGCTGGCCGCCGCGGCCGGCGACACCGGCACCGGTTACCGCATCGGCGAGCGCCGGTACGCGCTGCAGGCAATGCTGGCCCAGGATCCGGCGCAGACCCTGCAGTGGCTCGCCCGGGAGTCGGAGCAGTGGGCCATCAGGCACGCCGGACGCGCGGATCCCGGCCCTGCCAGCGAGTGGTGGAGCCACCGGGCCGGACGGACCGCGCGGCTGCTCACCGAACTAGCCGGACAGGCAGCCGCCGATCAGGCAGGCGCCGATCAGGCACCGGTCAGTGCGCCGCTGCCCGCCGTCACGACGACAAGCCAGCCGATGCCAAAGCCGAGCGCGATGGCAGCGCCTGGCCCGATGAGCCAGCCTCGCAGCACACCGTAGAGCGCGCTGGCGTGGACGGTACGCCGGCCGCGCGCGGCGGCGGCACCGGTCATGGCGCCGATGAGCGCCTGGTTCATCGACGTGAAGAACCCGAATGCGACGGCTGCTAGGACGACACCGGCCTGGACGAGCTGGGCCGCGGTGGCCATGGGCCGGTCGACAGTGACGATGTCGAAGGCCACCTTGCGCAGCAGCGGGCGGCCCCAGGTGAGCACGCCGGCTGCCAGCCCGGCACCGCCGATCAGGCCGGCCGTCAGCGGGCTGAAGGTCCCGGTGCCCACCAGCGAGCCGGTCGCGTTGGCCACGTCGTTGCTGCCCATCGTGAACGAGGCCAGCGCGCCGACGACAATCAGCCCGGCCGCCAGCGGCCCGCCAGCCGTCCGGATATCCGCCTTCCCGGCCACCGCATCCCCCGTGACCTGCGCCTGTCCCCGGGTGGCCGGCACGAGGTCCAGGGTCCTGGTCAGTGCATAGCCCAGCAGCCCGGCAACCACGGGCGCAGTTACCCAGATGACGGCCAATGTGCCGATGATTGCCCAGTGCACTCCGGCTCCGGCGGCCAGGCCGACTCCGACCACCGCGAACACCAGGATCTGGATTGTCGACGTCGGCACCCGCACCAGGTTGAACAAGCTGGTCAGCCCGAAGGCGACGCCGAGCACGATCACCAGGCCGGACACCGACAGCCCCGGTCCGGTCAGCAGGTCATGGCCGACGGTGCGCTCCACCGCGTGCGAGGCCAGGGCGGCTCCCGCCAGCGTCAGCGGAGCCATCACCAGCAGGGCGTTCCGCGCGCTGATCGCCCGCAGCGCATGCGGCATGCCCATGCACGCCCCGGTGTAATGCGCGCCCATGCTGTAGGCGAACCCGACCGCGAGCACCACCAGCAGCGCGGTCACGCCAGCATGCTCCGTGTCGGCATCCTGGCATCGTACATCAATCACAATTGATAAATTAGGCCTGCTGGATGCCGTGCAGCGTCATTTCGACCACCTCTTGAATGAACTGGTCTGTCACCGGCGCGTGGCCGTGCAGCAGCCGGTGATAGAGCGCACCGTAGAGGAGGTCGAGCGCTACTTCGACGTTGGTGCCAGCCGGGATCTCGCCACGGGCGGTGGCGAGCTGGAAGATGGCACGGGCCTGGCTTCGGCGTGGCTCAACCAGGTGCTCGTGGTACTGCGCAGCGAATGCCGGGTCGCTGTGCGCCTCGGTGAGCAGTGCGGCGACCACCCGGGCATACGGGCGGCTAGTTGCCAGGCGGGCCCAGGGACACAGCAGGGAGAGCAGGTCACCGCGCAGGGAGCCGGTGTCGCGGGGCCCAGGGCTGGCCGCGGCCCACTCTGTGAACAGGGCATCAAGGGCGAGGGTTTCTTTAGTGGGCCACCAGCGGTAGATGGTGGCCTTGCTCACCCCGGCCCGCTGCGCGACTGCATCCATGCTGACCGCGGACAGGCCGCGGGCCAGCAGCAGTTCCGCGGCTGCCTCGAGAATGGCACGGTGAGCCTTCTCGCTGCGCGGCCGACCGCGCTGCCTGGCCTGCCCGACGACCTCACCGCCGGGCGCCGGAGCCTGGCTGCCAGTGCCGCATTGCCGGACCGGCGCGGTCATGTCGCTGGTCATGCTGCTCTCGGCCTGGCGTCAGCTGCGGCGTTCGCCGGGATCCGGGCCAGCACCTGGCGCAGGCCGGCAATGTCACGGTGCCCGTAGCCCAAGTCCTCCGCCTGGCTCAGCGCGGCCTCAGCAGCCGAGGCTGCGGGCAGCGGAACGCCGGACTCACGGGCCGCCTCCAGCGCCAGGCGGATGTCCTTGTGCATCAGGCGCATCTCGAACCAGGCCTGCTCGGGCAGGTCGAGGACGAGCGGCGCGCGGGCTAGCAGCATCGGCGAGCCGACCGCAGAGGCGGTCATCGCACGGGCGGCCAGCCCAGGGTCGATTCCGCCGCGCTCGGCCAGGAGCATCCCCTCGCTGAAGGCCAGCATCTGCGTGGCAAGGCTGATGTTGATAGCCAGTTTGAGCAGCAGCCCCTGCCCGTTCCCGCCGACATGGGTCACGTTGCTGCCCAGTTGGTGCAGGAGCGGCGCGGCGGCCTGGAACGCGGCCTCGGGGCCGCCCACCATGATCGCGAGCGTGCCGGTCTCGGCTGCCGGCACGCTCCCGGAAACGGGAGCATCGATCATGGTGGCGCCGGCCGCGAGCACCTGGCTGGCGAGGTCCCTGCTGGCCGCCGGACTGACGGTGCTCATGTCGATATACAGGGCTCCTGGCTGCAGGCCGGCCAGGATGCCGTCCGGGCCGGACGTGATCGCGGCTAGCGCAGCGTCGTCGGTGACCATGCTGAAGACCACCTGCGCGGCGGCGGCGACCTCGCGGGGGGTATCCCGCCAGCGCAGGCCCCGCTCGATCAGCGCGCTTGCCTTGGCCCTGGTGCGGTTAGTTCCGTACAGCTGATTGCCCTGCAGCAGGCGGCCGGCGATGGGTGCGCCCATCGCGCCGAGGCCCGCGAATCCGATTGTCGTCATAGCTGGTGCCTCCTCAGTTCGCAGCTTCGATCTCGGCGACATCCCGGTCGGTCAACTCGAGGCCTGCCGCAGCCACGATCGGCTCGACCTGGGCCGGGCGGCGGAAGCCGGTGATGGCGCCGCTGACCGCGGGATTCCGCAGCGTCCAGGCGACGGCGACTGCCCCCGGCGTCACCCCGTGGCGATCGGCGACGGCGCGCAGCCGGGCGACGAGGGCGAGGTGGCGGGACAGTTGCGGCTCGGCGAACTGCGGGTCGGTCTTGCGCCAGTCGTCCTCGGGCATTGCCGCGATCCGCTCCCTGGTAATTCCGCCAGCCAGCAAGCCCGAGCCCATCGGGGAGTAGACGATCACGCCGATCCGCTCCCGCTGCGCCAGCGGCAGGACGTCCGCCTCGGCTGCCCGGTCGATCAGCGAATACGGCGGCTGGATCGTCTCCACCGGCGCGATCTGCTGGATGCGGCGAAGCTGGCTGGCGCTGAAGTTGGACACGCCGATGTGCCGGACCAGGCCCTGCTCTTTCAACTCGGCCATCGCCGACCAGCCTTCCTCGATGTCCTCGGCGGGGATCGGCCAGTGGATCTGGTACAAGTCGATCGCGTCGACGCCGAGCCGACGCAGGCTTGCCTCCGCCTCCCGCAGGATCGAGCCTCGCTTGAGGCTGTGGCGGACGTGCCGGGAGCCGTCGTCCAGCAAGGATGCCTTGGTGAACACATAGGGACGCTCGGACAGGCCGGCCAGCGCCTGGCCGACGATCTCCTCGGACCGGCCGAAGCCGTAGGCCGCGGCGGTGTCGATCCAGTTGACGCCGAGATCTAGCGCCCGGTGGATCGCGGCGACGGACTCGTCATCGGCCTGCGGTCCCCAGCCGAACTCCCAGCCACCGCCGCCGATGGCCCATGCGCCGAAGCCGACGCGGGTGATCTCCAGGCCGCTGGCGCCGAGCGGTCTGGTCGCAAGCTGTGTCTTCTGCATGACTGCCTCCCATCCTCGCGCTATAAACAAAACGATACCATCAGTTTTGATTAATAGTCCAGCCGGTAATGCGCGAGAGATACCTGGGAAGGGTGTATTGCCATGCTCAGGACCGGAGGATCTTCCCGGCGCGACCGCCTGGACGCAGCCCGCACGCGCTTGTCATCGGCGCTGCCCACCGTAGAGCACCGTGCGGGTGCCTTACCGCCCGCGGCAGACTCCCCTGGAGCGTCCGGTACGGTTAGGCCGGGTTAGGAGATGCAGACAGGCCGGGTGCTGAGCGGCAGATGCACGTCAGCGCGGCGGCTGACCGTACCCGCCTGTCGCGCGAGGTCGGCCTCGTTGCGCCATCGGCGGACTTCGCCGAATACCTGCGCACGGCCTGGCACCCGGCGGCGCGAAGGAGAAGTACCGCAAGTGACGCAAGGCGCAATGTCGGCGCGGCAGGCTGACGGCGACGCTGACGTGCTGGCCGAGGCACGACGCCGACGGACGTTCGCGGTCATCAGTCACCCCGACGCGGGCAAGTCGACGCTCACCGAGGCCCTCGCGCTGCACGCGTCAGCTATCAGCCAGGCCGGAGCCGTGCACGGCAAGGCGGGCCGGCGCGGGGTTACGTCGGACTGGATGGCGATGGAACGCGACCGGGGCATCTCGGTCACCTCGGCGACGCTGCGGTTCTCCTACCGAGACGCGGTGCTGAACCTGCTCGACACCCCTGGCCACGCGGACTTCTCCGAGGACACCTACCGGGTCCTTGAGGCGGTGGACTGCGCGATCATGCTGCTGGACTCGGCCAAGGGCCTGGAGACGCAAACGCTGAAGCTGTTTGAGGTGTGCCGGGCCCGGCGCATCCCGGTGATCACGTTCGTGAATAAATGGGACCGGCCGGGGCGCGAGCCGCTGGAGTTGCTCGATGAGATCGAGCAGCGGATCAGGCTGCGGCCTACCCCGGTGAACTGGCCAGTCGGCATAGCCGGTGACTTCCGCGGGCTGATCGAGCGGAGCACTGGCGCGTTCACCGCCTTCACCCGGACTCCGGGCGGCGCCGGGCCCGCGGCCGAGGAGCGACTGACTGCCGCCCGCGCCGCGCAGCGTGCCGGGCAGGCATACCAGGTGGCGACCGAGGAGCTTGCGCTGCTGGACGAGATCGGCTCGACGGTGGACCTGAGCTCGTTCCTCGCCGGTGATTCCTCGCCGGTGCTGTTCGGTGCCGCGCTCCCCAACTTCGGCGTCCGCCGCCTGCTGGACGCCCTGCGCGAACTGGCGCCTGCCCCGGCCTTGCGCCTCGACGCCGCCGGCCAGCCTCGACCGCTGCATGCACCCTTCTCCGGCCTGGTGTTCAAGGTCCAGGCCAACATGAACCAGGCTCACCGTGACCGGGTCGCTTTCGTCCGGGTGTGCTCGGGCCGGTTCGAGCGCGGGATGGTACTCACTCACGCCGCGACCGGGCGCCCGTTCGCCACCAAATATGCCCAGGCCATGTTCGGGCAGGACCGGCAAACCCTGGATGTTGCCTACCCTGGAGACGTGATCGGCCTGGTCAACGCCACCGCCCTGCGGCCCGGCGACACCCTTTACGACCAGGTGCCGGTAGAGTTCCCGCCCATCCCCAGCTTCACGCCCGAGCATTTCGCGGTCGCGCGCTGCAAGGACTCCGGGAAGCACAAGCAGTTCCGCAAGGGAATCAGCCAGCTCGACACCGAGGGCGTCATCCAGGTCCTGTCGTCTGAGTTGCGCGGTGACCAGGCGCCGGTGCTGGCCGCGGTCGGCCCCCTGCAGTTCGACGTCGCGGTGAACAGGCTAGAAGCCGAATACGGCGTACGTGCCGCACTGGAGCACCTGGACTATACGATTGCCCGCCGCACCGACGCCGCCGGCGCGGGCGTGCTCGCCAGGGAGCGCGGCGCGGAGGTCCTGACCCGCCGCCTTGACGGGACACTGCTTGCCCTGTTCACCGACAGGTGGAAGCTGGCCGTCACGAAGCGCGACCATCCCGATCTCCGGCTGGAAGCCCTGCTGGCCGACGCCGAGTAGGCCCCAGCCGCACCGAACCGGGCTGCGTGCGCCGCCGCGCCGGGTCCTCACCGGCGGGTGTGGCAGATGACCGTCACCGGGCAGGGAGCGTGGTGGACGCAGTAGGACGCCACCGACCCCAGGTGCATTCCTGGCAGCTCACCCCGGCCGTGGCAGCCGACGACCAGCAACTCGGCGTCCTCAGCCTCCCTAGTCAGCGCAGTCGCCGGACGGTCCTGGATTAGCAGGGTGATGACCGGGGCGGCCGGGTCCGGGCCGAGCGCGTCGGCCACCGCCTTAGCCAGCATCTCAGCCGCGTCCCGCTCGTAGTCGGCCTCGGTGTAACTGGGTGCCAGGTAGATCCGCCACGGAACCTGCCAGGCGGTCACCGCACGCACCGTGCCGCCGGTCAGCGATGCCTGGCGCACTGCCCACCGCAGCGCCGTCTTGCTGTCCTCAGACCCGTCGACCCCGGCCACGATCACCGGCCGGGACGCGTTATCTGGCATTAGCGCTCGCACCTCCCGGAAGTTGACATTCCCCGCAGCGCGGTCACCCGGAGCACGCCAAGCCGTCAGCCGGGCGGTTGCCGGCTGCTGACGAACCGGATGAGGTACTCGCCGGCCAGGACAGCCACGCCGACGCCGCCGGCGAAGAGGATCAGCACGCCGACGGCGTACAGGTCGGCCGCAACGAGCCCGAGCGTGCCGACGACCAGCCCGAGCGCGATGACCAGGGCAACCGCTCCCGCGCCTCTGCCGGTCATAGCCGATGCCCCCTGCGCCGCTCGTTACGGATCTTCGCACGTGTACCCGCAGTGCTGTGGCGGTACACATAGCGCGACGGCTTAGCGGCCGCGATGCGGGAACGCGGCGAACGGGGGCAGGCGATGGGCGCAGTGACGCACGTTCTGGCGGTGAATCCGATCCCGGCCAGGTCGCAGATGGGGTCATCGCTGGGATTCCACATCATCCTCGCGTGCTTCGGCATCGCGTTCGCGGCCGTCACCATGACCGCGGAGTGGATCGGCATCAAGCGCGGCGACGCCGCGGCGCTGCTGCTGGCACGCCGCTGGTCGAAGGTCATGGCGGTGCTGGTGGCAGTCGGCGCGGTGTCGGGGACCGTGCTGTCGTATGAGATGGGCCTGCTCTGGCCGGGCCTGATGGGCCGGTTCGGGGCGGCAGTCGACCTCCCGTTCTCCGTGGAGGGAATCTTCTTCTTCCTGGAAGCGATCTTCGTCGGGGTCTACCTGTACGGGTGGCAGCGGCTGTCGCCGTGGGCGCACTGGTGGAGCGGCATGCCGATCGTGGTATCCGGACTGCTGGGCGCCTTGTCGGTCGTCGCGGCGAATTCATGGATGAACTCGCCGGCCGGGTACACGCTCCGGCATGGCAAGATCACCAGCATCGATCCGGTGTCGGTGTTCTTCAACGCCTCGACGCCGTACGAGACCGCGCACATGGTGCTCGCCGCGTACATGGTAACGGGCTTCCTGGTGGCCGGAGTGTACGCGGTGGGACTGCTGCGCGGCCGGCGGGACCGCTACCACCGGCTGGGCTTCGCAGTCCCGTTCACGATCGCCGGGATGGCGGCCCCGTTGCAGGTAATGATGGGCGACATCATCGCCCGTTTCATCGCGCACAACCAGCCGGTCAAGTTCGCCGCGATGGAGTACGTCTCCGCAACCACGCGTGACGCGCCCGAATGGCTCGGCGGGATCTTCATCAACGGCCATGTGTACCTTGGCGCTGCCATCCCGGCCTTCGACTCGATCCTGGTCGGGTTCTCGCCGCATACCCGGGTCATCGGCTGGGATAGCGTCCCCCCGGCACAGCGGCCGCCGCTCGTCACACTCATCCACCTGAGTTTCGACCTGATGGTCGGCCTCGGCTTCTTCCTGTTCGCGCTGGCGGCATGGCAGGCCTGGTGGTGGTGGTTCCGCCGGCGGCTGCTGATGACGGCGTGGTTCCTGGTGCCGGCCGCGCTCAGCGGCGTTGCCGCCGTGGCTGCGATGGAGGCAGGCTGGATCGTCACCGAGGTCGGCCGCCAGCCGTGGATCGTCTACCGGGTGCTGCTGGTCAGCAACGCCGTCACCCCGGCTACCGGGGTGACCGTCACGCTGGGGGCCATCCTGGCCCTCTATGCCATCTTGACGGTCGTCTCGATCGGCGTGCCGATGATCATGTCTCGGCGGTGGCGGCAGGGGACGCCCGCCGAGGAAGCAGCCGAGAAGGTGCCCTACGGCCCGCCGCAGGCGACGCCGGGGCCCGCAGCCAGGCCGCTGGCGCCGCCGGCCGGGCGGCCCGAGGCGCGATGAGCCCCTCACCGGAGGCGATCGCTGTCGCCGCGATCCTGTTCGGGATCATCGCCGCGTACGCGCTGTTCGGCGGAGCCGACCTCGGCGGCGGCATCTGGGACCTGCTGGCCGGCAGCGCCGAACGCGGCGCGGCTCCGCGTGACCTCATCGACGAGGCCATCACTCCCGTCTGGGAGGCCAATCACGTCTGGCTGGTCTTCATCCTGGTGGTGCTGGGGACCGCCTTCCCGCCCGCGTTCGCGGCTATCATGACCGCGCTGTTCGTCCCGCTCAGCCTGTCGCTACTGGGAATCGTCCTGCGCGGGGTCGGGTTCGCGTTCCGGCACACCGCACAGCGGCTGCGGATGCGGCAGCTCACCGGGGCGCTGTTCGCGGCCTCATCGCTGATCACGCCGTTCTTCCTGGGCACCGCAGTCGGGGCCGTTGCCACCGGTCAGGTTCCCGTACACCCATCCGGCAACGTCCTGGCCGCCTGGACGTCGCCTACTGCCGTCCTCACCGGGTTCCTGTTCGTCGCCGCTTGCGCCTATGTCAGCGCGGTGTTCCTGATCCCGGAGGCCCGCCAGCGGGGGCATCAGGACCTGATGCGCTACTTCGTGCTCCGGGCCACCGCGGCCGGGATACTCACCGGCGTGCTGGCTGGCGGAACGCTCGCCGAGCTGTCGGTGAGCGCGCCGCGCTTGTTCTCCCGCCTCATGAGCAGCGCGCTGCCGCTGGTGGCGATCTCCGTCGCCGCCGGGATCGCGGTCCTGGTCATGCTGTGGCTGCGCTGGTACTACAGCGTCGGCCTGCGGGTGGCAGCCGCTGTCGCAGTGACGGCCGTGGTGTGGGGCTGGGGCCTGGCCCAGTACCCTTACCTGTTCCCCACCTCGCTGTCGCTGGCCGCCGGAAGCGCGCCCGCCGGTTCGCTGGTGGCGGAACTCGTCGTCGCGGGCCTGGCGGTCCTGCTCGTGGCGCCTGGCTTCGCCCTGCTCTACGTCCTGCAGCAACGGCGCATGCTGACCGCGGCCGAGTCCGACGCCGACCTGCGGCTGGCGGCCCAGCCTGGGCCGGCCGTTTCGGGCCAGCCTGCGCTGGGCCGGCCCGGCGCACCCGCTGCGGCGCCTGTCGCGGTCCGGATGACCACGGCACTGGTGCTGGCCATCCTGGCCATCAGGGCGATCAGGGATGTGTTCTCGCCGCCCGGTGGCCGGTGACGGGGGTCGCTCAGCCGCAGCACGCCGTCGTTGCGGGCGACTCGGTGAGCTGCTCGCCCAGCCCGGCGTCTCCGCAGCATGCCCCGGTGCCCGCGGCCGGCTCGCTGGCCTCTGGCGTTGCCCTGGCCGCGTCGAGGCTCTTGCTGCCGCCCTCGCCCCAGAATTCCTGGCTGTCAGCCAGAACGGTATAGATTTCCCAGCGCTCCCCGTTGGGCGCGCCCTGTACCCAGAACTTGTCCTGGCGGGCGTAGCAGCAGGTGGTGTCGCGCTCGTCGATTGAGGCAAGGCCGACACCGGCGAGGCGCAACTGCTCGGCATCGACCGCGGCGGTGTCGGGAACCTCGACGCCCAGGTGGTTGATGCTGCCGCCGTGGCCGGGGTTCTCCATCAGGATGAGCTTGAGCGGCGGGTCCGCGATCGCGAAGTTGGCGTAACCAGGCCGGACCTTCGCCGGCTCGGCGCCGAAGAGCTTGCTGTAGAACCCGATTGACTCCGCCAGGTCGTCGACGTTGATCGCGAGCTGTACGCGGCCGGTCATGGGGAAACCTCCAGATATCGACTATCATCTATGTCTTGACGGCTCGAGATTGCCACAACACATAGGCGCCTGTCAATATAGAAGCATGTCGAAGTCTCCGATCATGCTGGACCCGGTCGGCGCGGCCGCGTGCTGCCCTCCGCTGACGGCCCGGCCGCTGTCCCAGGCCCAGGCCGATCAGATCGCGCCGCTACTGAAGGCACTTGCGGACCCGGTGCGCTTGCGGCTGATGTCCCTGGTCGCCTCCCACCGGGGCGGCGAGGCCTGCGTCTGCGACCTGAACGACGCCTTCGACCTGTCCCAGCCCACGATCAGCCACCACCTGAAGGTCCTGCACGATGCCGGGCTGCTCGACCGCGACAAGCGCGGCGTCTGGGTGTACTACCGGGTCAGGTCCGCCGCGCTGGCCAGCATCGCCGCCATGATCGCCGGCACGCCTGCCATCGGCTGACCAACTCCCCCCGGCCACCTCCGGTTGACCGGCTGACGCCATTTCCCCCGGTCGCCACCGGCCGCCCCCCGGTCGCCATCGGCTGGCGCCATCTTTCCCGTTTCCGTGGCCTTGCGGACTTTGACATTCATCGTTTATCGTCGATCAACGATGAATGCTCACGAGCAACGGCCACTCGACCGCGCGACGGCGGCCGAGTTCGCCGGCTGGTTCAAGGCGCTCGCGGATGCCAGCCGGATCCAGATCGTTTCCCTGCTAGCCCGCCGCGGCACCCCGATGAGCGTCGGCGAGATCGTCGCCGCGGTCGACGTCGGCCAGTCCACCGTCTCGGCGCACCTGAAGGTCCTGGCTGACGTGCGGTTCGTGCTCGCCGATCACCGGGGCACCGCCACCTATTACCGGATCAACGAGGCCTGCGTCGGCTGCTTCCCGACGGCCGCAGACATCGTGATGGGCAAGCCAGCCCCAGTTGCGCCGCTACCAGCCACATCCGCATAGGGAGACTGCATGACAGCCGACGGCGACGACCCGATTATCAGCAAGTACGCGCGGCTCGCCGTGGCCGCGCTGAGCGGCGACGACATCAGCGACTGCGATGCAGGTGCCGCCGGGGAGTGCGGCTTCAGCGCCGCCGCCTACGCCGATCGCGACCAGGCGCCGGAAGCCGCTTTCCGCGCGAGCCTGGGCTGCGGAAACCCGTTGATGGTCGCCAGGCTCAGGCCTGGGGACACTGTCCTGGACCTTGGCTCCGGCGGGGGCCTCGATGTGCTGCTATCCGCCCGCAGAGTCGCACCGGACGGCATCGCTTACGGCCTGGACGCCAGCGCCGACATGCTCGCCCTCGCCCGCGCGAACGCTGACCTGGCGCAGATTACCAACGCCCGGTTCCTGCACGGCCGCATCGAGAACATCCCCCTGCCGGATAACCACGTCGACGTCGTCATCTCCAACTGCGTCATCAACCTGTCCGGTGACAAGCGCGCCGTTCTGGCCGAAGCGTTCCGCGTCCTCAAGCCCGGCGGACGACTCGGCATCAGTGACATCACTGCCGACGAGGACGCCGACCCGGCACAACTCGCCCGCAGCGAACAGGACGTCGGCTGTCTCGCCGGAGCGATCACGCAGCCGGAATACCAGCGCCTGCTGACTGCGGCCGGCTTCTCCGGCATCACCATCACCAGCACCAGCCCGGCGGCCGACGGCCTGCACTCGGCCATCATCCAGGCCATCAGGCCGCCACATGGCCAGGCCGGATCCGCGCCGCCGCCACCCGGACCGGGCTGAAGGTGGTGGCCGACCTGTACACCGGGAGCTACCCGACCGGCCGCAAGGTCACCAGCAAGCAGGCGACGAACCTGACGGCCCTGGTCATCACCGCGCACGAGTTCCACCCGGACTGGAACTACACCATCGCGGCCGGCTACCCCGGCCTTGATCACGACACGCCCGGCGTCACATAGTCCATCTTCCGGGAGAGTCCTCAGGCCGCGGCTAGCTCAGGCGGCTGGGTGGTGCGGTGGCCGGGCGGGTGGCGGGTGCCCGGCTGTCTCGGGGACTGGTTTGCCGGATCGGTAGACCGTTCCGGGCCGCCAGCCTGGCGGCGGGGGGATCGAGG
>JAJYUU010000186.1 GCA_021792405.1 Actinomycetes bacterium
CCGGCGTCCCACAGCTCACGATCGGTCTTCGAGATGCCCTGCATGCCACAATTATCCCAGGCATTCGAACACCTGGCCGGCAGAAACGCCGAGCCAGCAATCACGCGTTATTCAGAGGCGTCCTAGGACCAACCCAGGGCGGTCCGGCCTGGCGCCGCCAGGCGGGTGCGTGCCGACCCCGCCAGCGCCCCCAGGGCACTGGCGGGAGCCCTATGCTTGGAGCGCAAAAGCCGAGCAAATCCCGCCCGAATGCACAGCTTGCCGGTGCCGCGGGGACAAGAGCCCGTTCCGGTTGGGCAACTACCTGGAAGGACATCGAGGTGCCTGATCAGCGTCTTGCGCCCGGGGATCCGGCGCCTGATTTCACCTTGCCCGACGCCGACGGCAACGAAGTCAGCCTGTCCTCATTTCATGGCCGGCGGGTCATTATCTACTTTTACCCGGCGGCGATGACTCCTGGCTGCACGACGCAGGCGTGCGACTTCCGGGATAGCCTCGCCAGCCTCGCGGCTGCCGGGTTCGCGGTACTCGGGATCTCGCCCGACAGCCCTGCCAAGCTAGCGAAGTTCCGCGACCGGGACGGGCTGAACTTCCCGCTGCTCAGCGACCCGGAGCACGAGGTGCTCGAGGCGTACGGCGCTTACGGCGAGAAAATGCTGTACGGGCGGAGGTCGGTCGGTGTCATCAGGTCGACCTTCGTCGTCGGCCCGGATGGCAGGATCGAGCAGGCTCAGTACGCGGTGAAGGCGACCGGCCACGTGGCTAGGCTTCGCAAGGAACTCGGCGTCTGAGTGCCGTCTCCCGCGGCGGTCGCGGGAGGCTGGGGCCGTAGCCCAATGGCAGAGGCACAGGATTTAGGATCCTGCCAGTGTGGGTTCGAATCCCACCGGCCCCACCAAATTCGTCAGTGCACGAACACCCGACACCGCGCCGCTGCTGTCGGCGTGTTCTGCGCCGGCGGCCTGCGGGATGCGGAACGCCGGAACGGCCCGGCCCGGTGATCCCGACGTAGGCGACCAGCGCCTCGGATCTGGCTTTGAGCTGAGCAAGTCGTCCTGCGAGGGCTTCGGGGTCGAGGGTGCCGTCCTCGAATGCCGCGAGGTACCGGTCGATCGCCGCGCCAGTTCTGACCAGCTGGTGTTCTGTCGCGGCCAGCTCGCCTCGCCTGCCTTCCTCGGCGGCGGCGTGGCTGGCCTGTGCGGTGGCGATCGAGTCGGCGATGAGCGCGTGCTGGGCCGGTAGAAGTCGGCGAGCGCGCCGGTGACCGCCTGTGCGATGGCGTTGGCGTCGATGTGCTGGCTGCCGCAGGCGGCGCTGTCGTACCGGGTGCGCCGGTACTCGATGACCGGTGGGTGGCAGCTGATCATGGTGATGCCGCGGAAGGACAGTTCACCCAGGTATACCCGGTTGGACAGGATCCGCAGCACCTGGTGAGCTGACCAGCGGCCGCCAGTGGTGGTGCGGTGCCTGCGCTCATTCAGCAGGTTCGCGACGGCACGGGCGCCTTCGCTCTCTCGGGTGTACAGGTCGAAGATCAGCCGGTCTACCGCTGCCTCGCCCGGATCGGGGATCAGGCTGTTGGTAGCCTTATCAGCTCGGTAGCCGAACGGGCGGCGGCCGCCTTTCCGCTTCCCGGCGGCGGCTTTGCGTTCCATCCCGGCGATGGCGCGGTCGATGATGGTGTCGCGCTCGAACTGGGCGAACATGCCGAGCATCTGGACGAGCATGCGGCCCATGGCGGTGGCGGTGTCGAACGGCTCGGTGGCCGACCGGAACACCACGCCGGCGTGGTCGAGGTCGTCGAGCAAGGTGACCAGGTCGCGCAGGCTGCGGGTGAGCCGGTCGACCCGGTAGACCACCAGTACGTCGTGCACCCCGGCCGTCGCGGCGGCCAGCGCCCGCTGCAGGCCGGGCTTGCTGGTGGTGGCCCCCGGAGGCGCCGTCAGCGAACCGGGCGGCCTGCCGCCAGCCGGGCTGCGAGCTGACGTAGGCCGCGAGCCTGGTGTCCTGGGCTTCGATGGAGTAGGGCTGGTGCTCGTCGGTGGACCGGCGCACGTAGACGCCGACCCGGACGATCGCACCAGGGTCGCCGGGGCTTGCCTGGGGCCAGCTGGCCCGGCTGGCGGGTCGGCAGTTGCTCCCGGTCTGCTGGCGCAGTGATCGTGCGGGTTGTCACGTGGCGTGGTCAGTGTCGCTCGCCGGGCCGGGAAGGGGAAGCTGCGCTGCACAGTCCGGCAGGTCCTGGTCGTGCTGCCAGGCGGCGATGAGGATGGCGATGGCGAGTGCGGTGATCGCAAGCTCGCGCTGGCGGCCGCTCATCGGTTCGGTGGCGATGTGCTCAACGGCGACGCGCTTGCTGGCCGAGTGGGGCATGGGCTGTTGCGCCCCGCGCTGGCGCTAGTTCGCTGCTGGTCAACATAGTCGACTGGCCGCCCCCACTGATGGTCGGCGGCGTCGTCCTGGATCCAGTACCCGACACTCTCCAGGATCGTCGGGCCGCGGACGCCAGGCTCAGGTGGTTGCGGCCAGGCCAGGTACGCGTCGGGCGTGCCTCGGTCTTCCCAGCTGATCATGCGGCGCTGCCCGTCGGGGTTCTTGCCGATGACCATCTCAAGATGGGGACGTTCCCACCACGTCTGACCCAGAAGGCGGGTGCCGGCAACGATCTCGGCCACCGCGGCGGTGGCGGCCCGCCGCCGCGACAGCCGAGCGAGCCCGGACAACTTACAGCCGGGCCAACCGGCACGCGCTGTGGACGGGCCGGCAGCGGCTGTTTCAGCGCACTCAGCGCACTCAGCACGCCCAGGGCAAGAAGCGCATAGCCCGTCATGCGGCTACTCGGGTACTTGGGTACTATGGTTGATGTTTACTAGTGGGGGATCGTGATGACTTCGCCGCTGAAGATCGATGAGCGGACTGACGAACTGGCCAGCCACGCCGCGCACTTCCTGGGCATGACCAAGAAGCAGTACGTGGCCGAGGCAGTTGCCTTTTACACCGATCACCGCCGCGCGGAGATCGAGCGGGGGGTCAAGGCGGCGCTGGCGTCCCTGGACGGCAGCCGCGAGGCCGAGGTGCGGCTGCTGAGCGGGTTGAGCGCCGAGCGGGTCGATGAACTGGGCGGGGCCGGGTGAGCGGGCTGCCCGGCGCGGTGCGGCCGACGGTCCGGTGCGTGCGCGAGGACCTCGACTATCCCAAGCTGCCGCCGGCGACATTACCGCTGGACCGGCTGGACGCTCCGGTGCTCCGCAAAGCGCAGGAAGTGTGCCGGACCAGCCCGCCTGCGACTGGGCGGATTGTCAGCATCGACGACCGGGTGCTGTGGAAGGTCAAGATCGAGCGGTGGCGCGGCGCGGTCTGGTGCGAGTTGCCGCGGCGCTGGCTGGTCGCCGCCGGTCGCCGCGAGGCAGGCTCGCCCGACGACTTCTATGCCGACCTGGCCGACAAGGGCCGCCGGTGGCGCGCCGAGCACAACCGGGCCGCCGCCCCGCCGGTCACCACCGACACCTTGGTCAACCGGCTGCTGCCTGCAGCCGACGATGAGGACAGGATCGCGCTCGAGCAGGCCGCAGCCGCCGTGGACGAGATCCGCACCGTGGTCGCCGACCTGGTCCTGTCCTCTGCCAGGACCAGCGCCGAGCAGCCCGACGAGGCAGGCGGCTGCGCCATCGCGGTGCTCGTGCGGCGCACCGAGCACGAGGTCTACGTCGGGATCCGGATCAGCGGGACCCGTCCGCGAGAACGTCACCGCGGTGATCCTGGCCGCCGTCCCCGCCGTCGCCGACCCAGCCGGATGGTTCCTGGACGTCATGCCCGGCCGGTCAGCCACTCCAGGCGAACTTGTCTGGTCCAACCTGCTCGACCCCGCTGCGCTGGACCACCTCACCGGCAGATCCACTACAGGCTGAATGCGTTATGACTGACGACCTGGCGCGGTTCAAGGCTAGATGGTCGTCGACCGACGGCAGTGCTTCGGTACCCTGCCAGCGGACGACGTTGTCTCAGCCTCTCTGGCGTAGCGCCGCGCTCTGCACACCACTGCGGCCGACTATCGTTCGATACTCTCCTGGAGGCATCAGTCTGGGAGCCCATCGGAGGGGCCAGGGCGGCTTCTGCGGCCAGACGCGCGACCCGCGGCAACCCCCGGTACCGGGACCAGCTGCTGCCCAGCCGCGTCGGCGCGGACCCGGTCCAGCCCGGTGAGGAAGTCCTCCCCGGCCAGCTGCGCGGCGGCCATCCCGGTCAGCACCTGCCCGCTGGTGAACCCGCGATCGCGCTGCTTCACCTGGCCGATCCCGGCGTCCAGCTCGCTGATCAGGCCGAGCCTTTCGCACAGCTCGGTCACCGCGAGCATCCCGCCGTTGCCCGTCAGCGACGGGTCATCGGCCCTGATCTGAATCCTGCCCCGCGTCCTGGCCCGAGCTTCTGGTGCCTTCACCATCCCGGTTACTCCCTTACTGAGCACAACCAGCGTTTCCGTGCTCAATTATCCCAGTAAGAAGCCAGTATCGCAGGAACCAGCTGCCGCGTGCCGGCAATTTATTCATGGATTCGGGTCAGAGCGCCTGGCGGTGATCACGGACTGGCCGCACGGGACCGGGGTGCCGTCCATCAGCCGCAGCAGTTCCGCTGTGCCGGGCGTGTGATCGGCCAGCCACCGCAGCGCGGCCTCCATCAACCGCGCGGCCACCTTCACCCGCTGGTTGTACTCCGACTGGCCCGGCACCGCCGGGAACAGGTGCCCGACCCGCGATGCCGCGGCGCGCAGCCAGTGCCGCTCGTCGTCGTAGCGCAGCAGCACCTGCGCGACGGCCAGGCAGACCAGCTCGGCGTCGGTCACCTGCGGCGGCCTGCCCGGACCGGACCGGGCTAACCCGAGCGAGGGGATGATGCGGTCGGTCAGTTCCACGTAGAGTGCGAGCAGAAGAGTGTCCAGGTCGGCGATCACGAAGACTCCCAAGGTCAGACGTGTGTAGACACGCCGATCCTGGACACTCCTCACTTACCTGTCACGGATCACACGCGGTGTGTCGCGGAACTCCCTGACCTGCGCCGAATTACCGGTCAACGATCTAACGAGGCCAGCCTCGGACCACCGAGTCGGTGGCTGACGTTGATCCGGGCAACTGAGGCCCGGGCGGCGGTCCGATCCTGACCTCGGATGCTCGCGGCTGCGCCGCGACTTGCGCATGGCGCGGGCACGGCGTTATCTCTAGCCTCCACTGGAGTGTCTTCCACGTCCATCACGAGAGTCTTCACCTGCCCGGATGAGGGTTGATCCGTGGTTATCTCCTGCTCTGTCCATGACGGAGTTCAAGGAGGAGACGATGCTCGTGCACCCGGTGGTGATCCCCGGTTCGGGGACGCGATCGTGGACCGTGCTGGGGGACGACGACGTGCCGGTCGTCCCGGTCGATCGGTTCCTGGCCTATCTCACTGACGTCGGCCGGTCGCCGAACACGGTCAAGGCGTACGCCCACGACATGAAAGATCTCTGGCAGTTTCTCGGGTTCCGGGGGCTGGACTGGCGCGAGGCCCGGCTGGAGGACATCGCCGAGTTCGTGGCCTGGCTGCAGCTGCCGGCGGCGGGCCGGGCGGGCGAGGTGGCCGTGCTGCCGTCGTCGGTGCCGGAGGTCGGCGTGGTGACCGTGAACCGCAAGCTCGCCGCGGTGAGCTCGTTCTTCGCGCATCAGGCCCGCAACGGCGACGGCCCGGGCGACCTTCTGGCCGCGTGGCGGACCGGCGGGCGAGGCGGGTGGAAGCCGTTCCTGCGTCACGTGAGCAGGGGGAAGCCGTATCGGGGACGGGCGATCACGCTGAAGGCGCCGAAGAAGCTGCCTCGGATCCTCACCGTCGCCGAGACCCAGGCGATCCTGGATGCCTGCACGAGGCTGCGGGACCGCTTCTTCTTCGCCCTGATGCACGAGACCGGCTGCCGCGCGGGCGAGGTACTCGGCCTGCGGCATGAGGACATCGCGGCGGCCGAGTGCGAGATCAGCATCGTGCCGCGGGAGAACGCGAACGGCGCGCGCGCCAAGTCCGGGGCGCGAACCGTGCCCGTTGACCCGGACCTGATCCGGTTGTATGCCGACTATCTCCACGAGGAGTACGGCGGGCTGGACTCGGACTACGTCTTCGTGAATATCTGGGCAGAGCCGAAGGGCCAGGCATGGTCCTACCAGGCCGCTTATGATCTCGTCCTGCGGATCCGGGCGCAGACGGGCCTGGATTTCGACCCGCACTGGATGCGCCACTCGGCGGCGACGCGCTGGCTGCGCGACGGGGTGTCCGTCGAGGTCGTCTCCAAGCTCTTGGGTCACTCCTCGGTGACCACGACATCGGCGACGTACGGTCATCTGACGGTCGAGGACGCGCGGAGGGCGCTGGAGAAGGCCGGCTGGCTGACCGGGCGGGAGGTGACCTGGTGACCGGCGGCTGGATCACGCAGGCAGACCGCTCCGGCTGGCAGCAGCGGGCCGCCGCCGAGCTGGCTGCCATCCTGGCCGCCCACCCGGTCATCCCGGTGATCGCGTGGACCGTGACCGCCTCCGGCGGTGCCCTGTCCGGCCAGGTCCTGGCCCCGGCCGCAGTCCGGCGCGGGCTGTTCGGGCAGTGGCGGCAGGCGCTCGGGCTCGGCGAGGTCACCGAGACCCCGGCCGCCGGCGGGACCGCCGTCTACCTACACGCCCGCGGCGTTCTGAGCGGCGTCTCGGTGAGCGTCACCGCGACTGTCTTCGACGGGGAGGACGGCCGGTGAGCCGCCCGGACGCCGAAGGACCGGCGCAGGACAGGCAGTACCGGCTTCCGGCGGGCCTGCTGGAGAAGCTCATGGCCGCGGTGCGCCCGGAGTTCTGGGCCGCGAACCTGGTCTTCGACCCGCGGGACCCGGTCTTCGGCGGGCCGCCGTGCGCGGTGAACGGATGCGACCGGCCGCACCGCAGGCACGGACTGTGCATCTCCCACGGGCAGCGGTGGCGGGGATCGGGGATCTCCCTCAAGGAGTTCACCGCGACCGCCGAGCGCGGCTGGCACGGCCACCTGCCGCTGGACCCGTGCGTCATCAGCGGCTGCAACTACGGCGCGATGGGCCACGGGATGTGCAGCCGGCACTTCAGCCGCTGGTATCGCGCGGGCTCCCCGGACCCGGAACGCTGGCAGGCGCAGGTTCCGCAGCTGGCGCTGGACGGGCCGCCCCGGACCTGCCGGATCGGCTTCTGCTCCCTGTGGACCCGCAGCACGTCGGTGTTCTGCTACGGCCACGACACCCGCTGGAAGAACAACGGTCGTCCCGATATCGATGAGTTCACGGTCGCCTGCGAGAACCCGGGCCCCGGCCAGGAGCACATCGACCTGCGCCGGCTGCCCGCCGGGCTCCGGCTGGAGATGCAGTACGTCCTGCAGTGCCGAGGCGATGAGCAGACCGCGAAACTGCCGCCCAGGGAACTCCACCCGTTCGCCGTCGTCCTGGCCGGCGCGGGCGCGTCCTCTCTGCTGGAACAGCCCGAAGAATGGTGGACCGCCCTCTACCCGCCGATGAAGGGCCGCGGTTGGCGGCCCTTCATCCTCGACGCGCGCCGCCGCATCGGAGACGCTCGCGTTCGGCGCCGGCTGGGACACCGAGTACCCGCGGGACACCTGGCGACTCTGCAACCTGGGCATCGACAAGCCCGAGGCCGCCGTCAGCTTCGAGGGAATTCCCCAGGGCTGGCTGCGGGAGCTGGCCAAGAGACACATCCGCTGGCAGCTGACTACCGGTCTGTCCGTCAGCACGGCCGGCAACGGGATCCGGGCCGTGACGCGGTTCGCCGGCTGGATCGCCGCCCTGCCCGAACCGCCCGCCGGGCTGGCCGGCGTGACCCGCCCGCTGCTTGAGCGCTACCTGGCCGTCTTGCAGGCGGACATGGGCGGCCAGGTGCGCCATACCCATTACGTCGGCGGGCTGAGCGGTTTCTTGAAGGCCATCCGCCGGCACGGCTGGGACAACGGCACGTTGCCGGCCACCGCGGCGATCTACCCCGAGGACTTCCCGCCCCGCGGAGCCCGCCTTCCCCGCGGCCTCGCCGCCCACGTCATGACCCAGGTCGAGCAGCCCGCCAACCTCGCCAGGCAGGACAACCCTGCCTACCGGCTCATCACCCTGATCCTCATCCGCTGCGGCCTGCGGATCTCCTCAGCCGCCGGGCTGGCCTTCGACTGCACGGTCACCGACGCCGACGGCGCCCCTTACCTGCTCTACTACAACACCAAGATGAAACGCGAGGCCCTTGTCCCTATCGACGACGAGCTCCTCGCGCTGATCGGCGAGCAGAAACAGCGAGTCCTGGAACGCTTCCCGGCCGGGCCCCCGCTGCTGTTTCCCCGGCAGAACGGCAACCTCCACGGGCGCAGGCCCGTCGCCAGCCGCACCTACCGCGGGGCGCTCTACCGCTGGCTGGAGGACTGCGATGTCCGCGACGAGCACGGCCAGCCCGTCCATCTCACACCCCATCAATGGGCACTGTCTTGTCCCCTAACGACGCGGCAGGCTTCGCTTGATGCTACGGACCGCTCAGTTGCTCCCACCAAAGTGGCTTTCGACGCTGGGCTCCGACCCGGCCCGTTTCCAGGCCAAGCCGCCAGCCTGCTACCGGGC
>JAJYUU010000187.1 GCA_021792405.1 Actinomycetes bacterium
GCTCCCGCCGAACCCGGCGCGACCACCGGGCCGTTGTCATGCCCGCACGCCAGGCCGGACAGCTTCAAGATCGTCTGCCCGATTGTGGATAACGGCTGACGCTTTACTCGTTGATTCGGGTCTGAGGGCGTCGTCGCGTTCTTCGCGGTAGCCGGAGCGGGAGCCCTGGTCCGCAGCAGGCACAGCCGGGCGCTGCGCTGGGCGCGCAGCAGGCCGTGGCGATTCGCCGTCGTGCCCGGAGCCGCCGCCGCGATCGTGATCTTCGTGCTGACCATGCTGCACGGCAGCGGCATCTTCGGCAGTGGTTTCACCGCGTTGTGGCATGGCGCGATCGCCTACGGTGTCACCGGCGTGGTCGGCTCGGTCGTCAGGCCGGGCAAAGCAGAGCAACACTAGCGAGGGTGCTACTGGGGCCGGCGCGCGATGCCATGCTCGCCGACCGGCCCGACTGCCAGGCCGCGCCGTTCGCATTCGTCCAGCAGCGGCCGGACCGCCCCGAGGCCGGCCTGCCAGGCGCCCGGCGGTGAGGTGCAGCCGGAGTCGTGCAGCAGCACGGTCACGCCGCCATGGAGCCCGCGGAGCAATGTCCGCAGCACCGAGGCCGGCGTGGCGCCTGGTGTCCATTCCCGGCCGGAGGCGCCCCACAACACCGGGGCGAGATCGAGTTCCCGAGCGGCTAGCAGGGCTGGCCCGCTGAGCACTCCGTAGGGTGGCCTGAATAGCCGTGGCCGGATGCCGGTGACGGCGGCGATCAGGTCCGTTGCCCTGGCCACATCGGACCGGGTGGCTGCCGGAGTGCGGGCCGGGAGGTAGCGGTGATCCCAGCCGTGAACGCCGACCTCGTGCCCGGCCGCCGCGAGCTCGGCGGCGAGGCCCGGTGCTTTGGCGACCATGCTGCCCAGCATGAAAAAAGTAGCGTGCACTCTACGTTCGGCCAGCACCCGGACGAACTCCGGGGTGGAGCCGGGATCGGGGCCGTCGTCGAAGGTGAGGGCCACATGACCGGGATCGCCCTGGCCGGCCAGCCGCCGGAAGGCGAGCATCCGGATCGGCCCGAGCCCGGTGATGCCCGGCCCGGCATGCGTGATGGCAAGCCCCGCGGCCGCGGCGCCCGCCAGGACCCCGGCCTGCCGCCACGGCCCGGCGCGATAACTGGCCGGTGCAGGCACCTACCGCGGCCGCCGGATGACCGGTGACCGGCCCTGTGCGATCACGAGGGAATGTTAACCCGCCGCAACTGCCCAGCCCGGCGAGCGACGGCCTGAATGGCCGCAGCGGTTACGGCCGATGCCCCGCTAGTGTCCAGCGTAGTTTTCCGGGTAGAGCGGTAGCCATGCGCATCGGGGTGGTTAACGGGTGCGGAGCGGCCGGCCCGGCCGGCTCCGGCCCGCTCTGGCGGGGAGCCGGCGGATGACCGGATCCAGGTCCGCCGTGCTGTTGTCGGGCTCGATCGGCATGGGACACGACGCGATTGCCGCGGCGTGCGCATCCTCGCTCGAGTCGCAGGGCTGGTCTACGGTCACCCTGGACGCGATGAAGATGCTTGGCCCCGGTGGCGGCTCGGCCGGCCAGGCGGTCTTCCGCGCCATGCTCGGGACGCCCGGGCTCCTCGATGCCGTGCACTTCTCGGCGCTGCGCACCGGTAACCGGCTCGCCTGCATCGCCGACGCGCTCGCCAGGCGCAAGCTGGCGCCGGTATTGCGGCGGTATCTCGACCAGCATCCTGCCGATCTCCTGCTGTCGGTGTTCGCCACCGGGGCAGCGGCCGGAAGCGCGGTCGCAGCCCGGTATCCGGCGATGCGTCACATCGTGTTGTGCAGCGACGTCACCCCGCACCGGCTCTGGGTGCACCGCGACGTGGACATGTACCTGGTCTGCGCCGAGGTTGCCGAGCTGGGCGTACTGCGATTCCAGCCGACTGCCAGGGTCGAGGTGATACCTATCCCGGTTCGCCCGGCCTTCTACCGCCCGCTCGGGCAAGCTCAGGCCAGGGCAGCGCTCGCCATTCCGCCTGACGAGCGCTGCGTGCTGCTCATGTCCGGTGCCTGGGGCCTGGGACCGGTGGCTGCTGCGGCTGAAGCGCTCGCCGAAGCCGGCCTGCACGTCCTGGCAGTAGCTGGCCGCAATGAGCGGCTGGCGAGCAAGCTCGCAGCGGTCGCCGCGCGGCAGCCGCGGATCCGCGCCTTCGGCTTCACCGACCGGATTCCGGACCTGATGTCCGCGGCCGACCTGGTCATTACTAGCTCAGGCGACACCTGCGCCGAGGCGCGGACGGTCGGCAGGCCGCTGTTGCTACTAGACGTGGTCCAGGGTCACGGGCGGGACAACCTGCAGCACGAGCTGGAGCTTGGCGGTGCCATGGTCACGTCGGCCGGCCCAGCGGAGGTCACCAGGTGCGCGCTTGCCGCACTGGACCGGGCTAAGCCCGCGCCGGCCGGCCCGGCCCGGTCGCGAGCCGACTGGGAATCCGCCTTCGCGACAGCAATCGGCAGCTGCGGCTGGTAGCTCGCCGGCCGCGGCGGCATCGGCTCGTGGGATCACGCAGCGCTAATTATCAGTAACGCGCAGTACTGGGCCGGGGCCGTTGCCCGGCCTGGCCACGGCCCGCTGCCCGCGCATCCGGCTGACCTGGGTAACGTGTCTGTGACGCGATGGTCAGACCGCATGCCCTGCAGGCCGGACCGGCCGCCGCGGAGACAGCACGACGCCCGGCCCTGCGGCAGCGCTTTGCGCAGGCGGGCAGATGGCGGAGGCAGCGGCAGTGACACAGGTAGCCGGCGCGATCGAGGTCGGCCGGACAGAGCCCGGTCCGAACGTGCAGTCCGGCGGCCGGAGGTCCGCCCGCCTTGTCGCCCGCGGCCTGTTCCTGCTGACCAAGCCCCGCATCATCGAACTGCTCCTGGTCACCACACTGCCCACCATGATGCTCGCCGCGCGCGGCCTGCCCTCGGTCTGGCTCATCCTGGTGACGCTGTTTGGCGGTGCACTCGCGGCCGCCAGCGCGAACACGCTGAACTGCTATCTCGATCGCGACATCGACGCGGTCATGAAGCGGACGTCGAAGCGGCCGCTGGTAGCGCGGGTGGGCGGACATGGCGAGACAGGGACGGCCAGCGGTACGGCGGTCAAGCCCGGCGAGGCACTGGCGTCGGGAATCTTGCTCGGCGCCGCGGCCACGCTGCTGCTCGGCTTCGCGGCGAACTGGCTCGCCGCGGTGCTCGCCGACGCCGCGATCTTGTTTTACGTGTTCGTCTACACGATGGCGCTGAAGCGGCGCACTGCCTCCAACATCGTGATCGGCGGCGCCGCTGGCTGCTTCCCCGTGCTGGTCGGCTGGGCCGCGGTCACCGGCCGGGTGAGCTGGGCAGCCGCGGTGCTATTCGGGGTGATTTTCTTCTGGACTCCGCCGCACTTCTGGGCGCTGGCGATGAAGTTCCGCGATGACTACGCGGCGGCGAACGTCCCGATGCTCCCGGTGGTCGCGAGTCCGGCAGCGGTGGCCAGGAAGATCCTGCTCTATTCGTACCTCATGGTTGCCGCGACGCTGCTGCTGACGCCGTACGCTGGCTGGGCCTACGGCGCTTGCGCGGCCGTGCTCGGTGGCTGGTTCCTGGTAGAGGCGCACCGGTTGCGTAAGCGGATCGGGGCGTCCGGGGCGGCAGCCCCGATGCGGCTGTTCCACTTGTCGATCGTGTACCTCACGCTGCTGTTCGCGACGGTGGCCGTGACGGCGCTGCTGCCATGGCACGGCTGGTAGTCCGGCAATTACACAGCGTCAGCGGATGCCGCTGAGGCCGCGGTACTTTGTTGCCTGGTTCCGTAAAATTACGAGTCATTGACCCTAGCCGCCGGCTTCCCGGGGTAATGCTTGGTCACATGAGCTGGACGAGACGGGCGTTTCTCGGCCGGGCCGCGGCCGCCGCCGCTGTGCCGGCCGCCGTCGTCACCGCGGTCAAGATCGGTGACTCGGTGACGCCGGCCAAGACCGGGGGCCGCGCAGTCGCCGCGGCGCGCTCTGGCAGGCCGAAGGCCCGCTGGACGGTCCAATACGAGAACTCGCTGCCTGGCTACCCGGACTGGCGGATCAGGAATCAGGGTCCGGTGCACGCCATTGGCGGCTACGCCGGGCAGGCAAGCGTCCTGCCGGGCGAGCCGATCGACCTGTACGTGTCGACGACGGCGCGCGAGTTCACGGTGAAAGCCTTCCGGATGGGCTGGTACAAGCATGACCTGGCCCGGCTGCTCTGGCAGTCCGGTTCGATCCGCGGGCACCGGCAGGCGCCCGCGAGGTTCGATGCATCGACCCGGACGGTGCACACCAAGTGGGGCGTCTCGCTCACCGTGCCGACCGACAACTGGCCCGAGGGCACGTATCTGTTCCGGCTGGACGGGGACAACGGCTTCCAGCGATATGTGCCGGTGACCGTCAGGTCGGCCAGCACCGCGGGCAAGGTCGTCATGAAGAACGCCGTCCCCACCTGGCACGCCTACAACACCTGGGGTCACTACGACCTCTACAAGGGCCCAGACGGCAGCTATAACTCCCGGTCCTATGCGGTCAGCCTGGACCGGCCGATCGACACCGACGGCGCGTACCTGTTCATGGTCTACGAGCGCAAGCTCATCAATCTGGCCGAGCGCCTCGGCCTGCCGCTTGCATACCTCACCAGCATGGACATCGCCAGTAATCCGCACTCGCTGGATGGCGCGGCAGCGCTGGTGTCGCCCGGCCATGACGAGTACTGGTCACCGCCCGAGCGGGCGATCGTGACGGCCGCCAGGGACAAGGGCATGAACATCGCTTTCCTCGGCGCGAACGCGATGTTCCGCCGGACCAGGCTGGAGCCGACCGCGATCGGCGACAACCGGCTGATCGTCTGCTACAAGACCAGCTACGCCCTGGATCCGATGTACGGCAAGCAGAACGACCTGGTCACCAGCGACTGGCGCGAGCCGCCGAACCCGGACCCGGAGTCCTCGCTGATCGGCACGCTTTACGAGGGCTTCCCGGCCATCGCCGACTACGTGGTGCACACGCCGCACGCGTGGATGTTCAAGGGCACCGGGGTGCGCCGGGGTACCAGCTTCAAGGTGCTGGTCGGCATCGAATACGACCGGGTAACGCCCGGCTATCCGATGGAGCGGCCGATTCAGGTGCTAGCCCACTCGCCACTGGTGTGCCAGGGTGTCAACAGCTTCGCCGACTCCGCGTACTACACGCACCGCGGCGGCGCGGGCGTCTTCAACTGCGGCACCATGCGCTGGGTCGAGTCGTTCGGGCCGCCGACGTACAACTGGGGTCTGACTCCGTCGGCCGGTGACTTCACCCGGCGGGTGACGGCAAACGTGCTGAGGGCGTTCGCGGACGGCCCGGCTGCCGAGAAGTACCCCGCGTACGACAACCTTGCCGAGATCCACGAGCAGGTCGGTGACCCGCTCACCGGCGGCAGCGTCGCCACTGCCGGGTGAGGCGGCCAGGGTCAGCCTTGCGGATGACGCGCAAGGTCGGCGCGGCCATTATCGTGAGATCTGACGGGGACATACGGGTGGCGACGGAAGACGGCGGGTGAGCGATGCGCAGCCTCAGCATTAGGACTCGGTGGGCGGTTCCGGTCGGCGTTGTCGCGGTGACCGGAACCGTCATCGCTGCAGCTGCGGCGGCCAGTGCGGCGGCGGTGCCATCGCTGCCGTCCCGGACGCCGCGGCAGTTGCTGACCGAGATCGCGCAGGGCATGGCGAAGCCACTAGGTCCGCTGACGGCGACCGTGCAGCAGACCGCCAACCTCGGCTTCCCGGCGCTGGCGCTGCCCGGGCAGGAAGGCAGCGCTAGCGGCCCCTCGGCTGGCCCGCAGTCCGTCACCATCTGGTACCGCGACCCGCGGCACGTCAGAGTGGCCGAGCAGGTGCTGGCGGGCGAGACCGACCTGCGCCGCGATGGCCGCACGCTGTGGGTGTGGAACAGCAAGACGCAGACCGCCACGCGGTACGAGCTTCCGGCCCGCGAGTCGCACGGCGGCTCGGTGTCGGCTGGCGGCTCGGTGTCGGCTGGCGGCTCGGTGTCGGCTGGCGGCTCCGGGCCGGCCGGCGACTCCGTGCCGGGAACGCCGTCGGCAGCCGCGGCGCAGCTACTGACGGCGATCGGGCCGACGACCATGGTCAGCGTCACGCGCAACGTTTACGTTGCCGGGCGCGCCGCTTATCAGCTGTCGCTGGTGCCGCGCAGCAGCAAGTCACTGGTCGGCAGCGTGGTGATCGCGATCGATGCCAGGCGTCACATACCGCTGCGAGTCGAGGTGTTCCCGCGAGGCTCGTCGACGGTCGCCTACAGCATCGGCTTCACTGCACTGTCGTTCGGCCCGCCGGCGGCATCCAACTTCAGCTTCACCCCGCCGTCTGGTGCGACCGTGAAGAAGGTGACGGTGCCGGGCAACCTCAAGTCGATCCTGGGCCAGGCCATCCCCGGCGCCGCCGTCCCCGGTCCCGCTGGCCTCGGCAGCCTGGTGCCCGGCGCGCCGGGTGCCGCCCTCGGCAGCCTTGCGCTCGGGACTGGCGCCCACGGCAGCGTGAAGCCCGCCACCGCCAGGCTGATCATCGGCAAGCTGGCACCGGCCAAATTGCCCAAGTTCTTGCCTGCACTCCCGCCGCAAGTGCGCAGGCAGATCGAGGCGCAGTTCGCCAAGAGCCTGCCGGCCAGCCTGGGCAAAGCGCGGCGGGCGGCCTTGATCAAGGCGTTCGCCAGGCATCTCCTCGGCCGCCGTCCCCTCAGCCGGGGTGTCATCGCTCAGCTCGGGACCAACGCTGGCCCCGCCACGGCAGCGCCGCACATCATCGGCACCGGCTGGCTGTCGGTGGTCGCCACCCCGCCGAGCCCGCAGGTGGCCGCCGCGGTCAGGCTCGCGCTGCATGGCGGCCCGTCGGCAGGCCAGTCGTCGCCGGCCGACAGCTCGGCACCGGCAGTGAGCCCGCCGGCCGGGCAGGTTCTGGCCGCGCTGCCGGCCCTGCTGAGGGCGGCGACCCAGGTGCACGGCACCTGGGGCCGCGGCTGGCTGCTGCACACTGCGCTGGTGAACGTGCTCGTCACTACCAAGGGGCAGATCCTGGCCGGTGCCGTCACCAAGTCGGTACTGTGCGCCGACGTCGCCGCTGACGCGGGGTGAGCTTGTCAGCCCAGCTAGCTGGCGCTATCGAAGCCAGCATCGAGACTCACGCCGGGTTCGCGGTCACCAGCAGCGGGCTGAGCAAGCGCTTCGGCAGCGGTCAGCTAGCCGTCGACCAGATCGACCTGGCGGTGCCGGCTGGATCGGTCTACGGCTTCCTCGGGCCGAACGGATCCGGCAAGACCACGACGATCCGCATGCTGCTCGGCTTGATCCGGCCGACCGCGGGCAGCCATGCGGTGCTCGGGCTGCCGATGCCCGGCCGTCAGGCCGATGCGCTGCCGCTCGTCGGGTCGCTGGTCGAGGGACCGGCGTTCTATCCGCACTTGTCTGGGCGGGCGAACCTGGCGCGCCTCGATGCTGCCGACGCGACGGCCGACCCGGCGACCGCGCGCCGCCGGATCGACGCGGCACTGGACCGGGTCGGGCTGCTCGGCGCGGCGGACAAGCGCTACAAGGCGTACTCGCTCGGCATGAAGCAGCGGCTCGGCATCGCGACCAGCCTGCTGCGGCCACGGCAGCTGGTGATCCTGGACGAGCCGACGAACGGCCTGGACCCGCAGGGCACCAGGGAAGTGAGGGCGCTGATCAGGCAGATCGCGGCGGACGGGACCACCGTATTCGTGTCCTCGCACCTGCTCGCCGAAGTCGAGCAGGTGTGCACGCACGTGGGCGTGATGCGGGCCGGCCGCCTGGTCTACCAGGGATCGCTGGCGCAACTGCGCGGGCAGGCCGGGCTGCTCGTCCGGACACCCAAACCGGAACTGGCCGCCAGGGTCCTTGCCGAGCTCGGCCTCGCCGGGATCCGTCAGGGCGACGGCATCCGGCCGGGCGACGGCATCCGGCCGGGCGACGGGGCCGGCCAGGAAGTGACCGCGGAGCTCGGCGCCATGCTGCCCGAGGTCATCTGCGAGCGGCTGGTGCTGGCCGGCGTCCCGGTGGCCGGGCTGGAGACGCCGCGGCGCAGTCTTGAGGACGAGTTCGTCGAGCTGACCGGCGAGGGTTTCGATGTCGATTGAGCAAGACGACCGGGCGCTGCCGAAGGCGGCTGGCGGTGCAATGGCCGTTCGCCCGCGGCTTGACTGGCCGGACGAGCCGCGGCTAGCCCGGAAGAACCCCGTTTCCGCCTGGTTGCGGTTCTTTGCTTCGGAGATCCGGCTGGTCTTCGGCCGTCCGCGGAACCTGGCCCTGCTCGGCGTGCTCGGGTTCGTGCCGGTGTTCTTCGGGATCGTGTTCCGGCTGACGATCTCCTCGGCCAACGGCGGCGGCGGCCCGCCATTCCTGAATCAGCTGGCCGGCAACGGGGTGTTCCTCGCGCTGGTCGTGCTCACCGTCATGCTGACCGTGCTGCTGCTGCCGCTGAGCGCAGCAGTGGTGTCCGGCGACGCGATCGCGGGCGAGGCCGCGCTCGGCACCTTGCGCGGCCTGCTCACCGTCCCGGCCGGCCGGACCAGGCTGCTCGCCGTCAAGTA
>JAJYUU010000188.1 GCA_021792405.1 Actinomycetes bacterium
GCCGCCGCCCGCGTCAGCGCATCCGCCGCCGGCAAAGCCCTCGCCGCGCTGGAAGCCGCAGGGCAGGCCACCCGCACTCCCGGCCAGCGGACCGGCCGCACCCAGGCACCCGCCACCTGGCACCCCGTGCTGGGCACCGCCGAGCCCCCCGCCGCAGACGGTCATGGCGAACCCGCCCGCCCGGCCGGCGAGCCGGACGGCCCCGCCGGCGCCGACGGCACTGATGACGGCCCGCCCGGCACCGCACCAGCATCCGGGGAGACCGGGAACGACGAGAACCCTGCCACCGAGAACGACCCCGGTGCCGCGGCACTCCCCGGCGGCACGGAGACGGAGCCTGAGACCCAGCCGGAGCCGGGCGGCCCTGCGGACACCCAGGACGCCCCGGCCGCGGGCCACGCCGGGGATGGGCGCGACAGCAGCCCGGCAGGCACACCCGGCGGCCCAGCCGACGGCCACGACGGCACCGCCGGTGGCACCGGCACGGCAGGCGGCACCAGCCCCGGCGCCCCCGGGACCGAGGCCGCCGCCGGGATGGCGGAACTGGCAGCCGCCGCCGCGCAGCGGGCAGCCCAGGCCCTGGCCGGCGGGGACATCACCACCGCCCTGTCGGAACTGGACGCCGCCCGCGACAGCACCGCCCAGGCACGCCGCCTTGCCAGGGCCGCCACCAGCCGCAGCGCCCGCGCCGGCGGCGGCATGCGCCCCGGCCAGCTCCGCGACCGGGTCCGCGACCACCTCGCCGGCCACCCCGGCACCAGCCTGACCCCGTACGAGATCGCCCGCGTGCTCGGCAACTCCGCCGGCGCGGTCTCCAACGCCCTGGACCGCCTTGTCGAGCTCGGCCACGCCGAGCTCGCCAGCGAGCACCCCCGCCGCTACACCATCACGGCCGCCGCGGCCGCCACCAGCTAACCGCTCCCCATCTCGATCCCCGCAGGCGGGGCGGAGCCACCCAGCCGGCGCCGCCCCGCCTTGCCCCGGCCAGCACCGGAGGTACCGCATGACCCGCACGCACACCACCCCGCCAGGCACCGGCCCCGCCGAAGCGACGGTCACCGTGTCGGTCTGGCACAACGTCACCCGGGACGGCGCCGGGCACGCCACCGGGTACTTCGGCTTCACGCCGGGCGACCTGATGGTCAAGGTGTTCACCTACAGCACCCAGGTCCGCGGGCGTCACGCCGAAGACATCGCCGAAGACGCCTTCGCCGCCTTCAACGACTTCCCCCGCGACAGCGAAAGCCAGGCCCTTGCCCGCCAGTACCGGGCACGGCGGCTCCGCTCGGTTAGCCGCGGCGACGTGATTACCGTGGGCGAGGCCGCCCTGATCGTCGAACGCGCCGGGTTCAGCCATCTGCGCGGCGGCTTCACCCCCGTCCGCGTCCACGACCACGGCACTCACCCCCTCTAGCGGCCAGGAGGCCTGACGGTGACAGCGACCGGAGAAGAACTGTGGACCTACGGCGGGGCGCGGGTCAGCGGCCCGGGGCCAGCGCGTCTACGCCTGGATCGACCAAGCCGGCGAAGAACTATGGTTCCCCAAGACCGGCACCCACGCCGCCGTCGGCAGCCAGTACAAAGTCAACATCAAACGAGCCGGCGGCGTCACCTCGATCATCGGCACCCCGCAGTACGCCGGCCGCGCCTGCGACGACGACCTGCGCCGGCAGCTGTGGGCACAGCACTCGGCGGCCACCACGCGCCTGGAGCTGATCCGCGCCGAGCGCAACGACGCCAGGCGCAACGCCCTCGACGAGGCCATAGCGCCGCTGCTGGAGATAGCCCGAACCCCTTCGCAGCACCGCAGAGCGCGACGCCCTCGCGGTCTACGTGATCCGCAAGATCGCCGGCTCCCGGTGACGAGCCTTTGCAGGCGAACATGGCACTGACCATCGGATCCACGCCTGGGTGCGTGCCGCGGGCCGCCCGCGCCCTGGTCGCCTCTTCTTCCTGATCCCTGGGCTGGGAATCCCGGGCTCCATGCCCTCAGCCCGTGGGATCCCATCCCTCCGCCGGGACTGCGGTCACTGCCTTGACCAGGGCGGCGGTGTCGGTCAGGTTCGGGAGGACCAGCCCGGCGCCGGCGCTGCGCAGGTCCGCGACGGTGCTCTTGCCGGTCGCCACCGCGATGATCCTCGCCCCGCCGTCGCGGGCGGCGTCCACGTCCGATGGCGTGTCTCCGATCAGCACCGTGGTGCGCGCATCGAAACGTGCCCGGTACTTGCCGGCGGCTCGGCACTGCGCGATCCGGACCAGGCGGGCGCGGACCGGGTCATCGGATCCGAAGGCGCCGGCGTCGAGGTCCAGCCCGTCAGCCAGCCCGAACGCCTGCAGCTTGATCTCGGCGACGGCACGCAGGTTGCCGGTGAGCACCGACTGGATGACCCCGCCGGCCCTGGCGAGGGCGCCGATGGCCTCAGCCGCGCCAGGGACCGCCCGGCCGCGCGCGGCCAGCTCGGCGGTCCGCGCCTGGTATGCGGCGGTCAGCGCTGTGGCGTACAGGTCCAGCAGCTCGCTGTTGAAAGGAATGGAGTGCAGCTCGGCCGTCTTGGCGAAGATGTCCGGCTCGGTGCGCCCTGTTACCTCAGCGGGGTGCTCCAGCTTTCGGCCGGTGGCTTGCTCGAAAGCTTCACGGAACAGCTCGGCGCCCACGCCGCGGGTCTCGATGAGCGTGTGGTCGACGTCCCACAGCACCAGCGTCCGCACGGTCATCAGCCTTCCGCCTCTCCATGATCGGGTGCCATTTGCCGCCGTACCCTGAGCTTATGGACGGCCAGCCCGATATCCCGATCGGCGAGCGGATCCGGTTCCACCGCCAGGCCCGGAAGAAGACACAGGCGGTCGTCGCGGGGCTCGCGGGGGTGACCGAGGACTACCTGTCACAGATCGAGCGCGGGCTGAAGACCCCGTCGGCGACACTGCTGCACAGGCTCGCGCGCATCCTGGCGGTCCCCACGTCGGCGCTGTTCGGCGAATCGCCGGCGGCAGCCGCTACGCCGGGCCACCCGGCATCGGGCGCGATCCACGCCGCCCTGGCGTCGGCCGGCCGTGACGGCGCGGAGGCGCCAGATCTGGCGGATCTTCGCGACCGGGTGGACAGCGCGTGGCAGATCTGGCAGACCTCCCCTCGCCGGTACAGCGAGGCAGGGCCGCTGCTTCCCGGGCTGATCGCCGACGTGCAAGGCGCGGTCCGGGCGCTGCGCGCCGACGTTAACTCAGCGGCCCGCCGCGAAGCGGCCCGCATTGCCGCCGACATGTACTTCCTGCTCCGGACGTTCACCAAGCGGATCGGCCGCACCGACTTGTCCCTGCTCGTGGCGGACCGCGGGCTCAGGGCGGCCGAGGACGCCGATGACCCGCTGCGCATCGCGGCCGCAACCTGGAACGTCGGCCAGGTGCTGCTGGCCACCAACGAGGCGGATGTTGCCGAGGAGATCGTTATCCGGGCCGCCGAAGCTCTGGCCCCTGGCCTCGCCAGGGACCTGGATGCCACGGCGCTCAGCGGCGCGCTGTGGCTGGTAGCCGTCATCGCGTCGGCGCGCAACGGCGACGCATGGACCGCCCGCGACCGGCTCCGCGAGCACGCGCGGCCCGCCGCGGAGCGGACCGGCGAGGGAAACGTCTTCTGGACCGTGTTCGGGCCGACCAACGCGGCTCTGCACGGCGTCAGCGTCGAGATGGAGGCAGGCGAGGCGGCCGAGGCGCTCAGGCTGGCCGACGAGGTCGACGTGACCCGCTGCCCGTCCATCGAGCGCCGCGCCACCTTCGCCCTGGAGATGGCCCGCTGCTATGACCTGCGGCACGAGGACCCGGGCGTGCTGCTGCACCTGCTCGCCGCCGAACGGGAAGCCCCCGAGGACATGCGCCACAACGTGCTTGCCCGCGACCTCGTGCGCGGCCTGCTGCGCCGAGCCAGGCCGTCCCTGGCACCGCAGGTCCGCGAGCTTGCCCAGCGGATCGAGCTGTTCGGCTAGCACCCCGAGCCGCCAGCCAGCCCGAGCCAGCAGTTCGGGTTCCGGCAGCCGAACCGGCCTAGCGTTGCGTGCCAGCGAATCACATGGGAGACGGCATGGAACGCGCGCTGGAGCCCGCCGTGGCCGGGGACCGCCCGGCCACGCCGCCGGAGAGCCTCGGCCAGCTCGCCGAGGCGCTACGTAACTTCGGTCGGCTCGCTGTCAGCATGCATGCCGATAGCGACGGCGTTCCGGTGCTTGATGTGACCGGCCCGGCGGGCCGCGCCAGCGTCATGGTCGGCTCCATCCACTACTGGTGGGGCAACGGCGACGGCCCGATCGGATCGATCGATCAAACGGATCTCGTCGCAGAGCGGATCGCGGCGCGGTGTGGAGGAGCTGCGGACAAGGAGTGGCCAAGGACGGAATCACCACGGCGATCCGCACGTCCCGCGAGTTCAAGGCTTCTCGGCGAAGAGCCAGCGAAGCGCGGGCCCTCCAGCGGCGCCCGCCACCACGACCTGAGGTGCTACGGATGCAAGACGACAAGCAGGCGCCGCACCCTGGCGACACCCAGCCGCCGGCCAGGGACCGCGACACGGCGATCTCGTTCCTGACTGACTTGGAAGCCGAGCTACGGCGGCACGGATGGACAGCCGAGCTAGCGCCCGCGAGCAAGTCGCCGACTCTGCTGGTTCGTAACCCAGCGGCGGCGATCCTGCACGAGCACGTGCTGGCGGCTCCGGCCCGGGGCGGCGGCTGGTGGCTGTGGTGGCCATGGGCCGACGGCATAGCACCAGCCGAAGAGGTCGCCACCGCGGCCGGGCGGATCATGCACGTCCTGCGAGCCAGGGAACCAGGGCAGTGACGGCACTGCCGCTCATGCACGGGAAGGACCGCGGACTTCTCCGACTATCGGCGGTCAGCTCGTGAGGCAAGTCGGCTCTCGCGCGGCGGGCCGCAGGGCGTGATCGCCCCGATGCTTGGCCTGGCGAGCGAGACCGGCTCGATCCGCACCACCTCGTTCATCGGCATCCCGCAGTACGCCGGCCGAGCCTGCGACGACCATTTGCGCCGGCAGCTCTGGGCACTGCACTCGGCCGCCACCACGCGCCTGGAGCTGATCCGCGCCTAGCGCAATGACGCCAGACGCAATGCCCTCGACGAGGCCGTGGCCGGCCAGGAGTCGCACGGCGGCGTCGCAGAATGGGGATAGAGTTCCGGGCAGCAACGAACGAGGCGCCGTCGCCGACTTCACGTCGCCTCGGCACGTGACGGCCTGCGGGGAGCAGAGTGTCGGGCGTAGGCACGATCAAGGGGATCACCTTCCAGACGGTCCAGGCGCTCAGCGACGTGGTGGACCTGGTGGTGGAAGGCCACGGGGAAGCGGTGACGATCGAGGGCGCCGACGATGTTGTTGATTACGAGGTTCTTGACCGCGACGATCGGCCGGTCGCGGTGCGGCAGGCTAAGGTCCGGCAGGAGCCGGGTACTTGGGGAGCGAACGAGCTCGCGAAGATCCTCTGCGTATGGGGGCAAGTGGATTATGCGGACACGACGGAGTTCGCATTCGTCACCGACGCTTCGCTCAGCGATAGTGGCCAGCGGCTGCAGGACCTGATCAAGGAGATGCAGCTGCATCCGGATGAGGAGGTGCTGCGTCAGACCGCGGCGAGCTTCCGGGGCGGCCTGCAGCTGCCATCGCTTGAGGTGCTGCGACGGGTTCGGATCCTCACGCGGATGGGAACCCCGGAGACCGTGCTGGCCAGGGTCGAGATGCGGATCCTGGCGCTGCTGAGCCGAGCACGCCTTGCCACGCTGGAGGACGCCGCGAGCGCCGCGAACGCGCTGCTGCGCAAGCTCTTCATCATCGGTGGCAGTCCCGACCCTGTGCGCCGGACCATCACTCGAGCGGAGGTCCTGGCCGCGCTGGGCCTGGATGAGGCGAGCCTGCAGGGCGACCTGGCCTGGTCGCAGGACACCGCTGCGGCCTATCGCGCCGCCGTCGCCCATGACAGCCTCCAGGGCCGCGAGATCGTGCCCATCAACGTGGTGCCGGCGGCGGCTACTCCCCGCGTGCTGCGGCTGCTGCACGACTCGGACAGTCCCAGGGCAGCGGAGAGCCTGGACACCGTGCTGGAGGAGCAGGCAGCAGCATTGGTGGGAGCGACCGGAGAGGGCAAGTCGACGGCATTGCGGTATCTGGCCGGGCTCGCGGCACAGCACGGGCTGGTCCCTGTTCTCCTTGAGGCGACCGGGCACACCGCCGGCGCCTTGCCGCAGCGTGTGCGACACGGAATCGAGACGGTGCTGAAGCGGCCGCTGACAGCTGGAGCTGTCCAGCAAGTCTTGGCCACTCCGGAATTGCTGCTGCTCATCGATGGCGTGTCGGAGGTCAGCGTGGACACGCGAGCAAGCCTGAGGTCAGACCTGGACCAGCTCGCAGCGCAACGTCCGGTCCGGGTCATCGCCGCCGGCCGCGACCTGCCGCTGACCATCGACGGCGCAGGCTTGCCTGACAGCGCAGCAGTGTTCCGGATAGACAGGCTGGATCACGCCCACCGCATGGAGATGGCCGCCGCGACCGGCCGCCAGCAGGCGGTCCGGACGATCGAGCACCGGCTGGGCAGCGCTGCTGACAACCCGATGTTGTTCCTGATGGCGCTGAGCCTGTCTGACGACGGAGTACCGCGCAGCCGGGCGGAGGTATACGAGCAGTTCATCCACGGGCTCGTCGCGCGGGCCGGCGTGGCCGATGATGATGCCGGCCTGGCCGCGCTGGGTGTGGCATGGGCTGGGATGATCGGCCGCGGCCAGCGGGCCGCCGACCATTACAGCTGGCGGCTGGCGCTCGGCACCGCGCTGGACGGCCTTGCTGCCCTTCCTGCCTGGCGCGGCCACACGAGCACCGCCGAAACGGCCATGACGACCGCGAAGCGCACCGGACTGCTGAACCGGCCCGACGCCGACGCCGGGCTCGCGCCAGTGCACGACTCGTTCGCTGACTTCCTGGCAGCAAAAGCTATCGTCCGCCAGGAAGCCAGCCTGCCGCCCTCGCTGAGCGCCGCCTACGACGAAACGGTGCTGTTCATGGTTGAGCTGGCCGGACTCAATGAAGCGCTGGCCCTCCGGCTCGCCACCGAAAGCCCGCTGCTGGCCTGCCGGGCAGCACGGCAGCGCCAGGCCCGCGGACACGCAGACCCGACGCAGATTGGCTCGCTGCTGAGCGCTCTGGCCGGGGGTCAGGAACTTCCAGCCCTGGCCGGGACAGGCATTCGCCTGTGCCTGCACGACCGGTTTACCGGCGCCGCGCTGGCCGGCGAGGACTACCAGGTGGTGGACGCCGCGCAGTTCGACAGGCTGGCACGCGAGCACCCAGCCATCATGATGCCACCCGAGACCGGCAGCCTGCAGCTGGCAGTCACGCTGTGGGCCGCGGCGGTCGAGCGAGCGCTACGCCCGAGCAGACGGCTCTTCCGGCCGGCACCGCCTGCCGATGCTGACCAGGCCGGCCCGCTGCTGATCGCCTACCTGCGCGAAACAGAGCAGGAACTTCAGCGCCTGGCCAGCAGCGCACTACCCGGCACGGTCCTCGGCAGAGTCCTTGCCGCCATCGGGCCGCCAGGCATCATCGGCTACGTCGCCGACCTCGAACCCGGCCACCTCGGCGGACTTGAGGTCCCCATCCGCTACCAGCGCAGCGCCGAGTACGCCGTTACCCGGGGGCAGCCGCCGGCTGACACCGGGCCGCTGAGCCTGGACACGGTGGCGCACATGATGCGCCTGCACCCGGCCATGCAGGCCGGCCGTGAGATACGGCAGGCGCTCGACGTGCTGACCAGCTATACCTGGCCGGTTCCATGACCGCGCAACTGTGGCACGCCGCTGAGCAGGTCGCAGCGATCTGGCGCTCATCGACCTACGTACAGGAGTATCTGGCCGGAGCACGCGGCCCGCTTGCCCAGTCCACCGGCACAGGCGCCGACCATATCGCGGCGCAGCCGTTCTACCTTGCCATCTACCTGCCAACGGCCATGACCTACAACCAGGCTGCTGAGACGCCGGAATGGCGGGACAAAGCCGTCCAGATCATGAACGGTTACACCGCAATGATCGAGTGGCTGAGATCCCGGCTCGCCGGCTACCCATTCTCGGGCACTCCCCAGCTCGCTAGCGCAAGCCCATGGACCACCTTCACAGTCTCGATGCGGGTTCCGTGGCTGGCCGCCACGCGCAGCTGGCAGCTTCAGCACCAGCAGCAGCCACCGACGATGCCGTTCCTACCAAACCGCCCAGCCCAGATGAAGGCCGCCGCAGAGCTCGGTGCCGCGGTGACATCCAGCCCCGCAGCCGCCGAGGCACGTCAGCGCTGGAACGCACTCACCACCGACGACAAACGCCAGCTTGAGACAGCGAGTGCAGCCATGCAGCAGGCCCGATACCCCGAACCCGATGACGTGTGGGTTTCCCCTCGTACCGTGGAGACATCGCCTTAAGGAGGGGCGATGGCAGAAGTACGCAGGAAGTTCGATGATGACTTCAAGCAGGGCGCGGTCCGGCTGGTCCGGGAGACCGGCAAGCCGATC
>JAJYUU010000032.1 GCA_021792405.1 Actinomycetes bacterium
GGGCGGCGGTGGCGCGGCGGGCGGCGGGCCTGCGGCGGCGGCCGCACGGCGGCGGCCGGCCTACAGCTACCCCGAAAGCGCGGCCCGCGCGCTGAGTCATGCCGTCAGCTACCGGGAGTGGCGTGATTCTCAGCGTGGTCAGGTGCCCGCGCTCGCTGATGTGGACCCGGCCGGTGCGCGTGCCCTCGTCTCAGCCTTCCTGATGGACAAGCCGGACGGCGGATGGCTGGCAACCCCGGATGCGGTGTCGCTGCTCGATTGCTACCGGATCCCGATGGTGGAGACCCGGTCGGCGACCGACCAGGACTCGGCGGTCGCGGTCGCCGCCGAGCTCGGCGGACATGTCGTGCTCAAAGCGGATGTGGCTGGCCTGCTGCACAAATCTGACGCTGGTGCCGTGAAGCTGGACCTGCGCACGAGCGACGAAGTGGCCGGCGCTTATGCCGAACTGGCTGCGGCGTTCGGCGGCAGGCTGCGCCGCGTGCTGGTTCAGCCGATGCTGACTGGCGGCGTGGAGACGCTGATCGGCGTCGTTCAGGAGCCGGTATTCGGCCCGCTCGTGGTGTTCGGCCTCGGCGGCGTCGCCACCGACGTCCTCGGCGATCACGCTGCGCGGCTTGCCCCTCTCACCGATGTCGACGCTGCGCAGATGATCAGTGGCGTGCGTGCGGCCCCGCTGCTCTTCGGCCACCGCGGCGCGCCAGCCGTCGACGTCACCGCCCTGTCGGAGCTGCTGCTACGCGTCTCCCAGCTGGCAGATGACCTGCCGGAGGTGGCTGAACTCGATCTCAACCCGGTGATCGCCAGGCCCGATGGCGCGCACGCGGTGGACACCAGGATCAGGCTCGCACCCGCTACCCCGCGAGATCCGTTCCTTCGCCAGCTCCGGTGAGCTGCCGGCGCTCGCGTCCGGGACTAACGTCCCCCGTTCCCTGGGTATGAGGCCACTGCCCGCAGGCGGTCGCACATGCGATGCTGCCCGCAGGACCGCGGCGAGAGAGGGAACGACGATTCCGGGGGAGGTAAGTCCGATGAGCGCCACCGTCAAGGACGTTATGACTACCAGCGTTGTCGCAGTGAAGAGGGACGCTGACTTCAAGCAGATCGTGTCGGTGTTGCGCCGGTACCGGGTCAGCGCTTGCCCGGTCATCAACGACGCTGGCCGGGTCGTCGGCGTGGTATCCGAGGCTGACCTGCTCTACAAGGAAGCGAACGGCCGGATGCCAGCGGGCCTGATCAGGTTGCGATGGAAGCTGGGCGAGGAGTCGAAGGTCAACGCCGTGACGGCCGGGCGGCTCATGACCTCGCCTGCGGTCACCATCCACCCGGACACGTCCGTCACCGCCGCCGCCCGGGTGATGCATGACCGGTGGATCAAGCGGTTGCCGGTGGTCAGCGACGATGGGCTGCTGATCGGCATCGTCACCCGGTCCGATGTGCTGAGCGTTTACGAGCGCCCGGATGAGGACATCCTGCACGAAATACTGACAGAGGTTATCTTCGGTGAATTCGGCCTGGATGTCGGCGCCTTCGATGTCGAAGTGGCTTCTGGCATCGTGACGATTGACGGCCCGATCACGCAGCCGGGCATGGCATTGCAGCTAGTGGCGCGGATTCGGCACGTTGAGGGCGTCGTGGCGGTTCGTGACCGGCTGAGAATCGGGCAGCCAGGCAATTCGCCTCAGCCGGACGGCCAGGCCCGCGCACAGCGGGCTGTGCTCGACGGCGGGGCTGACCTCGCGGCTGGCCGGTTGGCTGAGCCCTCGCCCGGCACCGGAACGGCCGCTTCGCCGCGTTAGCGGGCCCTGATCCGGCGGCCGGTGATCTGGCTGGGCGTTAGCCGGACATACGAAGCCCGGTCGCCGCCTGCCCAGGGCTCTATGTTCAGTGCCTGCGCACGCGCCAGGTCTGCCGGGTCAGTGATGATTCGCGCGGTGCCGGTGACCAGCACGCTCCAGCCCTCGCCGAGGGCCTCATCGATGTGATCAACGTCGAAGGAGACGCGTCCTTCACGGACACCAGCGGCTATGCCGCCGCTGCCGCTGGTGCGGAACAGGACGTCGGCTCCGTCCATCCGGAAGTTCACCGGGATGGCGACGGGGCCGCGGCCGGGCTCGACGAAAAGGAAGCGGCCGACGCCGCCGTCGGCTAGGTGCTGTCGGCACTCCTCGATCGTCATGCTGTCCAGCAGTGCATCTTTCGCCGCCGAGCGCTGGCCCGGCGGCTGGTTGAGTCCGGCGCCAGACAGCGAGCCCGGGGTCGTGCCGAGCGCTATGGCCAGCCGGATCAGGGCTGCCTGACTGGGATTCGGCGCCGAGCTCGACTCCAGGTAAGCCAGGTACTCCGGTGACATCCCGGCCCGCTCAGCCGCCTCCGCGACGGTCAGCCCCGCACGGCTGCGGTGCTCGGCGATGCGCCTGCCGACGTCGGTTCCGGCTGAATCGGCATCATTGCCCATCTTCCCTCCCGAAAGCCTAGGCCGGCCTGGCGGCGCCACAGGCCGGCCCGGCGCTGCACAGGACAGCCGGCTCGGCACCGGCAGTGCCCGGCCGGCATCCCGTCGTCAACTCTACGGACATCGGTCTCGCCGGGAAGGGCCGTTAGGCCCTGTCGGCCGTGGCGTTCTCAGCTCATCCTGCAAAAGGGTGATGTGACATGACCGGTGACGCCCGATGACCTCGGCGACGCAATCGGAAACCGCTAGCGCGAGGCCGGCCCGGACGCTGCCGGCCGGTCCCGCCGAGTTGTACCGCCGGGGCGGCACGGTTCGTTCTGGCGGGTCGTCGCGCTGGAGCGAGGCCGTCGCTGACCGGGGCGGCTTGCTGCTACCCGTCGGCGCGCGGCCAGCGGGCCGGCGTACGGCCAGCAGGCCCGCACCCGGCCGGGAGCCGCGGTCCCGGATGCCCATGCTGACACCGGCCGAGACGGCAACCGTCATCGCGATGGCGGCACGGGCCCCCTCGCTGCATAACACCCAGCCGTGGCAGTTCCGGGTCAGCGGGGATGTCATCGAATTGCGCGCCGACCCTGGCCGGATGCTTCGCCACCTGGATACGCACGGCCGTGAGCTGATGATCAGCTGCGGCGCCGCACTGTTCGGGTTGCGGCTGGGCTATCGCAGCCTCGGCCTGCTGCCGGTGACCGAATTGCTGCCAGACCCGGCGCAGCCGTGGCTCGCCGGCCGGGTATGGCCGGGCGGCCATGCCGCGATGAATAAGGCCGAGGCCGAGCTGGTGGCTGCGGTGCCGCACCGGCACACGCATCGCGGGCCGTTCGCGCCCGGAGAAGTCGCCACTCGGCTGCTGGCCGCGCTGGCTGACGACGCGGCGGCTGAGGGCGCCGAGTTCTTGCTTGTCGACCAGGCCGATGCGGAAGCCGGGACCGCCCAAGCTACGTTGGCTGATCAGCTGGTGAGGCTGGTTGACGCGGCCGCGGCGCAGCAGCGGGCCGATCCGGACATCGTTGCCGAGGTGCGCCGCTGGGTGCGCCCGCCAGGCAGCAGGGCCAGGGACGGCGTTCCGGCCTGGGCTATCGGTCAGCAGCCGGACGAGCCAGTGCCCGCTTCGGCCGGCCGGCCGCTCTGGCTGCCGCAACGCGATTTCGGCCAGCAGGGCGGCGATGCGCCTGGCGGCGTGGCGCCATCGGCAACCGCAGTGCTCAGCACGGCCCAGGATGCTCCTGCCGACTGGCTGCGGGCCGGCCAGGCACTGCACCGGCTGTTGCTCCGGGCGGCAACCCGCTGGGTATTCGCGAGACTGCAGTCGCAGCCGACGGAGTCGCCGCGGCACCGCCAGGATGTCCGCGACCTGCTCGGCCTTTCCGGGCATCTGCAGCTGCTGCTGCAGTTCGGCCGCTCTAACACCGCTCCGGCCACGCCGCGGCGGCCACAGCTCGAGCTGATGACTGGAGAATGGCTGGCTTAGGCCCTAAGTCTGCGCTCACGCGGGCTCATCGGCCCTGCCGCGACCGCCAGGCGGCGCGCACAGTGGACGGAACAGCCGGGATGGAGGTGGCCTTCGATGCGGCGCCAGCGGTGGCAGCGATTTGCCCGCACGATCACGGGCATCGGCAACCCCCTGCAGCGCCGTGTCGACCGGGTCCAGTGGGCGATCATGGCTGGCCTGGTTGTCGCGTTCCTGATTGCAGCGCCGCTGTCGTCAATCGGTGCGGTGCAGGCAACCGGTGCGGCGGCCGCGCAGCAACGGCGGTCTGAGGCCAGCTGGCATCGGGTCACTGCGGTCCTGGTGCAGAGCGCCGCTGCCGGGCAGATCGTGCAGGACGGGACAGCCGAGGCATCCTGGGTGACCGCGCACTGGACCGCTCCCGATGGCGTGCGCCGGACCGGGCTCGTCGCGGTCAGCCTGCGCGCCCGGCGCGGTCAGCGGATTGCCGTCTGGGTGACGCCCTCTGGCCAGCTCATGCACCCGCCGCTGACCAGAGCCCAGATCCTTCAATGGGAGGTCATGGGCGGCGTCACGGCTCCGATCGGCCTGGCAGTGCTGCTCATGGTTGCCGGCGGCGTGGTCCGGGTACTGGCTAACCGCCGCCGGATGGCGGGCTGGGCGCGGGACTGGGCGGTGACCGGTCCACGCTGGTCGTCGCTGCGGTAGCCGTCGCTTCCGGTAACCGTCGGTACCGCAGGGCACGACCACCCTGCTCGCCGCTGGCTACGATGCCATCGTCGGCGGTTCGGGAGTACAGGCTTTTACGGAGGACCGGGTGCATTCATGGGTAGTCCAGCGACCCGCGCCGATCGACGAGCAGCCCTTGCGCCGGGTGGAGCGTGAGGAGCCAGTGCCGGGCGCCGGGCAGGTCCGGGTACGAGTGAGCTGCTGCGGTGTCTGCCGTACGGATCTGCACCTAGCCGAGGGCGACCTGCCGCCAAAGCGGCCGGAGGTGGCAGTCGGCCACGAGATCGTGGGAGTCATCGATGCTCTCGGGCCAGGCGCGACCAGGTTCGCGCTCGGTGACCGGATTGGCGTGCCATGGCTCCGCAGTACCGACGGAAGCTGCAAGTTCTGCCGCCGCGGCGCGGAGAATCTCTGCCTGCAGCCGGTTTTCACCGGCTGGGACGTTGACGGTGGCTACGCCGACGTGTGCCTGGCCGACGAGGCCTACGCCTACCGGCTGCCTGCGCAACTCGACGACGAGCATGCCGCGCCGTTGCTGTGCGCCGGCATCATCGGCTACCGGGCGCTGAAGCGAGCCGCGGTTCCGGCGGCGGGCCGGCTGGGAATCTACGGCTTTGGCGGCAGCGCGCACATTACCGCGCAGATCGCGCTGCACCAGGGCCTGCGGGTGCACGTGCTGACTCGGGGAGAAGGCAACCGCAGCCTCGCCGCAAAGCTTGGCGCCGACTCAGTCGGCGACGCGGCCGACGCTCCGCCCGAGCCGCTGGACGGGGCGATCTTGTTCGCTCCGGCTGGCGAGCTTGTCCCGGTCGCGCTGCGCGCGCTCGATCGCGGCGGCACGCTCGCCATTGCCGGAATATGGCTGTCTGACATCCCGCCGCTTACCTACGCCAGCGAACTGTTCGAAGAGCGCCAGGTGCGCAGCGTTACCGCCAACACGCGTGGTGATGGCGAGGAGTTCCTCGCGCTGGCCGCGCGCCTGGACATCAAGCCCACTACCGTGCCCTATCCGATGGCCAGCGCGCCGGAGGCGCTTCGTGACCTGGCACACGGCCGGTTCAGCGGCGCAGCCGTCCTGCACAACTGAGCAATCACGGCTCGCTATGGCTGGGTGCCTGCGGTGGGGCCGGCTGCGGTAATGCCGGCTGCGGTAATGCCGGCTGCGGTAATGCCGGCTGCGGACTCGCGACGTGATCGATGATGTCCACGACGCCGTCGATGTCCCAGGCCAGATCGATTGCCGTGGCCATCTCGCTGTGCAGCGCGGCCTCGGGCTGGCCGGACAGCGTCACGATGCCGCCGTGTACCTCCACCTCGATCCCGGTCGGCTCGCCACCCGCCATTTCCTCGATGAGCTCCCTTACCTGGCGGGCTATCTCGGCGTCGGCGACGAGGAAGACGCCGAGCAGGTCGCGCCGGCTGACCACGCCGATGGCCTTGCCGTTCGGGTCGACGACCGGCAGCAGCTTGATGTGATGGTCTCGCATCAGGCTGGCAGCGCCCGCTATGGCGGTGTCCGGATGGATCGTAATGGCCGGGGCAGTCATGAGTTGCTCCGCCGTCAGCCGGTTGTACCGGCTACGGTCGGTGCCGTATCTCGGGGATCCAGTCCAGCGTTTCCGCTGGCCCGCGTGCTTGTCCCTGGCGGCGATGAGGTCACCTTCGGTGACGACCCCGGCGACGTGGCGGCCGAGGCTGAGTACCGGCACGCCGTTGATCTGATGCTGGACCAGCAGCCAGGCGATCTGCTTGAACGGGGTGATGCGGTCCACGGCGACGATGTCGGTGGTCATGACATCCTGTACCCGGCTATGCCACCGGCCGTGGTGCTTGGCGGGCGGGTGGCCATGCTCGCCGGCCCGGTGCGCCTCGGCCTTGCGGGGACGCGGCGGGGTCTGCCGGACCTCAGCCGTCTCGCCCAGTTCGCGGGCAACCTGATTGACGGCCCTGGTGACATCCGGCGGCGTCGCCCGGCCATGCAGCGAATCGTAGTAAGCGGCGCCAAGGTGCCGAAGCATGGCGTCCAGGTGCACATCTTTACGGCTCATTTCGCCTCCGCTTCGCTAATCACCCGCTCGCGGGGCCGGCACCGCTCCGGCCGCCACGAGTCTCCAGTCATCGCGCGAGTCACCGGCGGCGCCTGCCAGGTCGCCGGAATCGCTGCCGGACAGGTCCTGGCCTTCCGGCCCGACTACCACGACAGGGCAATGGGCGCGGCTCAGGCATGTCCGCACCACCGGGCCGATCGAACGCCCGGCTAGCTGGCCCGACGCTGCGCCAAGAACGAGCAGGGCGGCACCCGCCGAGAAGTCGACCAGTGCGCGCTCAGGGTCGCCCTCGGTCACCTCGGTCGTTACGTCCGCAGCCAGCTCCGGGCCCAGCACGGCGCGCAGTGTCGCGGCGAGCCTGTCCCTGGCATGCTGCTGGCGTGCGGCCAGGTCCTGCGGAGTCATCGACGGCGCGTAGTAAGCTCGCCGCTCGTCATGCCAGGCCAGGACGACCTTCAGCTGAGCATGACACCGCTGCGCTTCGTCGGCTGCCCATCGCAGCGCGCGTGCCGACGCAGGCGAACCGCTGACCCCGGCGACAATAACCGGACTAATGGCCGCCTTGTCCATGATGGCCCTCCCGTCCCTGACCGGCTGACCCGCCTCGCTGCGATCTCATCGCTGGATCTCGACATCGACGGCCTCGACTGGTCCGCCCGCCAGCTGTTGTTCCGGCTTTATCCCGATGCGGACGGTGAGGATCCCGTCGCGGTAAATCGCTGACATGTCATGAACGTCAGCGCCGGACGGCAGCACGACGTGCCGTTCAAACCGGCCGTACCGGAACTCGCTCTGATGCCAGTGCGGTGCGGCGTCCGTGCGCTGAGCCTGCACGACCAGAGTACCGGCCTGCACGCAGACGGCGAGGCCGGTGGCCGGGTCGACGCCGGGAACCTCCAGTCGGATGAGGTAACTCGGCCCGTCTGAGTATTGCTCCACCGGAATCGGCAACGGCCGCGTTGCCGGCCGGTGCACCGTCGACAGCGGTGATCCGGCCCAATCGGAAATGCCGCTGTCGGTGACCCGCCGTGCCGTCACGTCTCAGCCCTCCTTGTTCCGTTATCTCCCACTGTTCTGGTGCGCTGACCGCGGAGTTAGGGTCGAAGGCAGGGACTGCCAGTGACCTCAGTCCCGGCTGGCCAGGCGGCGTGCTAGGCGGCTGCGAGCGCACCGCGAGCCTGCCGTGCCATCTCGACGTCTTCCCTGGCGGTGACCACGAGCGCGGCGGCGGTCGAGTCTGGGCTGCTGATGACGGCGTCCGCGGTCGCTGCCCGGTTCCGGTCAGGGTCGAGCGTGACGCCGAGGAACGCAAGACCGGCCGTGGCGGCAGCGCGGACAGCGCTGCTGTGCTCACCGACGCCGCCGGTGAAGACCAGCGCGTCGAAACCGTTCATGGCGGCAGCCATGGCAGCTATCTCGCGGCGCAGCCGGTGCAGGTACACCTCGACCGCCAGCAATGCGGCGGGCAGGCCGGCGTCCGCTGCGCGCAGCACCGCACGCATGTCGCCGGACGGTACTCCGGACAATCCCGCCAGGCCCGACTCTTTCTCCAGGCCGGCTGACAGCTCGGCGACACCCAGCTGGCCGTGCTGCAATAGCCAGACGAGCAGGCCGGGGTCGACGCTGCCGCTCCTGGTCGCCATGACGAGTCCTTCCAGCGGCGTGAAGCCCATCGTCGTGTCCACGCTCCGGCCCCGGAACACCGCTGCGAGCGAAGCGCCGGCGCCGAGATGGCAGGTGACGATGCGCAGCTCGGCGAGCTGGCGGCCGACCAGTTGTGCCGCGCGCCGGGACGCGTAAGCATGCGACAATCCGTGAAATCCGAACCTCCGCAGGCCGAACCGGGCGGTCCAGCCCGCGGGCAGCGCGTACCTGGCAGCGGCATCGGGCATCCGGGCGTGAAATGCGGTGTCAAAGCAGGCCACTGCGGGCAGTCCCGGCAGCAGCCGGGCGGCCGCCGCAATGCCCGCCAGCGCCCGTGGCTGGTGCAGCGGAGCAAGGTCCGTCAGGCCGCGGATGGCCTCGATCACGGTGTCGTCGATCAGCACGGCGTGGCTGAACACGCTGCCGCCGTGGACCACGCGGTGTGCCACGACGCCGGTGCTAGGTGCGGCCGCTGCCAGGAAACCGGTCAGCTCGCCATGGTCCGGACTGCCATCCCACTCCGCCAGCTCGAGTGCGGCATCCACCGTGTCGCCAGGGCCGAGCACACTGGCCTTCAGACTGCTCGAGCCGGCGTTCATGATGAGGACGCCAGCGGGCGTTCCCGTCGGCGTCGGCGTAGCCGTGGCGGAGCCGGGGTCGGCCAGTGTCATCGGGGCGACCAGGTCCAGTCCCGTACTTCCGGCAGGTCCTCGCCGTACTCCCTGGTCCAGGCGCGGTGCCTGGACCGGGTGTCCACCATCTGCTGCCGCAGCTGCCCAGCCCGCGAAGCAAGTCCTGGCACCCGGTCGATAACATCCATGACCAGGTGGAACCGGTCCATGTCGTTCATGACCACCATGTCGAACGGGGTCGTGGTGGTGCCCTCCTCCTTGTATCCGCGGACGTGGAAGTTGTTATGCCCGTCCCGCCGGTAAGTCAGCCGGTGGATCAGCCACGGGTAGCCGTGATAGGCGAAGATCACCGGCCGGTCCGGCGGGAACAGCGCGTTGAACTCGGCGTCGCTCATCCCGTGCGGATGCTCGGTGTCCGGCTCCAGCCGCATCAGGTCGACCACGTTAACCACCCGGACTCGCAGGTCAGGCAGTTCGCGGCGGAGAATGCTGGTCGCTGCCAGCACCTCCAGCGTCGGCACGTCACCGGCGCAGCCGAGCACGACGTCCGGCTCGATGCCGTCGGTGTCGTTGCTGGCCCACTCCCAGATGCCCGCGCCGCGGGCGCAGTGCAGGATCGCCGAGTCCATGTCGAGCCAGTCGGGGCTCGGCTGCTTGCCTGCCACGATCACGTTGACGTAGTCACGGCTGCGCAGGCAGTGGTCGGCGACCGACAGCAGGGTGTTCACGTCCGGCGGCAGGTAGACCCGGATGACCTCGGCCTTCTTGTTCACGACGTGATCGATGAAGCCGGGGTCCTGGTGGCTGAAGCCGTTGTGGTCCTGGCGCCAGACGTGCGAGGTCAGCAGGATGTTCAGCGAGGCGATTGGCCGCCGCCAGGGCAGCTGCCCGGCCACTTTCAGCCACTTGGCGTGCTGGTTGAACATCGAGTCCACAATGTGGATGAAAGCCTCGTAGCAGGAGAACAAGCCGTGCCTGCCGGTCAGCAGATAGCCCTCGAGCCAGCCCTGGCAGGTGTGCTCGGACAGGATCTCCATCACCCGCCCGTCAGCTGCGAGGTTCCTGTCCACCGGCAGGTTCCGCTCTTCCCAGGTCTTGCCGGTCGCCTCGAGCACCGCGGTCAGCCGGTTGGACTCGGTCTCGTCCGGCCCGACAATGCGGAAGTTCCGCTGCCCGGCGTTGCGCCGCAGCACGTCGCGCAGCATCGCGCCGAGTACCTTGGTCGGCTCCGACTCGCGCGCGCCGGGAGTTTCGACGGGTACCCCGTAGTCGCGGAAGTCCGGCAGGGCGAGATCGCGCAGCAGGACGCCGCCGTTCGCGTGCTGACTCGAGCCGAGCCGGCGGTTTCCGGCCGGCACGTAGCCGAGCAGGTCAGCCCGCGGGCTGCCATCCGGCGCGAACAGCTCCTCCGGCCGGTAGGAGCGCATCCATTCCTCGAGCTGGCGCAGATGCGCCGGGTTAGTCCGCACCTCGGGCAGCGGCACCTGGTGCGCGCGCCAGGTGCCCTCCACCGGCAGGCCGTCTACCTCGGCGGGGCCGGTCCAGCCCTTCGGGGTTCGCATCACGATCATCGGCCACCGGATGCTGTCGCGGCGCCCGCCAGCCCTGGCGTCGCCGAGAATCGTGCGGATCCGTGCGACCACGGCATCTAGGGTGGCGGCCATCTCCTGGTGGGGAACGTGGTCGTGGCTGCCGGTCACGTATGCAGGCTCGTAGCCGTAGCCGCGAAGCAGGGCGTCGAGCTCGTCCTCGGGCAGCCGGGCTAGCACCGCCGGGTTGGCGATCTTCCAGCCGTTGAGGTGCAGGATCGGCAGGACAGCGCCGTCGCTGACCGGGTTGAGGAACCGGTGGCTGTGCCAGCTAGTCGCCAGCGGGCCGGTCTCGGCCTCGCCGTCGCCTACCACGCACGCGACGATCAGGTCCGGGTTGTCGAATGCCGCGCCGTGTGCGTGCGATAGCGAGTAGCCGAGCTCGCCGCCCTCGTGGATGGAGCCGGGAACCTCCGGCGCGACATGACTCGGCACTCCGCCGGGGAACGAGAACTGGCGGAACAACTGCAGCATGCCGGCGGCGTCACGCCGCACGCTCGGATAAGTATCGGTATAGCTGCCTTCCAGCCAGGTGTTGGCGAGTGCAGCCGGGCCCCCGTGGCCGGGCCCGATCACGATCATCATCTCGGCATCGTGCGTCTTGATCGCGCGGTCCAGGTGCGCCCAGATGAAGTTGAGGCCGGGCGTGGTGCCCCAGTGCCCGAGCAGCCGTGGCTTGACGTGCTCAGCCTGCAGCGGCTGCGAGAGCAGGGGGTTAGCCATCAGGTAGATCTGGCCGACGGCGAGGTAGTTGGCGGCCCGCCAGTACCTGTCGAGCGTCTGGGTGTCCACCGCCGGCCCGGCAGCGACGGCTGTGACGGTTCTCATGCCTGGCCGCGGACAACGACGACCGGGCATGCCGCGTTGCTCACGCAATGGATGCTGACCGAGCCGACGAGCATGCCGGTGAATGCCCCGTGCCCGCGATGGCCGACCACCAGCAGGTCTGCCTGCCGGGACTCCTCGACCAGTACCGCGGCCGGGTGGCCATAGGCGAGTTTGGCCTGCACGTTTGCTGGCGCCGGGGCGCCGAAGGCCTCGGTGAGGGTCTTGTCCAGCGCCTCCTGCAGGTTCGAGCGGACCTCGTCAGAAACTGCTTTGGGCGCAACGCCGACTGGGGCGAGGCCGACCGGTGCCGGGTAATGCCAGGACAGCACCGCGGTGAGGGTGGCCCCGGTTGCCTTGGCATAGCCGGCTGCCCACCTCAGGGCGCTGACTGACTCAGCTGAGCCGTCGACGCCGACCACGACACGTGGTGCTGCTTGACCGCCTTCAGTGGACATCGAGACTGCCTCGCAATCTGGCCGGCCCGGGCTCTTCTCGCGGGCGCGTGACATCGTCTGGCCGGCCGATCTTCATCCAACGATCCATCGGCGAGCCGGGCCAGGGTCCATAGTCCCGGCCATAGCTCCTGATTTCCCAGATCGCAAGATCACTTATCGGGTACCGGCTCCGCGGAAGGACCCAGCGCCCCGCAGGTCCGGACTTTGGGCCCTGCACGGGCCTGGCCGCCGCAGGCAGCCTGACCGGAAAGACCTTGCCAACCAGGACGAAGTGGAGGCTAGCCGGTGAAGCGACTGCTGCTGGTTGCGGTCATCGTCGCGATCTGCATTGCACTGCTGGCGGGCCGGGATGATATCCGCCGGCTCCGCGAGGTATACGGCATCTAGACAGCATCGGACCGGAACGTCGATGCCATGGCGATGCCATCCGGCCGCGAGCACGTGCGGCCCGCCGGGCTGCGGTGCTTATCTGGCCGCGGGCACGACCACAACCGGGCAACTGACGTGGTGCACTACCTGGTTGCTGACCGAGCCGAGGAGGAGCGAGGCGAATCCGCCAGCGCCGCGGGCGCCTACGACGAGAAGGTCGCTGTCGTTGGCTGCCTCAATGAGCGCCTCCGCGGGAAACCCCGGCACCGTCGACACGGTGACCGACTCCGGCTTAGCCGATCCGAGCTTGGCCGCGGCGGCTTGCACCGCTGCCTCCGCCGACTTGCGGGTTGCTGCCACTCGCTCGTCGTCACCGAGCACGGGGGCCGGAAGGCCGGTTCCGGCGCTCGCCGGCACCGCGACGACCGCGACCGCGGTGAGCTGCGTCTTGCGCAGGGCGGCCTCCGCCATCGCCCAGTCGAGGGCGTGGCTGGCGTTCTGTGATCCGTCGATGCCTACGACTATGCCTGACATCTTCATCCCTCTTCCCCGGAGCGGCCAGCACGGCAGCTCCCTGGTGTGAGCATGCCGGCCGGGACGGGACGACGGCAGGGCTAACGGCTATCGGCCACCGGGTCTTAAGTCCCGTGTGCCTGGCTGCGCGTCCGGCTCACCGCGCAGCGCGCAACGCCGCCGTGACTGCGCTCAGCGCCCCGGCGTCGGCGGCGTAGGGCGTGTAGAGCGTGATCCGGGTGGCAATGTCGCCGAACCGGGATGCCACCTCGGCGGCCACCTCGCCGGGATCGCCGGCGACCGCGAAAGCGGCCAGCACATCGTCAGAGATCAGCCGGCCCATGGCCGCCCACTCTTGCCGCCTGGACAGCAGGTTGAGCTGCTCGTGCAGGGCGCCCCAGCCGTGCAGGTCGAGGACCGGCCGGTAGGCAGGCGTCGAGCCGTAGAAGGCGATCTGCTCACGCACGCCGTTCTCGGCCGCCGCCCTGGCTTTGCCGTCGCTGCCGGTCACGACGAACACCGGCAGGCAGACCTCGAATCCGTGCAGAGTGCCGCGGGCCGCGCGCAGCGCGGGCATCGTGCGTTCCCGCAGGTATGCCTGCGTCGTGAAGCTATGGCAGAGCAGCCCGTCGGCGACGCGGCCAGCCACGGCAGTCATCCGCTCGCCGACCGCCGCCAGCAGCACCGGCGGATTGCCGGAAGCATTCGGGCCGGGGTTGAAGAAGTCGGTCATCAGAGTGTGCCGGTAGAAGGAGCCGCGGAAGGCGAGCCGCTCGCCGGTGGCCCAGGCGCGCCAGATCGCCCGGACGGCGGCGATGAACTCCTCCATCCGCGCGGCCGGGGCAGACCACGGCATCGAGTAGCGCCGCTCGATGTGCTGCCGCACCTGCGAGCCGAGACCGAGCTGGAACCGGCCGCCGGAGATCAGCTGGATGTCGTTGGCGAGCACGGCCACGTTCATCGGATTGCGGGCGAACGCCACGGCGATCGAGGACCGCAGGCTGATGCGCCCGGTGGCGCGGGCGGCCAGCGCGGCGCAGACGAACGGGTCGTGCCGCGTCTCCGGGACGCTGAACCCGTCAAAGCCGTCGGCCTCGGCCGCGATAGCCGCGGACTCGATGCGCTGCGGAGTGGCGGCGATTCCTGCGCCTGCGTCAATGAGCATGTTCGGTACGGCCTTTCCGGCTGCGTCGGCGGAGAGGAGCAGCGCGGTTGCCGGCGGTGAGCCGCCGTCGCTACGCCTCGTCGTGCGTCGGGACGATCAGGTACTTGGCACCGGTCGCCATCCGGGAGTACTCAGCGACCGCGCTGGGCGCGAGCGCACCCGCGAGCGGCAGTTGACCGGCGTAGCTGCTCGCGAACGTCGTCGCGAGCTCGGCCGCGACCCTGCGGCGCAGCCTGGCCACCTCGGCCGGGCCGATCTTCTGCAGGAACGGGGTGAGCAGCCAGCCGCCGACACCCCAGGCCATGCCGTAGCCGCGAGTCAGTTCGGTAGGCCCGCGATCAAGTGAGCCGTAGATGTAGACCTGCTTGTGCACGGCCGACCCGTACCGGCTGTAGGACTCTGCAGCGCTGCTGGCCGCGGCTTCCATGCTGGTCAGGATCTGGCTGGCGAGCCTGCCGCCGCCGACGGCGTCGAAGGCCAGCGTGGCTCCGGTCGCGCGCACGGCGGCTGTCAGGTCGCTGGCAAAGTCCTCTGCCGCAGAGTTGCACACGTACCTGGCCCCGGCGGCATGCAGCAGCGCTGCCTCGGCCGGCTTGCGCACGATGGCGACGAGCGGGATCTGCTCGGCGATGCAGAGCCGGTTGAGCATCTGGCCGAGGTTGGACGCGGCCGCGGTGTGCACCAGGCCGGCGTGACCTTCCCGCCGCATGGTCTCCACCATGCCGAGCACCGTCATCGGGTTGACGAACGACGATGCGCCCTCGACGGCCGGGGTGCCGGGTGGCAGTTGCAGGCACGCCGCCGCGCTGACGGTCCGGTACTGCGCGTACATGCCGCCGCCCGCCACCGCCACCGTCGTGCCGAGCAGCGCCTGCGCCTCCGCCGACGACCCCGCTGCGATCACCGTGCCCGCGCCCTCGTTGCCGGCCGGCAGCGGCACGCCGACCCGCCCTGCCAGCGCGGGCATGGCGGCATCGGGGATCCTGGCCGTGAGCAGCGGCCGGTGCGGTGAACCGGTCAGCACCGCGCTGGTCAGGTCCGCGCCGGCGAAGAGCAGGCCAAGGTCGGACGGGTTAACCGGGGCAGCCTCGACCCGCACGATCACCTCCGCGGGGCCCGGCTCGGGCACGGTCACGGACGTCAGGCAGACCTCAAGTACCCGATCAGAGCGGACCAGCGACCGCAGTTGCAGGCCCTCGACCGGAATCTGTGCCGCCATCGGCTAGCCCTCCTACACGATCGATGTCTCGTGCCCCGCCCAGTAGGCGTCCCGCAGGAACCGCTTGTACAGCTTGCCGGTGGGAGAGCGGGGGAGATCGGGCACGAAGTCGATCGTGCGCGGGCACTTGAAATGGGCCAGCCGGTCCCGGCAGTAGGTGATGAGCTCGGCCGCGAGTTCCGGGCTCGCCGCAGCCGGGTCGGCGAGTTGCACCACTGCCTTGACCTCCTCGCCGAGGTCGTCGTTCGGGACGCCTATTACGGCCACATCCAGGACCGCGGGATGCCCGGAGAGCAGGTTCTCCGTCTCTTGCGGGTAGATGTTCACCCCGCCAGAGATGATCATGTAGCTCTTGCGGTCGGTGAGGTACAGGTATCCGTCCGCGTCAACGTGGCCGACGTCGCCGACGGTGCTGGTGCTGCCGCTGTCCCGGCGGCTGTCCGCAGTCTTGGCCGGATCCCCGAAATACTGGAACGCGGTCGCGCCGCGGAACCAGATAGTCCCGTCATCGCCTGTCGGGCAGTCATTTCCGTCGTCATCGAGTATCAGCAGTTCGCCGAGGATGGGCCGGCCGACGGTACCCGGATGGGCAAGCCAGTCCGCGCTGTCGCAGAAGGTGAACCCGTTGGCCTCGGTCGCGCCGTAGTACTCGGTGAGGACCGGGCCGAGCCAGTCGATCATCGCCTTCTTGACGTGCACCGGGCAGGGCGCGGCAGCGTGCACGATGCATTCCAGCGAGGAGGTGTCATACCTCGCCCGGGTCTGCTCTGGCAGCCGGAGCAGCCTGCTGAACATAACCGGGACCATCTGGCAGTGAGTTACCCGGTACCGCTCGACCAGCGCGAGCCACTGCTCGGCATCGAAGTGCTCCATGACCACGACCGTGGCACCGAGCCGGAGTGCTGCCGCCACGCTCGCCTGCGGGGCCGAGTGGTAGAGAGGTGCCGGGTTGAGGTAAGTCATGCCGTCCCGGAAGCCGAACAAGCCGCGGACGAAGTCCATCACCGGCAGCGCCTCGCCCGGTGAGACTTCCGGCAGGTCCCGGAGCACGCCCTTGGGCTGGCCGGTGGTGCCCGACGAGTAGAGCATGGCGGCGCCAAGGGACTCGCCGGCGACCGGGTCGGCCGGATAGCCGGCGACGACGGCCTCGTACGACTCGAAGGCGCCGGGAGTGCTGCCGGCCATCGTGCCCGCCAGCAGCAGGCGCTCAAGCTGCGGGCATTGCGCCGCCGCCGCGGCGGCCACTGCCTGCTTGGCCGCCGAGCTGAACAGCAACCGGGAGCTGGAGTTGGTCACGATGTAAGCAACCTCGCCTGCGGTGAGGTAGCTGTTGATCAGCGTGTAATACAGGCCGGCCCGTTCCGCGCCCGCTTCGATCTCGAGCATGCGGATGCTGTTCTCCATGAGGACCGAGATGTGGTCCCCGCGCCGCAGGCCAGCGTCCCGGAGCAGATGTGCCGCCTGGTTGGTGCGGGCCTCGAACTCGGCGTAGCTGACCGTCTCGCCAGAGGTGGCCATGATGATGGCGGGCTTACCGGGGTGAGCCAGAGCATGCTGCCGTGCGAACATCGGCACCCTCCAGGCGAGGTGACCACATTGCAGCCGAGAGTACCGGCGTGCACCCCGGAAGCGGCGAGAGTCAGCCGGCGTATTTTTGCACCAGGTCGCCCAGGCGCGGCAGCGCGGCCTCGATTTGCCTGCCAGCGCCGCCGCGCACGGTCCGGTACGCCTTGACGATGGCCGAGCGCTGCGAGGTCTCCGCCGCCGCGTCGGTAATCGACAGCAGCGCCTCTGATACCTCGTCGGACCGCTTAGTGAGGTAGTCGCCGAATTCGGCACTGCCGGACGCGGCGAAGTCAGTCCAGAACGGCTGAAGCTTCTCGGTGAAGCCCGGCAGCAGGTTCTCGATCGTGGCGCGGATGTAGCCGGGGGCGACGGCGGCGGCCGTCTTGTAGGCGAGCTTCACTGCCGTGCCGGCGATCCCGGACTTGTCAGATACTTCTTGCTCGATCAGGTCATAACAGTCGGCGACTACCTGCGGCTGGGTATCCGGGGCGAGCAGGATCTCCTGAAGCGTGGCTGCCATGGCTGACGTCGTCTCCTAATGGCTGGGGAAAGGCATGAGATGGGGCGACGTGATACTACGCCCGGCGGCCGCTGCCAGCGGCGTCGCGGGGGGTGATACAACGGGGTGAGTCAGCCAGCCAGCCGCCCGCGAGACGGCGGGTCCGGTCACGGTCGGCCGTGGCCGCCGGACGGCACGAGTTCGAGGTCCAGCCTGCCCCGGTGCGGCGTGATTATCCGTCCGTCGGGCAGCAGGTCACCAGTGTCGTCGAAGTTGACGACGCCGTTGCACAGCAGGCTCCAGCCCTGTTCCGGGTGCGCGGCCACGACGTGCGCGGCCTCGCAGTCCGGTGCCTCTGCCGGGGGGCAGGGCGGCTGGTGCGGACAGTTCATGATCGCTCCCCTGGGTGACCCTGGGCGCGCACCTACTAGGTGCACGTGCCCAGGTCGTCATACCCAGCCACGCTGACTCATGCGGCAGCGGCAGGCAAAGCCCGGGTTAGGGCCGCCGCTGGTCGCGAACCTGCCGCTTGATCCTGGCCAGCATTGCCGCCATGCCGCGCAGCCGCAGCGGGCTCACCAGGTCCTGCAGGCCGAGCTGGGCAGAGAACTCGCCGGGTGTCTGCAGGATCTGCTCGGCATCCAGCCCGTCCAGCCCGGCGTGCAGGATGCCGGCGAATCCGCGCGTCGTCGGCGCCTCCGGCGGCGCGTCGAAGAACAGGTGGACGGTGCCGTCGTCGTCGGTCTCGACCGCCAGGAACAGCGGCGACTGGCACTCGGGCACGGCTTCAAGCAGGTCCGGGTGATCGGCGTACCGGGCAGGCAGCGGCGGCAGATCGCCCGCGAACTCCAGCAGCAACTGCAGTCGCTCAGGGCCGGTAAGCGCGGTGAAATCCTCGGCGATCTCCTGCAGCCGGGGATTGAGCGTGCCAGCCGGGGTCACGGATTCTCCCCGCGCCGGATTGGCGCCTTCACCGAGTTGCCCCACTCCGTCCAGGAACCGTCGTAGTTGCGGACATGCGGGTAGCCCATCAGGTGGTGCAGCACGAACCAGGTGTGGCTGGACCGCTCACCGATCCGGCAGTACACCACCACTTCGTCCGTCGGCCGGAGTCCCGCCTCACCCGCGTAGATCGCCTCAAGCTCCTGGCGCGGGCGGAACGTGGCATCGTCGGCAGCCGCCCGCGACCAGGGCACGCTCCTGGCGCCCGGGATGTGGCCGCCGCGGAGCGCGCCTTCTTGCGGATAGTCCGGCATGTGCAGAAGCTCGCCGGTGTACTCGCCGGGCGAGCGGACGTCGATCAGCGGCTGGCCGAGGTGCGCGAGCACGTCATCGCGGAAGGCACGGAACTGGCTGTCGTCGCGGTCGATGACCGGGTAGTCCGAGCGCGGCCGCTGCGTCACCGCGGTGGTGATGTCGCGGCCCTCGGCTATCCATTTCGCCCGGCCCCCGTCCAGCAGCCGGACGTCGGGGTGACCGAACAGCGTGCAGACCCACAGCGCGTACGCGGCCCACCAGTTGTTCCGGTCACCGTACAGGACCAGCGTGCTGTCCCGGCTGATGCCCTTGGCCGACATCAGCCGGGCGAACCCTGGCCCGTCGACGTAGTCGCGGGTGACCGGGTCGTTCAGCTCGGTGTGCCAGTCCAGCTTCACCGAGCCGGGGATGTGGCCGGTCTCGTACAGCAGCACATCCTCGTCGGACTCGGCCACCACCAGGCCCGGATCCTGCAGGTGCTCGGCCAGCCATTCGGTGCTGACGAGCATCTCCGGACGGGCGTACTCCTGGAACTTCGCCGCGGAATCAAAGGACAGTGCCACGGTCACCCTCACCCCCCGTCACTAGCCTTACCGTCGTGATCACGAAGAGGATTCTATCTCCGGCGGCCGCATTGCTTACGTGATCATGGTCTCGGCCAGGTACATCCGGATGACCGAATCGACGTCGGGGTCGGGGCGCAGGCCCAGGCGCTCTGCCCGGTCGGTGCGGAAGCGGGCGGGCCAGCCTGTCACGATCGCCGCAACCGCCGGGTCCGGAAGCCAGTCGATCAGGGCGCTGGCCTGCGGCCCGGCAACCCGCTCCAGCGCTGCGACCAGGCCGGCCACGGTGGCCGTGAGGGCCGGCAGGTTGACCGGGGTCGGGTCGCCCCAGGCCGCGTCGGATGCGGCGGCCGCGCAGAGCAGCCCGTCGATCGCCCTGGCGGGCGAGCTGAGCGCGACCTCGGTCCGCGGGCCGACCGGGCACCTCGCCCGCCGGCCGGCCAGCGGCTCCCGGATGATGGCGGACAGGAAGCCGGATGCTGCCGCATTGGGCCGCCCAGGCCGCACGCTGACCGTCATCAGCCGCACGGCCCGCCCGCGCAGGAATCCCTTGCGGGTGTAGCCGGCCAGCAACTGCTCGCAGATCAGCTTCTGCATGCCGTAGCTGGACTGCGGATTCGCCATCGTGTGATCGTCGACGACGCGGGGGAGCGGGTGCTCGGCCGAGGCGCCGAAGACTGCCAGCGAGCTCGCGAACACCACGACCGGGCGTGACGCCGCGCCGCGGCAGCGCTCGAGCAGCGCCTGCGTGCCGCCGAGGTTCACCCGCATGCCAAGATCGAAGTCGGTTTCGCACTCCGCGCTCACCGCCGCGGCCAGGTGAAAGATCACGTCAGCGCCCGCCAGCGCGGCCGTGCCAGCGAGCGAGGAGCCCGCCCGGCCCGGCTCGAGCAGCTCGGTGAGGTCGCCGACGATCGCGGTGACCCGGTGATCGGCGGTGAGGTCCGCGGGCGGCGGCACCCGGTCCACCAGGGTCAGCCGGGTCACCGGCTGCGCCGGAGCGCCGCCCGCCGCCAGCGCGCCGGTCGCCAGCAACTGCCGGGCAAGGCGCGCGCCGAGGACGCCGGCGCCGCCGGTGACCAGCACGTTCGTCACGTTGCCTCCAGCCTGCAGGCGATCGGCGGCGCCGAATACAGTGATGTTATGCCCTGTCGCTTCTTTCTGATTTAGCCGGGAACGCGCGGTTGCCTGCCGATCGCTTGCCCACCGCTTCGGATGTCTTCGGCTCCCTGCCGAGGGCCCGCAGCGACGGCGCGCGACTGCGGGAGCGGATCCGCGCGATGCGCGCCGCGGACGGCGTGCTCCTCGGTGTCCTCGACGATGATCCGACCGGCTCGCAGGCCGTGCATGGCGTCCAGGTCGTGACGGCCGGTGACCATGAGGCGTACGCGGCCGCACTGGCCGGGCCGGCCGCAACCTGTTTTGTCCTGACGAACACGCGCAGCCTGGCCGAGCCGGCTGCGGCGGAGCTAACGGCGCAGGTCGCTCGCGGCCTGGTCGGTGTGACCGGCCGGAGGGGACGGATTCAGCTCGTCAGCCGCAGTGACTCGACGCTGCGAGGTCACCTGCTTGCGGAAGTCGCTGCGTTGCAGGAGGTTCGCCGCGAGGTGGCCGGAACGGGCTTCGATGCAGTGCTCCTGGTCCCGGCTTTCATCGAGGCGGGACGGCTGACAGCGGCCGGGATCCACTGGGCTCGCACCGCGGCCGGCTTGGTGCCGGTCGGCGAGACCGAGTTCGCCCGTGACACCGCCTTCAGCTACAGCGCATCCGACCTGGCGGCGTTCATCAGCGAAAAGTCCGGCGGGGCCATCTCGCCCGGCGAGGTGCACGGGATCAGCCTGGCCGACATCAGGCGCGGCGGGCCAGACCGGGTAGCCGGCCTGCTGGCGAGCGTGACAGGCGGGGCGTGGGTCGTCGCCAACGCCACCGAATACTCTGACCTGGAGACGGTCGCCTGCGGGGTGATGGCGGCCGAGGCAGCGGGCAAGGCGTTCGGCTTCCGGAGCGGACCGTCCTTCGTGCGGGCCCTGACCGGACTTGAGCCGAGGCCGCCGCTTGGCGCCGCGGAACTGCGGGCGTGGCGTCCCGGCGAGGCCGGGCACGGCCTGATCGTGGCCGGGTCCCATGTCGCGCAGACCAGCCGTCAGCTCGCCGTACTCCGCGCGCGTTGCCCCGTGATCGACGTCGAACTCAGCGTTCCCGCCATTCTCGGCGGGACGGGCGGCGGCTCGCCGCGCGCAGCTGAGGTAGTAACTGTCTCGGCACGCCGGGTGGCGGACGCGCTGAGCCGATCAGACGTCCTGCTGTCCACCAGCCGCACCGTCGCGGCCGCTGGCGGCGCTGAGGACAACCTCGCCGCCGGGCGCGCAATCTCGCTGGCGCTGGCGAGCGTTGTCCGGCAGGCCGTGAGCCCGCCGGACGCGGGCGGCCATGGCGCGAGGCCTGCCTGGATAGTGGCCAAGGGCGGCGTCACCGCGCACGACGTCGCACTGCACGGCTTGGGCATCCGCCGCGCCGAGGTGGCCGGCCAGTTGTTTCCCGGCATGATCTCGGTGTTCCGGCCACTCGATGCCCCGGCGGGCGTGATCGGCATGCCCTATGTCGTTTTTCCCGGCAACGTCGGCGACGACGGAACGCTGGCGCAAGTCGCGGCGATCTTGAACCAGGCCGACCGGTAGCGTTCTGATAGCAGATCCTGATTTATCAGATTTGTCTACTAGTTTTGTCAACGATCCGGCCTTGCAGGTATCGTGCATCGTTCTCGGCTATGCGAACAACGCACCGGGAACACCTGAACTGCCAGGAACGCCGGGAAGCAGGTGAGGATGTGCGGAAGATGCTCGGCCGCGTCGGTCTATGCGCTCGCCGGCCGGGTTTACTCATCCTGGCGATCGTTATCGTGACCGTGGCGCCGATGGCCCCGGCCACCTCGGTGAACCGGCCCGTGGCTGGCGCGCGCGGCACGGCCATGACCCCGCAGAAAGCGGGCATTGCCGAGCTGATGAGGTCGTATAACCCCGCGACCGGGCTGATCGGCAAATCCTGGTGGCAGGCCGCGGTCGCGCTCTCCACCGTGGAGACCTACCAGCAGGCTACCGGCGACACCCGCTATCGCCGCGTCATCTCGGCCGCCTTCGCTGACCACAAGGCCGGCCACTTCGAAGACGCCTATAACGACGACACCGGCTGGTGGGGACTTGCCTGGCTGCAGGCGTACACGATGACCGGGGACAAGGCCTACCTTGCGATGGCGGAAACCGACGCCGGCTACATCCACCGGTCGTGGACTGGCGCCTGCGGGGGCGGGGTGTGGTGGTCAACCGCGCGGACGTACAAGAATGCCATCACCAACGAGCTCTTTCTAGAGCTGACTGCCTGGCTGCACAACAGCATCCGCGGCGACACCAAGTACCTGGGCTGGGCGACCGCCGAGTGGGACTGGTTCAGGCACAGCGGGATGATCAACCCCGCTGGCGTGATCAACGACGGGCTGACCGCGCACTGCGCGAACAATCACGAACCGACCTGGAGCTATAACCAGGGCGTCCTGCTGGCCGGCCTGGCCCAGCTGTACAAGGCGACGAAGAAGCGTGAGCTGCTGCGCACCGCGGAAGCCATCGGGACGGCCGCGATCCGCCGGCTTACCGTGCGTGGCGTGCTGCACGAGCCCTGCACCGGAGCGGAATGCGGCAGTAATGCCGGTGGTGACGGCCAGTCGTTCAAGGGGATTTTCGTACAGGACCTCAAGGTCCTTGCGATCACTGCGCGGACGAGCGAGTTCGCCGGCTTTTTCCGCAGGCAAGCCCGGTCGATCGAGGCCTACGACATGGATTGCCAGCATCAGCTCGGCATGGTCTGGTCCGGCCCGCTGACAGGCCGGACCTCCTACAGTCAGGCAAGCGCCGAGGATGCCCTGATCGCCGCTCTCAGCTGAGGCCCCTCTGCGCCCCCCACGGGCGCCCCCCACGGGTGCGGCACACTGGCTGCCGCAGGCAGCAGCCAGCGAAGGTGCTCGTGAGAGCTGAGGTCATCCAGAGCCCGGAGCACCTCGGGCAGCGCCTCGGACTGGCTGGCATGCGCCGTTGCGGCGCACCGCTGGACCGTCCTGGCGGCTTGGGCCCCCGATCCGAGCTCGACTGGCCAGCTGCCGCGGGCGCCGGGCGTGGTGCGGGCAGCGACAGTTACTCCGGCCCGTCCGGCCGCCAGGCACACCGCGCGGGCAGCCCTGGCGTCATCGGCGTCGCCCGCTGCCGGGTCCGCCACCAGGATCAGGTCCGGGCCATACTCGGCAATCGCCCGCTGTACCCGCTGGGCGAGGGCCGGCAGGGGGCAGTGGCTGAGGCCGCCGTCGGGGTAGTCGGCAACCGCGACCGAGCGGACGCCCAGCAGCCCGGCAGCCAGTTGCAGCTCCCACGGGCGGACGGCCTCGAGTGGCCGGAACGTCGAGTTGAGGGGTGAGGCCTCGCCCCTGGTCAGGCAGAGCAGCGCGAGATCGGCGCCCGCCTCCCGGAACGCGTAGAGCAGCCTGCCGAGGCTCGCCGATTCCGCACCCGGCCTGGCCGTGACGGCCAGGACCGTGCGGGCGTCAAGGTCGCACAGCGACGTCGTGGCGATCGCTGATGGCATCGTGTGATCCTCTCCTCATCGTCCCGTGTGGATGCTGCCAGCGGCGATTACGGCTCGCCGCCCCCGTGCTGATCAGTCGGGGCCCGATCCGCGAGAGGCGCGGCGCCGGAATCGCCGCGACCCGGGGCGGGCTGATTCGCCTGGCGATCACGCGCTCGGCGACGCGGGCCGCGCGATCTGCGCATCCGCACGAAGATCGCGGCCAGCGACAAGCCGAAGAACAGCCACGGGATCCCTACGATCAGGTCACTGCCGTTCATCGAGCCCTTCCTCGCTGCCATTGGCTCCCGACAGTTCACCAGGCTGTGTTGCGGTGCCGGTGTAGCTGCCGTGGCGGTGGCGTGGAGGCAGCGGACGATGCCGGAGCCTCAGCTGGCCACGGCAACGGACCTGGCCGCCGCCGCTGATCTGTCCCGCGGTGGCGGGACAAGGCCGAGGGTGACGAGATCCGCCGTACTCGCCCAGTAGCGCCAATGTGCCGGACTCCTGGTGATAACAGCGCTCAGTTCGGCCGCGCAGCGCGCGAAGGCCGCCGCGGTGTCTCCTCCGGTCGGCAACGGGGCCGAGATTTCCAGCACCTGGTGCCGGTAGTCCGCGCAGCGGTGCAGAAATGTCATCAGCACCGGTGCTCCCGTTACCCGGGCGAGGGTCACGATCCCTGGCAGCAGACTGGCCTGGCCGCCGAGGAAGGGGACCGCGACGGCGCGTGCCTGGTCGCTGTCGAGCGGCGGCGCGTCGATGCAGATGGTCACAACTTCATTGGCGCGCAGCACCGCGGCTGCCCGCGCCGCTACGTCGACACGGCCCGGCCATGGCTCGATGTTCGGCCGTTGCCGGAGGCGTTGCAGCGGCCTGGCGTAGACCAGGGCCCAGAACCGCCGCTCCACGGCGGATAGGCCGGTCGCGTACTTGTGCTGCCAGCGCCCGATGGTGGTGACCGGATAGCCGCTGGGGTTCAGCAGGGAGAAAGCGCTGTCGAAGGACCCGAAGTGCGCTGAGCAGAGGATGGCTCCCTTGCCTCCGGCGAGCGCGGTCTCCAGGTGCTCCCGGCCGCGAATCTCGACCAGCCGCCGCAGCGGTAGCGCGCTATGCCGTAGCCGCTTCACGTCGACAGCCTGGCAGGACGCGAGCCGGAACCACTCTCGGGTTACGTCCTGCGCCGCCGCCGGGCTGAGCTGACTTCCGAGCACCTGCCGTAGGTTGGCTGCCAGTTCGGTCCGCTCGGCGGCGTGCCGCCGGAACAGCCAGTCGCCCCGCCAGCAGGCGAGGCGATAGCCGACGGCAGCCGGCAGCCGTGCCAGGGCGGGTGCGCCAGCAGCCCAGTAGGCCACGCCGCCTATCTTGCGGAGCACCCGCCCTTCCCGGCTGTCACCCATGTGCCGCCTGCTTCTCGGGCTCTCTGGCGCGGAGGTACGCGCAGATGGTGTTCACGCTGGCGAAATTCTCCGGGAGCAGATCCGCGTCACCCACCGTGATCGCGAAGCGCTCCTCCAGGAAGACCACCAATTGCAGCAGGCTCAGCGAGTCGAGGATGCCACTGTCCAGCAGTGATGCCTCGTCGGCCAGGGGCAGCAACTCGGGGTCGCGGACCAGTTCCTGGCTGATGTAGTCCTTGATGATCGTCTCCACGTGGACGCCTTTCTTCCTTGGGTTAGTAGTGATGAGCGTCAGTTCCGGTGAGCCCGCGCCGACGGGCTACTCGCTGGCGAGGCCGGCGCGGTCGACCTTGCCGGTCGACGTTCTCGGCAGCGCCTGCCGGATCTCGACGAGGTCGGGGACCATGTAGCTCGGCAGCCATTGCCGGCAGTGATCCAGCACGCTCTGTCGACCCAGGCTGCCCGGCTCGTCGGCGGTGACGACCGCCCGCAGGCGGTTGCCGAGTAGTTCGTCTGGTACCGGCACCACTGCCGCCTCCCTGATGGCCGGATGCCGGTACAGCGCGGCTTCCACCTCGCCCAGTTCGACGCGGTAGCCGCGAATCTTCACCATGGCGTCCCGGCGGCCGAGGTAGCGGTAGTTTCCGGCCTGGTCCAGGGTGACCAGGTCGCCTGTCCGGTACACGGGCTCCTCGTATTCGGCCCGGAACGGGCTGGCGACCAGCACCTCCCTTGTCGTGGCCGGCTGGCCCCAGTACCCGCGCATCAGCGAGGGCCCGCGCACGTACAACTCGCCGACCTCGCCGGGCAGCGACACCCGGCGGCCTTCGCCAGTGACCCCGAACACCTCGGTGTTGGCGCAGGCCTTGCCGATGGGGACGGGCCCGGCGCCGGCACTGCCTGGCGGCACCTCGAACGCCGTGCACACGTTGGTCTCGGTGGGCCCGTACCAGTTCAGGTAGCGAGGGTGCGGGAGGCCGGTCATCAGCCGGGCCAGGTACCTGGGCGGGAACACCTCTCCGGCGAAGATCACCGTCCGCAGGCGGGCAAGGTCAAACTGCTGCAGGCCGCCATAGCAGGCGAGCAGCGTGAGCACCGATGGCACCGAGTACCAGACCGAGATGCGCTCGGATTCGAGCCATCGCGCGATCGACACCGGGAAGGTTGCCGCCCCCTCGGGCAGCACGCACAGGCAGGCGGCGGCCCGACAGGTGGCGAACAGGTCGAAGACTGACAGGTCGAAGTGGAGCGGGGCTGGACTGCAGACGCGGTCCTGGTCGCTGAGCCCGGCAGCGGCAGCTGACCATTCGACGAATGAGAGCGAGTTGCGGTGGGAGATCATCACGCCCTTCGGCATCCCGGTCGACCCCGAGGTGTACAGGATGTAGGCGAGGTCGGTCTCGATCGCCTGGTCCGGCAACGGCGCGGCTGACTCTGCGGCCACCGCGCTCCACGGCAGAATGGCCGCGCCCTGATCCGTGGACGGCCCGGCCTGCACGCCGTCCTGGCTGCCGGGAACGCCGGCCACCAGGACGCCGCGCGCCTGGAGAACGCGGCTTGCCTCCGGAACGCGGCTTGCCTCCGGAACGCGGCTTGCCTCCGGAACGCGGCTTGCCAGGGCCGCGGCGTGCGGCGCCCGCGCCTCGTCCGCGATGATGACGGTCATGCCGCTGTCCGCCGCGACATGGCTGAGCCGCTGGTCGGGTGCCTTCGGGTCGAGCGGCACATAGCAAGCGCCAGCCTTCAGGGCGCCGTATATCCCGATGACCGACGCTGCCGACTTGGGGGCGAGCACTCCCACCCGGTCGCCGGGTGACACGCCCAGCCGGAGCAGCGCGCGGGCCACCTTGTTGCTCAGCTGGTCCAGCTCCTGGTAGGTGAGCACGCAGCCACTGGCCGCTATCGCCGGCCGTCGCGGCTGCCGGGCCGCTGCCTCAGTCAGCAAACGGTGAAGCAGATATGCCATCGCTATTCCTTTTCGAATGCGCCGAAATCGCCGTGACGCTGCGCCGGCTGTCCTGACGGCTCATAGGCCGAGCATCCGGGCGAGTATCACCCGCTGGATCTCCGAGGTTCCCGAGTAGATGGTGCTGGCGATCGCGTCCCGGAGATCGCGCTCAATCCCCGCTTCCTTCAGGTAGCCCCATGCGCCGTGGGCTTGGATCGCATCGCGGCTGGAGGCCACCCATGCTTCGCTGGTGAAGAGCTTGGCGGCAGCCGCCTCGGCCGGAGCGGACTTGCCCTGCTGCTTGAGCCAGGCGACCCGGTAGATCAGCAGCTTCGCCGCCTCCAGGCGCACGTACATGTCGGCCAGCTTCCCGGCCACAGCCTGAAACTTTCCGATGGGCTGGCCGAACTGCTGCCGGGAGTTCGCGTACTCCACGCACGCGTCGAGTTGCCGGCGCATGGCGCCGACGGCGCTGGCGAACAGGCAGCTTCGCTCCCATTCCATGGAGGAGTTGAAGATGGCCATGCCTGCGCCTTCAGGTCCCAGCCGGTTCTCGGCAGGAACGAGGCAGTCGGTCAGCGCTATCTCGCCCATCGGCGAGGTCCGCAGGCCCATCTTGTCCCAGCCGCCGGTTATCTCGACGCCGGGTGCCCGGGCGTCGACCAGGAACGCGGATAGCCCGGTCAATCCGGGACGGTCCGCCACCTGGGCGTAGAACAGCAGCACATCGGCGACCGGAGCGTTCGTGATGTACTGCTTGGCCCCGGTCAGCAGGTAGTGATCGCCGTGGCGCTCGGCCCGTGATCGCAGGTGCAGGGCATCGGAACCGGTGCCGGGCTCCGTCATCGCGTGCCCACCGATGATGTCCCCGGACACCAGGCCGGGCAGGTAGGCCTGCTGCTGGGCGGCGGTGCCGAAGATGACCAGCGGCAGTTCGACGCTCCACATCTGCGCGTTGAGCGAGAAGAGGAGCCCGTTGTCCTGGCAGCCGTAGCCGAGGGCTTCCATGACGAGGGCAGTGGTGAGGACGTCGCAGCCGGCGCCGCCCAGTTCGGCGGGTACGGGCAGGCCCTGGACACCGAACTTGGCACAGGCCCGCCAGGCGTCCCGCGGGAACTCTCCGGCCTCGTCTCGCTTGGCCAGATCCTGGTTGAGCTCCTTCCGGGCGAATGCGGTCGCCGCCTCCGTCAGTTCGCGCTGCTGCGCGCTCAGCGAGAAGTCCACCCTGTCACCTTGTCTGTAGTCCTGGCGTTTCCGGCCGGCCGCGTCGCTGGCATCCGCGCTGGCGGCCCGATCCGGGATACGGCGGCCGCGGCTGCCCGCCACCGCCCGGCCGGCCGCCGGGCAAGCCGGAGCGCGGCCCCATGCGCCTGCACCTCCGCCCGGTCGGTGAGCGGGGCAAGCGGGCTGACGTCCTGATAGTGATGCGCCAGCGCCCTGGACAGCAGGTGATCGGCCAGCCACGGGTTCTTCGGCAGCACCGGACCGTGCAGGTAGGTGGCATACACCTCGCGGTAGCGGGCGCCCTCGGTGCCGTCCTCGCCGTTGTTGCCGGCTCCGGCGAGCACCCTCCCCAGCGGCCTGACGTTGCCGCCGAGGTAGGTGCGCCCGCTGTGATTCTCGAACCCGGCCAGCCGGTGCTGGCTGCCGGGACCCAGGTCGCAGTGCACCGCCACATGGCCGATGAATCGCTTCGGGCCGCCCTCGGTCACGACGTCCAGCACTCCGATGCCGTGGATGGGCGGTCCTTCCGGCGGGGCGTAGTACCGGCCCAGGAGCTGGTAGCCGGCGCAGACGGCCAGGACGACGGCGTCGGACTCGATCGCCTCTCGAAGCGCGCCGGACTTCGCTGCGAGGTCCTGCGCGGCCGCCGTCATCTCGCGATCCTGGCCGCCGTGCAACAGGATCAGATCGGTCTCCGCGAAGTCAGGGACGACCCCGACATCGGCCTCGGTCACGCTGTAGCGGATCCCTCGCCATGCGCAGCGCTGCATGAGAGCGAACAGGTTGCCCCTGTCACCCGCGACGCTCAGCAGCCTCGGGTACAGGTAGCAGATGCGGACCGTCATCGGCGCCGCCGTCATGGCCTCACTCCTCCCAGAACGGCGACACCCACGCGTGCCGCTGCATGATGCTCCGCAGCTCTCGCATCGGGGTGTAGCCAGCGAAGATGTACAGCGACTCGCCTGGCGGCGTCCGGGTGAGCGCGGCGCGCAGGGCAGCCGCGCGATCATGGATGACCAGTGTGCTGCCGGGTTCAGCACCCGCGTACTTGAACCGCAGCATGACCTCCTCCGCCCTGGTCCCGCTGACGGTAAGGCTCGCTAGCCGCGGTACGAGCTGCTCGAGGTCCACGTCCCACAGCCAGGCGAAGTCTTCCCCGTCGACCACGGTGTTGCTGTGCGCGGCCAGGACGTGCTTTCGGCCGGGCCGCTGCAGCACCTCCCGCATGGTGGCGTTGTAGGACGTCGGGTTCTTGACGAACGCGAGTACCACCTGCCGGTCGCCTGCCTGGATCTCCTCCAGGCGGCCGAACGCCGGGCGCAGCCGTGCTAGGGCAGCGCGCGCGCCGGCCGGCTCCAGCGGCCGCGGCAGGACCAGTGCGATCGCGCAGCTGAGCGCCGCCGCCGCGTTGTACACGTTGTGCAGGCCGGCCAGCGGCACGTCGAGCGGGAATGCTCCCTGCGGTGTCTGCACCGTGATCTTTGACCCGGCTTCGGGCGACGACCGCACTTCGGTCACCGCGACATCCAGCGCCGGGCGGGCGCTGTGGCACTCCGGGCACCAGTAATCGCCCAGGTGGGAAAGGTGCACCGCGCGGTAGCTCAGCGGGTGCTGGCAGCGGACGCAGCGGATGGTGTCTGCGGCGTGCTCTGGCTCGGGCAGGCCGGCGCTGTCAGCCTGGATTCCGAAGTAAAGCCGGCGCGCGCGTGCCGCCGGGGCGAGGCTGGCTACCAGCGGGTCATCGCCGTTGAGCACCACGGTTGCTGACGCCGGAAGCGCCTCGATGACCTCCTCGAGGCCCTTCGCCATCGAGTACAGCTCTCCGAAGCGGTCTAGCTGATCACGGAAGATGTTCGTGACCAGGAACGTGTGGGGCCGCACCTGCGGATTCACCTGCCGTACGGTCGCCTCGTCGACCTCCAGCAGCAGAAGCTGAGCGTCCAGCCGGCCGCGCAGGTCCGCCCCGCGCACGGCGGCTGAGATCACCCCTTGCAGCAGGTTGGAGCCAGACCGGTTCTGGGTGACCGTGAGGCCGCTGGCCTGCGCGAGGGCAGCGAGCATGCGACAGGTCGTTGTCTTGCCGTTGCTGCCGGTGACGACCACCTTGCCGGCGTCGCTCGCGGCCGCGATCTTCCGCAGGATGTGCGGGTCGATCCGGTGGGCGACGGTTCCGGGGAAGCTAGTCCCGCCGCCGGCCCGCAGCGCCTTGGAGGCGGCCTCCGCCGCCTTGCCAGCCGCGAGCGCGAGCGCGAGGCGCGCTTGCGCTGACGGCGGCAGGGGTGCGCTGCCGCCACCGGAGGTGACGGCGGGCGGGCTGGTCACGACGCGCACCTGACGTGTTCCCTGCACCTGACGTGTTCCCTGCATCTGATGTTCGCCCTGCATCTGATGTTCGCTCTGCACCTGACGCTCTCCCCGGACCGGTGCGTGCCGTGGCGTCCGGGCTGTCATCGCAGCCCCGGCAGGCCGCCGGCCGCTTCGGCCAGGACGCGGCGCCGCCCGGCGTCTGTGACGGCGTTGACGATGGTGTGCACGTGGCCCTCGTCAAGGGCGTAGTGCAGGGCGCAGGACCGCAGCGCGAAGCGGCCGCGGATGTCCGTGCCGGCCAGGAACGCCTGCCCGCCGACTTGAAGATCGGCCATGATCGCCTGGTTCAGCAGGTCCAGGCTCACCTCGTCGCCGCGGACGGCCGGCACGTACCGGAAGCACACCGCGGTCAGCGGCCCGGTTGCCAGCAGTTCCAGGTCAGGGCTGGCCTCGATGACCTTCTCCAGGTAACGCGCCAGGTCGACGTGCCGCTGGACGTGATGGACCAGGCCGCTCTTCCCGGCCTGCTGGATGTTCCAGAAGGTCTTGAGCGCCCGGCCGGAGTCCCTGGTTTGCTCGGCGCTGCGATGCGAGTACCAGGTATCGCCGGCGAATCCCAGTCCAGGCGGCAGGCTGAGGTAGGAGGGGACGAGCTTGTAGGTGTCCTGTAGCAGTGCGCCCTGCCGCACTATCGCGCAACTGCAGCCGACGGCCACGGCCAGCCACTTGTGCGGATCGAGGGCGACTGAGTCGGCCCGCTCGAGCCCGGAGTACCAGTGCGCGAGCCGAGGGTCGAGAACCCCGAAGCCGCCGTAGGCGCCGTCGACGTGCAGCCAGAGGTCCTCCTTGCGGCAGAAGTCAGCGAGATCATCGAGCGGGTCGATGGCGCCTGTCTTCACGCTTCCCGCGTTCGCGGCTACCAGGACGGGCAGGCAGCCAGCCTCGCGGTCAGCCGCGACCACAGCCCGCAGGCGGGCCAGGTCCATCCGGAAGTCCGCCCCGACGGCCACCTTCCGCGGGGCACCGAGACCGAGGGTGAATGCAGCCTTTTCCAGGCAGGAATGCCCCTCGGCCGACATGTACATGGTGAGCTTCGGGTGTCCGGACAGGCCTTCCTCGCGGACGTCCCAGCCGCCCGCCCGCGCGCCGGCGTACCGCGCGACTTCCAGGCAGTGCCGGTTCGCGTCCGAGCCGCCGCCGAGGAGGACCCCGTCGCTGGAGCCCGGCGGGAAGCCGACGAGTTCGGCAAGCCATCGGACAACCGCGCGCTCCACGTATATAGCAGCGTAATTACCACCAGCTCCGCTCGTATTGGTGACCGCCGCAGCAAATGCCGCCAGCATGCTCAGCTTTGACGCGGCCGGGTCAACAAACGCGGCGAAACACGGATGATTCTGGCCCCTGCCGTAAGGCAGCACCAGCCGGAGAAAGCCGTCGATGATCTTCTCCGGAGATTCTCCCTCGGCGGGTAGCTCCATTCCCTCTAGTTCTTGCCTTACTTCGGCCGGCAATGGGCGGTAAACGGGCTCCTGCGGAAGCTTGTCTAGATAGGCGGCAAGCGTCTCTACTAGCCGGTTACCGAGAAGCCGGAAGTCATTTCCGTCCATTGCGAAGGGCGAGGGTGCCCTGCTGTAGTCTGCGCTGGCGGCAGCAGCCTGCTCCTCGGCATTCGACCGCTGAGCGCATGCGAGCCCGCCCTGGTCCGCGCCGTCGACGACGGGAATTGTGAGCCCCATGGACTCCGAACTCCTCTCGGGGGAATGCAAATCTCAGCAACAATGTTTCGGCGCAGGGGCCATTCCCGTGGCCGGCCGGGGTAAACAGCGTGACAATTAATGAGTTAAGAAAATGCGCGTAACGAACAAGCCAACCCAGCGCCCGGCGGCATGGCGATGTGGTTTCATGCTGTTGAGGGTGTGAGTTTGTTATCGGGGTGAGTTTGTTGTCGGGGTCAGTTTGCGTGGATGCGTGCGGGGTTGCCGCGCGCTCGCAGGTCGTCCGCTTGCCCGTCATCGGCAGCGGACGACTCGCTGCGACGCGGCGGGCCGGCAGGAACCCTTCGCCTGCCCGGGCCGCCGGAGCTGATCGGGCCGCTGCCATCCTCAGCTGAGAGGACTGTTCTGGTGAAACTGCAGATCGAAGCCGGCCTGTGCCAGGGGCACGGACGCTGCTACGACCTCGCGCCCGGCCTGTTCGGTGATGACGAGGAGGGCTACGGGACGGTGCTGGGCGACGGTGTCGTGCCGCCAGAGCAGCAGGACGACGCCCGGCGTGCGGCGCTCAACTGCCCGGAGCACGCGATCGCGCTTGTCGAAGGGACGTGACGTGACTGTCGACAACCGCTTCGCCGGGCACCTGTGGGAGAGGCGCGACGGTGAGTCCCCCGGCATCCGCAGTGAGATAGTCACCGGCCCGGTCGCCGACTGGGCGACAGACTTCTCGCACACCGAGCCCGAGTGGGCGCAAGACCCGTTTTCGATCCAGGACGATCTGCGGCAGCGCTGCCCGATCGCGCACACCGGCAGGTTCGGCGGCGCCTGGCTGGCGACCCGCTACGAGGACGTGGCAGCGATCGCCTACGACACCGAGCACTTCTCCTCCCGGTCGGTCATCATGGGAAACTTCCGGCCGCCGCGTGAACTGGCGCCGATCGGCGGCTCCCCGCCGATCACCTCCGACCCGCCGTTTCACCGCGCGGCACGCAAGCTGCTGCTCCCGGCGTTCACCAAGGCGGCAGTCAGCAAGCAGGAGCCGGCGGCCAGGGCGCTGTGCCACTCGCTGATCGATGCGTTCGACGGACGCGATGTCGTGGATGCCGCCGCCGAGTACGCGCAATACATCCCGATCCGGGTCATCGCCGACATGCTCGGCTTCCCGGCGGGGGACGGGGCACAGTTTCGTGAGTTCGCCAAGAACACCCTCGAAGGCATCAACCTGCCGCCGGAAGAGCGCGTCACCCGCAAGTCGGCGCTGTTTTACTACCTGTTCGCGCAGGTGCACGACCATCTGGAGAACCCGCGGGATGACCTGACCACATTCCTGATCAACGCCGACCTGAACGGCCGCAAGCTAGACGTCTCGCACGTCGTCGGCACGATGACGCTGTTGCTCATCGCCGGCATCGACACGACATGGAGCGCGATCGGCGCCTCGCTGTGGCATCTGGCCGCCTTCCCGCGGGACCGCGAGCGGTTGGCCGCCGAGCCAGGGCTGCTGCCGGTCGCGATTGAGGAGTTCCTGCGGGCCTATGCCCCGGTCACCATGGCCCGGCTGGTGAAGCAGGACCTGCACTTCCGCGGGGCCGACATGAAGGCCGACGACTGGGTCCTGCTGTCGTTCCCGGCGGCGAACCGCGACCCGGCGCAGTTCGAACGGCCGGGTGAGGTGGTCATCGACCGCGAGGTCAACCGGCACGCGGCGTTCGGCCTTGGCATCCATCACTGCCTCGGTGCGCGGCTGGCGCGGATGGAGTTGCAGGTAGCGCTTGAGGTGTGGCTGCAGCGAATTCCGAGCTTCAGCCTTGCTGATCCGCCGGCGGTGCAGTGGTCGGCCGGTCAGGTCCGCGGGCCGCGCGCGCTTGCCCTGCGAATCTGAAGCGCGCAGCGGATCTGCCGCGGACGGCGCCGCGCCTTGGCAAATGACGACGCTCAGACCGCCGCGCCGGCGCACCGGGCCGCCACCCGAGGCTGCACGATGTCCTCGATCATCTCGCGCGGGACAGTCATGTCGTCGAACCAGCGGCCGCCGAACGGACGCCGCACCGGGATGATCTGATCGCTTGAGTAGGCAAGGATCTTCCGGTTGTACGAACGGATCTCATCCCGTAGCGCGGCCGGCAGCTTGCTGTCGAGTACCAGGGCTCGTTCCATTTCCCCGAGCAGTTGCCGTGTCTCCTCGATGGTCGTCAGTATGGCCTGGCAGAACCAGGTCGGCAGTACCCCGTACTCGCCCTTGACCTCTACCAGGCGGGCAATTGCCTCGTAGGAGACGTCCTGCAGCTGGCGCCTGTCCAGCCAGCGTGTCTGGTAGTTCAGCCGCCGGTACCACAGCGGCTCGACCATCGCGCGCCGGTGTTCCTCCAGCGTGCGGTGGAAGATCCGGTAACCATGCTGGTCCGGCTCCTCGAAGAACCGGCATCCTGGATCAAGGAACGGCACCATCGGGCAGATCAGCGGTAGCGCGTCCCAGCCGCCGAACTTGCGTATCAGCCGCTCGGAGTACGCCACCGTATCCAGCACCGACTGCCGGTCCTGGTGCGGCATGCCGATGAAGAACCAGATCATGACGCCCTTCACCCCGGCGTCCAGGGCACGCGGAATCCAGGCCTCCATCTCCGCCATCGTGTAGGTGCCGCGGCCGGCCGCGGCGCTTATCTTGGGGTCGTGGGATTCCGGGGAGAGCATGATGTAGGCGGTGGTCGACTCGCCCATCTTCTTGAGCGTATCGGGCGGAGTCAGGTTGAACTGCTCGAAGAAGACGCTGTTGTAGCCAACCTCTTTGACCGCGTCCAGATACTGGTGCATCCGCACCTTGTTTTCTGAATAACACTGAAGCGCGTATATCGAGGTGTGCTTCGCGGCTTCGCCCATGGTCCGGAGCTCTTTCACGATGAGCTCGTTGTCCTTCTGGATCAGGGTCTTGCGGACGCCCATGATGTTGCGGTAGGAGAAGCGCGATCCGCCGCACCAGCCGCAGTCATGCGCGCACCCGGTATTGGGCAGGGTCATGATCAGCTTGGACGCCGACGGTCCGGCGCCGAGCGTATCGCGGTAGAACGACCAGTCGTTACGCGCGTCGTTGTACCGGGTGGCCGGCTTATGGGTGAAACCGGTCGACTGGACCTCTCCGCCGGTCTTGTAGAGCAGATTCGGGATGGAGCTCAGATCCCGGCGGCCTTGCCGGACCCGCCTGACTAGTTCGGCCACCGGTTCCAGGGTGTCGTAGCCCTGCACCACGACGTCGACGCTCGGGTAGCGGATAAGCTGACTGGCGTAATACGTCGCCGAGATGCCGCCGAAAATGGTCAGCGCATCCGGGTGCGCTTCTTTCAGGACCGCCGCCAGCTCAATGGCGCCATGACATTGCGTCATCCAGTGCAGGTCGAACCCGAAGATCGGCGCCTCCAGGCGCTCCAGCAGCTTTCTGACATCCAGGTCGGGATGCATGAGCATCAGCGAGGCGACGTTCACGATCTTCGTGTCGAAACCGTGGTCAGCCAGGTGCTGCTTGATCGAGAACCAGCCGATCGGGTACATCTCGTATATCGAGGTGACATTGACGCTGTCGCTGTCGCTCAGGTACGCGAACAGCATGTCGTCGCGCTCGCGGAAGTCATAGACGCTGGGCGCGTGCAGCAGGAAAAGGTCGGCCTCGAGCCGGGACGTTATCTCCTGATTCATCAAGCAGAAACCCCTTCTACCATAAATCAAACAATCGCTGGCGAAACGTCCGCCGCCCGATCCTGCCCGTCGATGGGAGCGTACCTCAGGTCAGGAAAACAGCTGGCAATGACATTGTTTAGGCATGGCACTTCTTGCCCGCTATGCGGTGCCGGTCAACCGGCCGCAGATTAGGCACGGGAACGAGTGCCAGTAATGAGCGCGACTCGTCCTGAGGACGCTATATTCTGTTCGGCGATGTCGCTTCCGGCAATTAACGGCTGCTAGCGATCTTCGATCGCTAGCAGCCGCGAGGCTCGCCGTAGCGGCATAGTGGCTGTGCCGGGGTCGCGGCGCCGGTCACGGGATCGGTCAGGGCGCCTGGAATGATATCGGGGGCTTTGCCCTTCTCGACCCAGTTGACCTGCGCCGCTGGCGCAGTGCTGAGCGCCCGGCGCGAGGAACAGCCTGGCAAAGGAGTCGGTCTGGCTCGGGCCGCCCATCGTGTGCTGCACCTGCCGGTAGTACCTCACCGTGCCCTGCGGGAAGATGAGAGATCTTCGTCATCACCGCGGCGTCCTGCCGCCTGATGACACCGCAGGGTGTCACGTCGCCCACCAGGGCGTCCGGGTTCCAGTGACACGCCGAGGGATTGATGATGGATGGCAGGCGCCATCTCGCAGTAGTACGGCCCGCAGGAGTAGATCGCCCCGCCGGTTCCCTGGAATCGCCCGTTCCACGAGGCAGGGAGCCAGACGTCGGTGTGGATCGGATTCCCGGCCGGGTCGGTCTGGGTGATGGTGACGTCGCAGAAGGCTGGCAGCCGGAACGCGTAAATTCTTTAGCCCGAAACGGTGCAATTTCCTTCGAGATCATGGCCTAGCACAGTGCAAGAGCCGGTCACACTCGTTGATCCCTGCGTGCTCCGCGATGTCATCACCGGCGACGAGGAGTGGGGCCGACTGGCCGGCCGGACACGTCGCGGCCGCGAACCGCCTGCTAACCCGCGACGCTGGCCGGTATCGGAGTTACTTCCCGACCGTCAGCAGCATCGCGCCCGTTACTGGCGAAGCCTGACTAGCGGTCGCTGCTGAAGGCCGAGTCGAAGGATGCTTGCGGCGGCTCGAAGTCGAACTGGCGCAGGTAGGTAATCGCCTCGGCGGCGCCGCGCAGCCGGTCCATGCCGGCGTCCTCCCACTCGACGGAGATCGGGCCGTCGTAGCCGATCGAGTTCAGCATCCGGAAGACGTCTTCCCAGCGGATATCGCCTCGCCCGGCGGAGACGAAGTCCCAGCCTCGCCGCGGGTCGCCCCAGGGCAGGTGCGACCCCAGCCGCCCGTTGCGGCCATCGAGGCGCTTGCGGGCCTCCTTGCAGTCCGCGTGGTAAATGCGATCGGGGTAGGCGCCCAGGAAAGCGACCGGGTCGAGATCCTGCCAGACGAAATGGCTCGGGTCGAAGTTCAGGCCGAAGGCCGGTCGGCGGTTCACCGCATCGAGCGCCCGCTGCGTCGTCCAGAAGTCGTAGGCGATCTCGCCGGGGTGCACCTCGTGCGCGAAGCGGACGCCTTCGGCGTCGAAGACGTCCAGGATCGGGTTCCACCGGGCGGCGAAGTCGGCATAGCCGGCCTCGATCATGGCCTGCGGCGCTGGCGGGAACATCGCGACCGTGTGCCAGATCGACGAGCCGGTGAACCCGACCACGGTGGTCACCCCGAACGCGGCCGCGGCGCGCGCAGTGTCGCACATCCGCGCGGCCGCCCGGCACCGTACCCCCTCCGGCTCGCCGTCACCCCAGATGCGGGCGGGCAGGATGCCCCGGTGCCGTTCGTCGATCGGGTGGTCGCAGACCGCCTGTCCGACCAGGTGATTGGAGATCGCCCAGCAGCGCAAGCCGTATCTGTCCAGCAGCTCGTGCCGCCCGGCCAGGTAGCCAGGCTCGGCCAGCGCGCGGTCGACCTCGAAGTGGTCGCCCCAGCAGGCAAGCTCAAGGCCGTCGTAGCCCCAGCCGCTGGCCAGTTCGCAGACCTGCGTCAGCGGCAGGTCGGCCCACTGGCCGGTGAACAGGGTAAAAGGTCGGGACATGTCGGCTCCCACGAAGGTTCAGTTGCCTGCTGGCGGAACGGTGATCCACCTGCTATCGCTGGCCGCGCTTTCCTGCACGGCCGCCAGCACGCGCTGCACCTGCAGGCCGTCGGCGAACGACGGCAGCGGGTCGGCGCTCTCGGCGATCGCGGTGACGAAGTCGGCGGCCTGGTGGCTGAAGGTGACATCCCAGCCCAGCACGTGGCCGGGCGGCCACCATCCGGACAGGTACGGATGCCCGGGCTCGGTCACCAGGATCCGGGTGAACCCTGCGGTCAGCGGGTCGCCGGAGTCATCGTGGAATTCCAGCTCGTTGAGCCGCTCGAGGTCGAAGGCGACGCTGCCCAGCGAGCCGTTGACCTCGATCCGCAGCGCGTTCTTGCGGCCCGCCGCGAACCGTGTCACCTCGAACGAGCCGACAGCGCGGCCCGCACCGAGCCGCGCGGTGAAGACTGCCGCGTCATCTACCGTCACCGGCCCGGTCTCCGGCTCACCAGCCGCCCGGCCAGGAACCGGGCGCTGTCCGACGAACGTCGTCGTGCTGCCCGAAACGGCGGCAATCAGCTCACCGGTGAGGTACTGCGCGAGATCGATGAGGTGCGCGCCGAGGTCACCGAGCGCGCCCGAGCCGGCCCGGT
>JAJYUU010000189.1 GCA_021792405.1 Actinomycetes bacterium
CTCTTTCGCTCGCGGCCCATGATCACGTCAGGGCTGATGCTCCTGTTTCCGCAGATCAGCACCAGGGCGAACCCGGTTCGTGTCCGTTTTATGTGTCGGGTGCGCGTGTTGCCGCAGAAGACACAGGGAGTGGCGCTGGCCGGGTGTTCTGGACGGGCGGCAATGCGGCCAAGGACGCCGCGACGAGTTTTGCTGAGCAGTCCGGCGGTCAGACGCTCGGCATGACGCCGGAGGGGCAGGCAGTTGAAGCTGCTACGAAGGACATGCCATGGTCAGAGGCGAAGCCTTTGTGGACTGCCGCTTCTGAGCGATTTGCTGCGGGTGCTTCCGGTAACGCGGATGTGTTCATAAACGTCGCGAGAGCGAATCCAGATAGTATCTGGGCTGAGACGGAGCTGCCCGCACTGGTCGATAATCCGAATGTCCCCGATGTTAATTTCCACCTTATTGGGTGGTGATTACATGGTGGAGCGGTTCTCTGAGCCTGAGCCGAATGTGATCGAGAGCAGTGCAGGTTTTTCGGTGAGGGTCCTTGGCCGGACCGGCTTGCGGTATGTGGAAGGCGGCCGGTCGGTGTCCGTGGACTCGGAGGTGCTAGCCAGGCCCCGGGCGATAGCTGTATTCGTGGATTCCATTACCACGTGGGATGGGGCTGGCGGGCCTGGTCAGAGTCGTGTCGGCGAAGCTGACCGGGCCAGGATAGCTGGAAATATCAAACGCGCATTTGAGTCCTGCGGGTATGAACCTGAGATTCATGCGGATTTCGACTGGCAGTGATCAGCGGTGCCGATCTGTTGGCCATGACTGGTTAGTGAGTGGCGCTGTCTACCATTAGTTGCATGACCCGGGTGGCGGCGCCGAGGAACGAACCGGCCTTCGGGTCCGCTGAGAGCAGTGCTGCCGGGCCTTGCCCGAAGTAGGGGCCGTTTGGCGTGAGGGCTGCCACGCGCGCATGCCCGGCCGGCAGTTGCGGAAGGTTCGTCTCGTCCCAGGGGCCTATGGAATTGGCCATGGTCTGCGTCACTGCGAGCCAGTGGCTCACGGCGGCTTCCTTTGGACCGTCTGGGCCGCTTCCCCAGGCTGCCGCTCTTCCGGAGTGGTTTATGTATTCGGCTGTTTTGTCTTGGTATGCGGCGAGCAGGTCATGTGAGTTATGCATGGGCACCTCGGCGACGGCGCCGAGCACCAGTTCGGCGACTTCGGCGGGGGGCAGGTGTCCGGCTTGGCGCATGAAGTGCCATGCCTGGAGGGTGTGGCGTGAACCGAGCCCTTCAGCGAGAGCGATCTCCTGCCAGACGTGCACAGCTTGGTCAGGGTCGCCCGTGCGGTAATGCATTCGTGCGCGCTCGAACGATCTCCACGGCTCGCCTGGGTTATCGGCCCCCCTGTCCGCCCATTCCTCCAGGGTCGCCTGGCCGTAGAGAAGCCGCCGAATAGCATCAGTGCCTGCTTGCACTTGCCGTGCGTCATTCACTGGTTCAGTATCGCATCACCTGCCGCTGGCTGGTCTTGCTCTCCGCCGCCCTGACCGCACTCGCGGCCGTTCTGGCGCTGGTGCTGCCCGCCGGGCAGGCGTCGGCGGCGGCTGCCGCAGCCGGGAACGGCGTCGGGGCCTCCCACCCGCAGATGATCTTGGCCGTCGGGTCCTTCCGGCCTGTTTCCGCAGATCAGAGTCGGGACAACGCCTGTCCGCAGGCCAGGTTTGCGTCGGGTTTGTGTGTTGCCGCAGAAGACACAGCTGGAGGCACGACGCAGGTTTTCCGTACAGTGGGGTCTGCGGAAGCGCGTGATATCGCGGAGTCCGGCGTTTACCGAAATCCTGAGGGCCTGGAGGGCAAGTACTTCTACCCCACGCAGGCGCAGGCTGAGAATCTGGGGGCGCAGTACGCCAAGATGGGCCTGGGAGAGCAGACGCTTACATCCGGCCGGATCAGCACAGATTTGCTGAACCAGTTCGGGGAGCCGATCTCGCCTGCGGGCGAGGGTCCGGCGTTCTTCCTGCGGAACGATGTTCTTCCCAACATCTTTGGCGTCACAATCGAAGGGCCACTGCCGTGATCGGGGGTAAGCCTGCGGTGGAGGCGCGGCTGGACCTGCTGCCGGCCGGGCAGGGCGGGCTTCGCGTCCCAATGCCGACAGGTTCCCGCTCTCTCCTGCTCGCCTTCGCTTCGCCTGAGCCCGATGCGGAGGACGTGAAGATCGGCGCGGTGATCGATGTGATCGGCGGTGCTGCGCTGGTTCCCGGCAGTGCCGAGGTGCCGGTGATCCTGCGGTTCTGGGCGGATGAGGCCGCGGTCTACGCGACTCCCGGCGTGTCGTTCACGCTCTGGTACGGCCGCGCGGTCGGCACGGGCGTGGTGACGCGGATCGCGGACGAGGTGGTCAGCGGCTGACCACTGGTCAGCTGGCTCCGCCGGTGATGAGGCGGAGCTTGGCCTTGGTGGTGATGGCGTCGATGACGGCCAGGATGGTAGCGCGCTCGCCGGATCAGTGCTTCCCGCGTGATCACCATGACCGAGGTTCCTCTGTGTCGCCCGCTCCCGGCGTGGCGGGCGAGCCCGCGGCTCAGGTCACTGGCCGGGAGGTGGTGCTGGCGTTCGGGGAGCGGCGGTGGCGGGTCCGCGGCCTGGACAAGGCGTCCAGCCACCTTCCGATCACCACGGCTGTCACCGTCATGAGCGGTGCGGGGAGTGTTGCCGGCGGCGGGATGGGTGGCGGCGTGGACGGCCTGCAGGGCCCGGACGGAGACCTGGGCGTAGATCTGGGTGGTGGACAGCTCGGCGTGGCCGAGCATGGCCGGGTGACCGGAGGGAATCACGGGTGACGGCGCCGCAGGCGCCGCCCTTGACCGTGATCTTGCCCGGCGTCTCGATGCCCGCGCCGGGACGACAGCTCCCGTCACCCGGCGAGTGTCGTCGCACGCACGCTTGGCTGGAGCAAGATATTCGATCAGCCGTGCTGATCGCCCCGCGAAGATCGCTGCGCTGAGCCCGTGCCGGGTCTTTCCCCGCGTCAGGATGCCCGCGCCGGGACGACGGCCCCTCCCGCTGACACGAGCCCGGCGTTGCGGCGCCAGCCCGGACTGCGGTTGCGGGGACGGCAAGCCGGCGGCAGGCCGCCGTGGCCCGTCCGGGGCCGGAGGCGGCCATGCCGCCCCGTGCGGCCAGCGGTCCCCGTGCAAGCTCCCGCGAGATCGGGCTGTCACGGCGCCAGACGCACAGTGCCGCTGTCCGGCGGGATCGGGTCTGCGGCGGGCCGCCGGAGGCGGGCTGCCCTTGAATAGATGTATAGGAAAGTTGAGCCGTCGATCATGAACAGGGCTTAGCCGGGCGGATCGCCGGTGCCCGCGTAGTGCCATTCCGATAGCACGATCACCTGCCCGCCGGCGTCGCCGTCGTGGCTGTCATGCCAGGCCTGCCGTTGCTGGCGGCGCTGGGTTAAGGTGACGCCCCACCGGCGGGACCGGGTGGAGAAGTGACCGCCGAATCCGTACTGGTGCGCCCACCTGGCGAGCTTGAGGTCCGCGTACTCCTCGCGGCGGGCGAGCTGCCAGCACGCGGTGATGAGCCGCCACCCGTGGGGTGTGACGTTCCACTCGGCCAGGTCTGCTGCGGAGCGGATCGGCACCGGGATGCCGCCGGCGTCCTCGGTCGCCTTGGAGGCGTACTTGGCGATATACGCCGCGACCTTGGCCTCGTTCAGCTCCCCGCCGATGCCGCGGCGGACCGCCCGGACGTCGGCCTGGCTGCCCCACGACAGCGTGAGCATGCTCCCGCTGTCACCGGGATGCGGCAGCGTGACCGAGGGGACACTGGCCGCCGAAAGGGCCGCGGTCTTGAGCAGGTCAGCGCTGGCCCATGGCGGAGGGTCATCACCGGCACCGTCCGGCCCGTCGGCGCGGATGACCGCGTGCACGTGCACCAGGCCGCGGTCCTGGTACTCGATCACCTTCCCGGACGAGATCCGCAGATGTGAGCGCAGCACCGCCCGGCTGATCCCGGCCTCGCGGGCCGCCGCCGAGGGCAGCGCACGGGTGAAGGCGGCCCACAACTCCGGCACGACCGCGTTGAACAGCACCGCGCCGGCATAGTCAAAACACTCAGCGCACAACGGCTGGCCGAGTAGCTGCTCGCCGTCACGGTGGGTGCGGCCGCACGAGGCCGGCTGCCCGTGCTGGCACACTGGCCGGTCGTGCCGGGGACGGCACCGCACCGGCTGCCCGTCCCGGCCGGGGCCGCGGTGCACCAGCCCGAACGACGGCGCGGTGAGCGTGACGGACACCGCCGGATGCTGGCTGACGGTCTCGGGGATGCCGTGCCCGCCGCGCAGCCCAGCGGCCATCACCTGCCACAGGTCGCCCTTATACAGCCACGCGCACGACGGGCACACCGCCGCCCGCCGGTTCCCGCACGGCACCTCGATCACCCCGCCGGGCTGCTCGTCGCTGCGCACCGCGCTGATCACCTCCCCGGTCACCGCATCGGCGACCGTCCGCCAGCCCCGCAACCTGACCGGCCGGGCGCACACTCTGGCCGCCGTGGCAATCGCGGCCAGCTGCCCGCCGCTCAGCACCGCATCAGGCCGGGCATGGTTGTCGTGCTGTCTCATCGCTGTCCCTCCGGGGGTCCGGGGAGACACGTCAGCAGCCGTGCGCTGCTGGCAGGCCCGAGGCCGTGAAGCCAGGCGCTGGCGAGAAGGAAGAGAGTTTCAGCGATGAGGATCGGGCTGGCGGACCTGGCCGCGTCACTGCCCGTGAATGGCAGGCATTCCCTGCCGGGAAATCGTGTTCAGATGCGCCCCGGAGGGGGCGGTCTCGCCGGTGACCGGAGCTGCTGACGCGCTCCGCATCCATCATGCGCCGGGCCTGTGACATTCCGCGGCCGCCACGCGCGCCCGCGAGCGGGCCTAATCTTGTGTCATGACGCTGACCGTGCACCTGCCCGGCGAGGTCGCTGCCGCGCTGGAAGCCGAGGCTGCCCGCCGCGGCCAGACCCCGGACCAGACAGCCGCTGACCTGCTCGCCGAGCGGCTGCCGCCGCCGGGTGTCCGGCGCAGGCTGGCGTTCGCCGCCGTCGGCGCGTCGACCTCGGGCCGCAATGCCGCCGACGCTGACGACATGCTGGCCGAGGGCTTCGGGCGCGACGACTAGTGCTGATCGTCGACTCCGGCCCGCTGGTGGCCACCGCAGACACCTCCGACAACGACCACGCCGCCTGCCGGGCGCTGCTGGAAGGCGACGAGGGGCCGCTGGTCACCACCGCCATGGTCATCGCCGAGGCGGCCTACCTGATCGACCGGCAGCTCGGCGCCAGAGCCGAGGCAGCCTTGTATGCCTCGATCACCAGCCATCAGCTCACAGTCGAGAACCTGGAAGACAGCGACTGGGAGCGCATCGCCGAGCTAGTCACCACCTACGCAAGCCTGCGCCTAGGCGGCACCGACGCCTCGGTCATCGCGGTGGCCGAGCGGCTCGGCACCACCCGGATCGCCACCCTCAACGACCGCCACTTCCGGGTCGTGCGGCCCCGCCACGCCGCCGCGTTCGAGCTGCTGCCCTGACCGCCACCGCGGTGGGATGCTGACCCCGTGCACCCCGCCCGGAGCCGGCTGACCGTCCTTCCAGCCGCTGCCATCACGGTCATTGCTGCCGTCCTCACGGTCGTGATGCCGCTCAGTTCCGCGTCGGCATCGGCCGGTCCCGCAGCGGGGACTCGCGTCGGGGTTCCCCCAGCCCCCGCCAGCGGTTCTGCAGCAGCCAGTGCCGCTGGGCCTGGAACCGCAACCGCGCCCGCCGCAGCGACCCCGCCACCCAGCAACGCGACAGCACAGACACGGGCAACGCGCCCCGAGCCAGCACGGCGAACGCGCCCCGGGCCAGCACGACCACCGCGACCCAGGACTGCCCGCACTGCCGGCAGCCGGTGGCCATCGTCGCGCTGCTCATGCCGCCATCAGCAGCGCACGTCACCACCCCGACCCCAACACCGGACAACACCATGCACAAGACGTAGTCTCTACTCAACCAAGTGGGGAATTCCGCCGAGCAACTCTGGGGATTTTCGGCGAGCGCCATCACCACCCTCATGCTCGAGGGCGGCGCCGACATCCGCTACATCCAGGCCATGTTCGGCCACGCCGAACTATCCACCACCCAGATCTACGCCCAGGTCTCCGTCCGGGCCCTGCAGGCCATCCACGCCGCTACTCACCCCGCCGCGTCGAACACGCCCCGCACCGGCCGTGACGGTCACGGCCGCGGCGAGAGCGACCGGAAGGTAGCTGTCTCTGAGCTGCTTGCTTCCTTGGATGAGGAAGATCAGGAAGAGAACCGCCCGCCTGCCGGATCACCCGGAGCCCCGGCGTGACCGGCCCGGCCGATCTGGCCGGCGAGGCAGCCGAATCGGTGCGGGGCCTGAACCACGCGACCCTGCCCGGCGCGGGCGGGCTGGTCTTCCCCGCGGACGCCTACGACGTGGCCGGGCTGCTGGCGCTGCTGGCGTCCCGGCTGCCGCAGGCCCTGGCCCAGCTCCTGGGCTTCCTCCGCGCCGAGGTCCAGGCCGGCAACGTCGCCGTCGTGGCCGGAGACCATGCCGGTGACCCGGACGCAATGCTGACCGCAGTCACGGCAAGCCTGGACGCGGCGGTCGCATCGGCCCGGGGCCTGCGCCAGGCCCTCGACGGCGCGCAGAACCAGCTCACCTGGGCCGCCGCGGCCGGCCGATGAGTGCGCGGCAGCATGGCCCGGACCCCGGCCCGGCAGCGACGGCCGGCTGCCCGGATCGTCCTGTTCTGGCACCCGCGCCGGCGATGGTGCAAGAGGTGTCTCGTCGGATTGCTTGGTTTTCTGGCGGGCGGCCGGGTGACGGCTGCCGTCACTGGCGGGCTGGCGGCTGCCGTCCGGCCGGCAGGCAGGGCGATAGGGCGGCCGGTGTGGGTGGCGGGGCTTCCTGTCAGCCGCCGTGGTGTGCTCCCGGCCGCGGCGTGGAGCGTGCCAGGCCGGCCGGGCTTAGGCTTGGAGTATGTTGCGTCCTGGAAGCTGGTCCAGGCCTGCGGGTGAAAGTCCCGTCCGGGTAAGCATCGGAGCGCCCGGTAGCAGGCCCCGGTTCGTCGTTGAGAGGCGGCGAGCTGAGCGGGGCGTCGAGAGCCTCTTTGGAGGGAGCAAGCACGCGGGCCGTAGCGTGAAGCGAACCTTGCAGCCTCGTCAAAGTTACAACGGAGGAGCCGAGCCGCTCATATCACGGCGAAGGCCATGCCTGGCAGGCCCTGTTCCGGGGTCAGCCTGCCGGGTCCTTCCGGGGTAGGGAGGGCGGCACGTGTGCATGGTCTGGGCCGGAACAGGAGAGACCCGTCTGCGCAGCCTGCGTCGGGCAAAGACCGCCGGTATAAGCCGATGGTGAAATCTGGCGGAGCGCAGCGGGAGTCCGAGGGGGTCGTAGTACCGCGGATCGGCGTGCAGCATAACGCGCCGGGAGGGAAGGGCCCTCACTTTGATCATGCTGGTGGCGCGGGTAAGCGCGAGGGCATGGCCGGGTCTGCCCGGTCCAATCACCCCGGCAGGCCGCGGCTTGCCGTAGCCGGGGATCAGGGATCCGCCGCAGGGCGGCCGAATCCGGTGAAAGTGCGACAACTGCAGCGCCGGCTATGGACTGCGGCCAAGCAGTCGGAGGAGCGCCGGTTCCACGCTCTGTATGACCGTGTTCACAGGGGTGACGTCCTGTGGGAGGCGTGGTACCGCGTGTGCAAGAACCGGGGCGCGGCCGGGGTGGATCGGGTCACCCTGGCGTACGTGCGGGAGGAGTACGGGGTCGAGCGGCTGCTCGCCGGACTCCAGCAGGACCTGCGCGCAGGCACCTACCGTCCCGCGCCGGCCAGGCGCGTGGACATCCCCAAACCCGATGACGGCAAGCGGCCGCTGGGTATCCCGACGGTCCGTGACCGGGTGGCTCAGGCCGCCGCGAAGATTGTGCTGGAACCTATTTTCGAGGCGGACTTCCATCCGTGCTCGTACGGGTTCAGGCCGAAGCGGTCGGCGACGCAGGCGATGGAGCGGCTTCGCACCGGGTTCATCGCGGGCTGCCAGTTCGTCGCGGAGTTCGACATCCGCAACTTCTTCGGCGAGATCAGCCATGAGCGGCTGCTGGCTGAGGTGGCCAAGCGGGTGAGCGACCGGCGGGTGCTCAAGCTGGTCCGCCTGTGGCTGCAGGCAGGGGTGATGACGGAGGCGGGTCTTGAGCGGACGGTCGCCGGGACCCCGCAGGGCGGGGTGATCACGCCCCCAACGCAATGGATAACTCGGCGCACTGTCACCCTCCGTGTCGGTGTCGTCGTCGTGGTGTCGGGTAGCGGAGCTGTTTCCGCGGGCGGGGATGCGGTGCCGGATGGTGATCTTCTCG
>JAJYUU010000190.1 GCA_021792405.1 Actinomycetes bacterium
GCCGCGCCCGGGTCCGGCCGGCCTGGGTCCGGCTGGCCGGCCGCGGACCCGGCTGCACCGGAGACCGCGACCGGCCCGGTGCTCGGGCAGTTGCTTGCCGGGCTGCGCGCGCTTGGCCAGATCGGCGGCCCGGCCGATCACCTGCGCTCGGCCGCGCTCACGCCGGGCCAGCTGGCCAGGCTCGGCAGCCTGGCCGGACGAGGCGCCGGGCACCTGGTCGTCGAGCGGGCCTGGGTGATGGAGTCGCGGCTGAGCGTGCTCGAGCCGCTCGCGGCCGACCTGGCGAGCCAGCCGCCAAGCCGCCTCAAGGTGGCCTGGCTGGACCGCCGGGCCGCCGGCGTGGGCAACGGGGTCGTCGCCGCCTACCTGGCGGTCGCCCTCACCACGCTGCTCAGGCAGGCTCCGCCCGCCCCGCGATGGCAGCAGACCCTGTGCCTGCTCGGGGCGGAGCGGCTGCCGGGCGACGTGCTTGACCGCCTGTGCGACGCCGCTGAGATCGCCGGAACGGGCCTGGTGCTGGCCTACCGCACGATTCCGGCGCACGTGCGCGAGCGGCTCGGCCGGGGCGACGCCGCCGTCGGGTTCATGCGGCTGGGCAACGCCGAGGACGCCCGGCTCGCGGCTGAGCAGATCGGCACCGAGCACCGGTTCGTGATCAGCCAGCTCACTGACACCGTCGGAGCGTCGGTGACCGACACCATCGGGGTGACGTACACCAGTTCCGCCGGCCGATCAGACTCGGTGGCGGAGTCCGATTCGATCACGGTCACCGGCGGCCGCAGCCGCGGGCGGAGCAGGCAGGGGATGCTCGCCCCGGTTGCCGACTTCGCCGGCCCGGCCAGCAGCGACGTGAGTTCCTCGGCGGCGGTTTCCGATTCTGGCTCGATCACGGCGGGAATCAGCACCGGGACCTCCTGGGGATGGAGCACCTCACGAGCCGTCGGTACCAGCGACTCACTCGCCCGGACGGCACAGCGATCCCGCGAGTCACTGGTCGAGCAGCACGAGTTGCAGCGACTCCCGCAGAGCGCAGTGCTGCTGTGCTGCCCGGCTGCCGACGGCCGCAGGGTGGTGCTCGCCGACGCGAACCCGGCCATCATGACGCTGCCGACCGCCACGCTTGCGGCCAGGACCGGCCCCGTCAGCCAGGGACCGGGCATGCCTGACCGGGCCAGGCTGACGTCGTTTCCTGGTTGATAGCTGGCAGCGCCGATCTGGCAGGATGAAGCCCATGCTGAGGCAGTTCCGCCAGGTTGATGTCTTCGCCGGGGCGCCGTACCGCGGCAACCCGCTCGCGGTCGTGCTCGGCGCCGACGGGCTCGATGCGGATCAGATGAGCCAGTTCGCCAACTGGACGAACCTGTCCGAGACCACGTTCGTCCTCGCGCCCGGCGACGACCAGGCCGACTACCAGGTGCGGATCTTCACGCCGGGCCAGGAGCTTCCGTTCGCCGGTCATCCCACGCTCGGCAGCTGCCACGCCTGGCTGGAGGCCGGCGGCCAGCCGCGCAGGCCGGGCGTGGTGGTCCAGCAGTGCGGCGCGGGGCTGGTCACGATCCGGCGAGATGCCTCCGGCCTGGCGTTCGCCGCTCCGCCGCTGGTGCGCTTCGGCCCGGTCGACGAGCCGCTCGCGGCCAGGGTCGCAGGGATACTGCGCATCGGCCGGGACGAGATCGTCGACCTGCACTGGGCGGACAACGGGCCGGGCTGGATCGCGGTCCTGCTGCACAGTGCCGAGGCGGTGCTAGCCGTCCGGCCGGGCCCGACCGACCTGGATATCGGCATCGCCGGGCCATATCCGCCCGGCGGCCCGGCCGCGTTCGAGGTGCGCGCGTTCACGCCCAAGCTTGGCGCTACCGACGAGGATCCGGTCACCGGCAGCCTGAACGCCTCGCTGGCGCAATGGCTGATCTCCTCCGGGCGAGCGGCCGCGCCGTACCTGGTCCGGCAAGGTACCGTTCTTGGCCGGAACGGGCAGGTGCGCATCACCGCGAGCGACGACGGCACGGTGTGGGTCGGCGGCGATGCCATTACCCGCATCAGCGGCACCGTCGAGCTATGAAGGCCGGGCTCAGGCAGCGGCCGCTTGGCTGTCCGCGCGGGGCGCTGCGCTGGGCATTCCGCCGCAATCCGGTAGCACTGCTCACGCTGGCCTGGTAAGCACGCAGCATGGCAGAGACGGCAGGAGTGGGAGGCAGCGCGACCGCGCTGTGGTACCGGGTCATGGCCGTCAATGCCCGTGGCAGTGGCGGCACAGCCGCCGGCGACTACGCCTCGGTACTGCCTGCGGCGCTGCACGCCGCGCGGCACCGGCGGCCGTTCATCGCCGGCTGGCTGTCGCGGGGCGGCGGCGCGCCGCTTGAGCTGATCACCACGGCCGGGCCGTTGCCTCAGCCGGGCAGGCCGGCCCGCCTTGCCAGCCAGGCAAGCCCGGACACGAACTCACCGGACACGAACTCACCGGACATGAACTCACCGGACACGAACTCACCGGGCACGAACTCACCGGGCACAGCGAGCGGCAAGGCCGGCCCGGAGGCTGACAAAGGGCAGTCGTCTGCTGGGGCGACGGCCGATGCGACGGCCGGTGGGGAGCTCGCCGGTGAGGCGCCTTCCGGTCCGGCGTCCGGGCCCGCGGCGTCGAGGTCGGCCCCGGCCGCGGACCCGGCTGGCTCGCCGACCGTCGAGCTGCTGTTTCCCTGGGGCGCGCGCGGCGTGGCCATCGACGGCAACATGCTTGCCGATCTCGACCAGCTCGTCTGGGCGCCGTGTCCGGGCCGGCAGGTTCCGCTGAGTGGCGACGCCGTCCGGCAGCACGGCCCGGCGCTCCCGGCCCCCGGCGCGGCTGGCTCAGCGCTGCCGACCCTGTTCGAGTCCGCGCTGCAAACGCTGATGGGCCGGCCATTCGGCTGGCTGATCGTGGCTGATCCGACCGACCTGCTCGATGGCGAGACCGCCGAGTTGCGCAACCGGCTCACGGTCTTGCGCCAGTACGACGACGAGCAAGCCCGGTTCGAGGCCGACAGGGCCGAGCGGCGGCTTGCCGAACTGGACGCGTTCCGCGAGGCCGGGCTGTGGAACGTGCGGGTGCTGGCGGGCGCGGCCACCGAGGGCGACCTGCGGCTGATCGCCCCGGTGCTGGTCGGCTCGGCGGACCTGACCGCGCACCCGTACCGGCTGCGCTGCCCCGACGGAGCGCAGGAGTTCGCCGATGTGCTGGCGACCAAGCTGGCCGATCCCGCGGATGGCTCGATGGTTCCGTTCGCCGCGACCGCGGGCGCGCTGGCCGCGCTGACCGGGCTGCCCCGCGGCGAGGTTCCCGGTGTCCGGGTCATGCGGCCGGGCTACTTCGACGTCACCAGCGAGGTCGGCGGAGAGCAGGCCATCGAGGTAGGGCAGATCCTGGACGGCCAGGATCGCCCGGTAGGGACGCTGCGGGTACCGCTGACGACCCTGAACCGGCATGCCCTGGTAACGGGCGCTACCGGGGCCGGCAAGTCGCAGACGGTACGGCACATGCTCGAGCAGCTGACCGCCGCCGGGATCGGCTGGCTGGCAATCGAGCCGGTCAAGTCCGAGTATGCGGCGATGGCGGCGCGGCTGGCTGGTCCGGGCGCGGCGGCTGCCGGGACGGGGACGGGCCGCGAGGTGACGCTGATCAACCCGGCGGACCCCGAGGCGGTACCGCTGTCGGTCAATCCGCTGGCGCCGGAGCCGGGTTATCCGGTGCAAGCGCACATCGACATGGTGCGGGCGCTGTTCCTGGCCGCGTTCGACGCTCACGAGCCATTCCCGCAGATCATGTCGCAAGCCCTGCAGCGCGTGTACACCGAGTGCGGCTGGGACCCGCAGACCGGAGCCGGGCGGGCCGACCTGGACGTGCCGCCCACCGTGCCGACCCTGGCCAGGCTCCAGGCGGCGGCGCTGGCGGTGATCGAGGACGTCGGCTACGGCCGGGAGCTGCAAGCCGACATGCGAGGGTTCGTCGACGTGCGGCTGCGGTCGCTGCGTACCGGCTCGGCCGGCCGGTTCTTCGAGGGCGGCCATCCGGCCGACGTCGCGGCGCTACTGGACCGGAACGTGGTGCTCGCGCTCGAGGACGTCGCCAACGACGAGGACAAGGCGTTCGTCATCGGCACGCTGATCATCCGGATCGTCGAGCACCTGCGGCTGCGCTCGAAGACGGCCCCGGCCGACGGCCTGCGCCACGTCATCGTGCTGGAGGAGGCGCACCGGCTGCTGCGGGCCGGGCGAGACGGGGCCAGCGCGCACGCGGTCGAGCTCTTCGCCGGGCTGCTCGCCGAGATCCGCGCCTACGGCGAGGGCGTGGTGATCGCCGAGCAGATCCCGGCGAAGCTGGTGCCGGATGCGGTCAAGAACACCGCGCTGAAAGTGCTGCACCGGCTGCCCGCGGCTGACGACCGCCAGCTTGTCGGCGCCACCATGAACCTGGATGACGATCAGTCGCGGCAGGTGGTGTCACTGCCGCCCGGCGAGGCTGCGGTCTTCACCGACGGCATGGACCGGCCGATGCGGGTCCTGGTGCCGTTCGGCGGGGACCGGGAGGGCCGGTCCGGGCCGGGCCAGGCCGCCCGGACGGCGGCGCCGCCGCTGGCCGGGCGCCGGTCTGCAGCCTGCGGGCAGGCATGCACGAAGGAGCGGCCGTGCACGCTGGTGGAGATCCGGGCCGGGGACCTGGTCGCCCGGTCGACGCAGGACGCCTGGCTGCGCGTGTGGTCGGAGGTGTACGTGCTGGCCCACCTCGTCAACCGGCCGCGGCCGCGGGTACCGGTGCCGCTGCGCCAGCGCTGGGCCGGCCTGGCCGAGCGGACGCGTGAGTGCGCGCTCGCGACCGCGATCGACCGCGCCGTACTCGGCCGCGGCCAGGCGCTGTCCGAGAGCTACGACCCGGCCGGGCTGTCTGCGGCCTGCGCGGCGTCGGCGGCGGCGATGCTGGACGGCGGCAAGGGCGCGGGAACGATGCCCGGCACCACCTGGGTGATCCCGCAACTGCAGTGGCTGCATGAGCTTGAGCGGGTGTGCCCGCTCGACGGCCCCGCGCCGGACCCGTTCGCTGCCGCCCCGGCACTGGACTACTCGATGCCCGACCTTGCCGGCCGGGCTGACGTCAAGGTCGGCCAGCGGATCAGCGGCCTGCGCCGTCATCCGCTCTCCATGGAAGTCCCGGCTAACCGGATCGTTGCCTGGACGGCGCTGCTCGGCGAGGACGATCAGGCTGCCTTCATCGATGACCTGGCCGCTGTCGCGATCGGCGTCAGCCATCGCGGCCAGCTACGGAAGGCGGCTGGCGAGATGGGCGTGACCAGCTGGCTGGAGGCCGTGATGTCCTGGCCGAGGCGGTTCATCGTCGGCGCCGACGACCTCGCCAGCGGCTCAGCGGCGCGCGAGCCAGATCCGGTTGCCGGATAGCATCGGCCGTCATGACCAGGCTTCCGCTCCGCGCGCGCGTCGCGACCGCTGTCGGTGGTGCCGCCGGCCGGGTGTCCCGGCTGACCGGCCGTGGCGATGGCTCAGTGATCGGCGGCCTGCTCGGCCTCCGGGTCGAGCCAGGGCTGCTCCGGCTGCTCGCCGCCGGCCGCAAGGTGGTGCTGGTCACCGGGACCAACGGCAAGACCACCACGACCCGGCTGATCACCGCGGGGCTTAGCGCGCTCGGCCAGGAAGTGGCGAGCAACGCCTTCGGGGCGAACATGGAGGCCGGCCTGGCGTCAGCGCTCGGCCGCGCGCCGGACGCGCCGTACGCGGTGCTGGAGACCGACGAGCGGTACCTGCCGACGGTGATCGAGGCCACCAGCCCGCAGGTGGTCGTGCTGCTGAACCTGAGCCGCGACCAGATGGACCGGGCCGCGGAGATCTGGCTCACCGCGCGGCAGTGGCGGCAGGCGCTGGCCGCTGCTCCGGACTGCACGGTCATCGCGAACGCCGATGACCCGCTGATCGCCTGGGCGGCGTCGGCCGCGCCGCGCGTCACCTGGGTGGCGGCCGGCCAGCGGTGGCACGAGGACTCATGGTGCTGCCCGCGGTGCGGCTCGCACCTGTGCCGCGACGAACTCGGCTGGCGCTGCGGCGAGTGCGGCTTCGCCCGCCCGGCGACGCGCTGGGCGCTGAGCGGGGATGCGGTCGTCGACGAGGCCGGGCAGTCGCATGAGCTCAGCCTGGCCCTGCCGGGTCGTGCGAACCGGTCCAACGCCATGGTCGCGCTGGCTGTGGCGGCGCACTTCGGCGCCGGCGCCGACCAGGCGCTGCCCTGCCTGCGCGAGGTCAGGTCGGTAGCCGGCCGTTACACCCAGGTGCAGCGGCACGGCCGGCTCGTCCGGCTGCTGCTGGCGAAGAACCCGGCCGGCTGGCTGGAGGCGTTTGACGTCCTGGCCGCCGGCCCGGTCCCGGTGCTGCTGGCGGTGAACGCCCAGATGCCCGACGGCAAGGACACCTCGTGGCTGTGGGATGTCGACTACCGGGTGCTGCGTGGCCGGCCCGTCTTCATCACCGGCGAACGGCGTCTCGACCTCGCGGTCCGGCTTGAGGCTGATCAGGTTCCGTTCGAGCTGACCGACGGAATCGACGCCGCCGTGGACCTGGTAACCGGTGGCGAACTCGACGTGATTGCCAACTACACCGCGTTCCAGCATATTCGGGTGATTCTCGGCAGGGCCGAGTGACCAGGTCCCCTGCGGAAGCAGCGACGAGCAAGCTGAGGCTTGTCTGGGTGTATCCGGACCTGCTGAGCACCTACGGCGACCGGGGCAACCTGCTGGTTCTCCGGCGCCGCGCCGAACTGCGCGGCATCGAGGTCGAGGCCATCGAGGTCAACGCGGATCAGCCGGTACCCGGACAGGGCGACATTTACCTGATCGGCGGCGGGGAGGACCTGCCGCAGATCCTGGCGGCGAACCGGCTGCGGGCCGACGGCGGCCTTGCCAGCGCCGCCAGCCGGGGTGCCGTCGTGTTTGCCGTCTGCGCCGGCTACCAGGTGATCGGCGACTTCTTTGGCGGCGTGGAGGGCGAGCGGGTAGCCGGCCTCGGCATCCTCGACATCAGCAGCGGGCGCGGCGACCGGCGCGGGGTCGGCGAGGTAGTCGCGGACGTCGACCCGGCGCTCGGCGTGCCCCGGCTGACCGGCTTCGAGAATCATCAGGGCGTCACCAAACTCGGATCCGGCGCCCGCCCGCTCGCCAGAGTGACGCTGGGCGTCGGAAACGGTGACGGCACCGAGGGCGCATACGCGGGTAAGGTTCTCGGCACCTATCTGCACGGGCCGGCCCTGGCCCGCAATCCGGGCCTGGCCGACCTCTTGCTGAGCTGGGCAGTCGGGCCACTGCAGCCGCTCGACCCGGATGCCGAGGAATGGGCGAGCCGGCTTCGGCGGGAACGGCTCGCGGCCGTTGACCGCTGACGCGGCCGCTCAGTAGACGAGGGCCTGGACTCCGTCGGCGAGGATCTCGGCAACGAATGTCGTGGCCCCGGCTATCCGGACGCCGTCGACCACGTCGTCCTCGGTGATGTCCCGGCGGGCCGCGCACTGCGTGCACAGCGTCACCCGCCCGGCGCCGAGCACGGCAGCGAACAGGTCAGGCAGCGGAGTGGCATGGGGCAGCGATAGGTCCGGGCAGCCGTCCGGGAGGGCAAACCATGATGCCTCGCCGGTGAGCCAGAGCGTCACCGGCACGCCGCTGGCCGCCGCCGCGGCGGCGACAGTCAGCGCCTGGTTGCACCGCTCCGGCTCGTCCTTGCCTGCTGTCAGCTTCACCACTACAGAGCGCTCGGCCATGGATTGCACGATAGCCCTTGAGCCGCTCCGGCACGGCCGCATCGCCTGCGGGCATGCCGTCCGCGGCGTGGCAGCGGGCGGCGCCGTTGCCTGGCTGCATACACTCCGCAGCATGTCCGCAATGGCGAGCAGCGTTATCGTGGTGGCTTCGTTCGCGCTGGTGGCACTGCTCGGCATCGCCGGGGTCGCCGCGCTGTTCTGGATCACGCGCCGGCCCAGCGCCGGCTCACCGCAGGGGAGCGACAGTGGAGACTGACAAGCCCGAAATCCGGGCGGCCGGTTCGCTGCCGGAGGAGTTCGAGGTGCATCCGGCTCTGGCGCCGGTCCGGTTCCTGCTGGGCCGGTGGGAAGGCGCCGGCGTGGTCGGCTACCCCACGATCGAGAGCGCGAACTTCGGCCAGGAGATCAGCTTCAGCCACAATGGCAAGGGGTTCCTGATCTACACCAGCCGCACCTGGCGCCTGGCAGAGGATGGCACTATCGGCCCGCCGCTCGCGATGGAAACGGGCTTCTGGCGGCCGCAGCCCGACGGCGGGCTTGAGGTTCTGCT
>JAJYUU010000033.1 GCA_021792405.1 Actinomycetes bacterium
ATGGCGGGCGACATGACGGGCGACATGACGCCGTCTCGTATGCAGACCCGGCTAGCGCCGGCACTGTCCGGCCGCTGGCGACGCCATCACCGGAGCGGGCGAGACCACGGCTCCGGCCGCAACCAGCCGAGGTTCTGCTCATTCGTCCGGGACACGCCGGCCTTCAGCCTGGTTACCGGCCATGCGGCCCCGCGCCGAGTCATCCGGGCTGGCTATTGTGGGCCTTGATTCGTGGGAGGGGTTCGCAGGGTGAGTGAGAACACGGCACGGCTGGCGGTGCTGATTGATGCGGACAACGCCCAGCCCAGCATCACTGACGGGCTGCTTGCCGAGGTCGCCAAGTACGGCACCGCGCACGTCAAGCGTGCCTACGGGGACTGGACGGGGACCAGCCTGAAGGGCTGGAAGGACCAGTTGCTGGCCCAATCCATCCAGCCGGTCCAGCAGTTCGCCTACACAACCGGCAAGAACGCGACCGACTCGGCGATGGTGATCGATGCCATGGACCTGCTGTACTCGGGCCGGTTCGACGGGTTCTGCCTGGTGTCCAGTGACAGCGACTTCACCAGGCTCGCGGCCCGACTCCGGGAGTCCGGGCTCACCGTTTACGGCTTCGGCGAGCGCAAGACGCCCAAGGCCTTCGTCGCGGCGTGCGACAAGTTCATCTACATCGAGAACCTTCGCCGCGAGGCCGTCCCGGCGGCGGGGGCGGCCGATGCGGCACCGGGGGCTGCGCCGCGTGCGTCGGCCGCGCAGCTCAGGGGCGACGCGAGCCTGGTCGGCCAGTTGCGCGGCGCGGTGGAGGCCGCGTCGGACGATGATGGCTGGGCCCAGCTCGGCTACGTCGGCACACTGATCACCAAGCAGCAGCCCGACTTCGACTCGCGCAGCTACGGGTACGCCAAGCTGAGCGACCTGATGACCGCGACCACGCTTTTCGAGTTGGAGCGCCGCAGCGCCGGGGACGGCAGGCAGGGCGTCATCTTCGTCCGCGACAAGCGACGCCGCCAGCCCGGCAAGAAGGCGTAACCGGTCCCCCGGGCAGATCCATGCTTACTCGCGTGGTCGTGCCGGCGCCGGGCCCGGAGGGGGCGCGCGCCATCATGGCCGCCAGGCCGGCAGACCCGCAGAACGCCAGCGACGTGCATATCTAGCAGGCCGGATGGCGCTAGGGCTGAGTCTTGGCCAGGGCCTGGTCGAAGTCGGCGATGATGTCCTGTGCTGCCTCGATGCCGCAGCTGATCCGGATCAGGTCGGCGGTGATGCCGAGTCGATCGCGGTCCTCGGCGCTCAAGCCGGCGTGCGAGCTGGTGGCCGGCCGGGTGATCAGCGTTTCCACACCACCGAGGCTCGGCGCGACGGACGGCAGGCGCAGTGCGTCGAGGAGGGCCTTCGCGGCCTGCTCGCCGCCGCGCAGCCGCAGGCTGAGCATGCCGCCGAACCCGGACAGCAGTTCGGCCGCGTGCTCGTGGTCCGGGTGAGAGGTAAGGCCGGGGTAGTTGACCGCGGCGACCTGCGGATGCCCGGCGAGGAAGCCGGCCAGTGCCGCGGCGTTGTCGTTCTGGGCGCGAACCCGCAGGGCGAGCGTCTTGATGCCGCGCGCGAGCAGGAACCCGGTGTGCGGGTCCAGGCTGCCGCCGTAGAGGTTGAGCGCCGTGCGCACCCGGCCGATCAGCTCGTCGCTGCCCATGACGGCCCCTGCTACCAGGTCGGAATGCCCGCCCAGGTACTTGGTGGCGCTGTGGAGGCACAGGTCGAACCCGGCCCGCAACGGCCGGAAGTTCACCGGCGAGGCGAAGGTGTTGTCGATCACCGACAGCAGGCCCTCCCGGCGGGCAAAGCCGGCGATCTCGCGCAGCAGACCGACCCGCATCAGCGGATTAGTGATCGTCTCGACCAGGAACAGCCTGGTCTGCGGCGTGCGCGCGGCCGTCCAGGTCTCCGGCCTGTGCACGTCGACGAAGCTGTACCGCCAGCCCAGGCCCTCGGCATGGCGGGTGAGGAAGTCATGGGTGCCGCCGTAGAGGCAGTCACTGGCCAGCAGGTGATCTCCGGCGCGCAGGACGCTCAGCAGCGTGGTCGTCACCGCCGCCATGCCCGACGCGGTCGCGACCGCTGCCGCGGCGCCTTCCAGCGCCGCCAGCTTGTCGTGCAGGTAACGCTGAGACGGCGTCGAGCTCAGCCGGATGTAAGGGAGGTCGTGATACCCGGTTCCCGGCTCGATCGAGTACACCGTTCCCTGGTAGATCGGATAGACGACCGAGCCGTCAGGCCCCGGACGTCGTTCCCCGCCATGGACTGCCAGCGTTTCCATCGACTCGCTCTCAGCGTGCATGAACAAGCTCCCCTCACGTGCCAGCCGGTGAACCCAACGCCGCGTCGCATGCAACTCGCGTTACCGAACCATGTTCCCCGCGCAAGGACGGCAATCCTAGAGCCAGCGGGCGGACGCCTGGCGGCCCGGACGCGACAGCGCGGATGGTACCTGCGCCGAGGATCTGGCGGATGTGCCGATCGTGCCACAGGCCGTAGTCTTCAATGAGGGACGCGGGCCGGCGGGCCAGCGTCCGGCCGTAGCAGGGAGGTCTGGTGTCTGGTGCGCAAGTCCAGGTGCAGACGGCAGCGGCCGGTTTTCACGCCGGACTGGTGGCGCCGGGCCAGCAGCGGGCCGCTGCCGGCGGCACCGGCGGCCAGGCAGGAGTCCGGCGGCCGTGGTGGCGGCGGCCGTGGTGGCGGCGGCTGTCCCTCTCCGCGTTCGCGCTGGCCGGGCTGACCGTCATCGTGGTCTGGGCGGGAGCCGCCGAACTGCTCCGGGCCGGCCGCCTGGAAAACGTGCTCGCATCAGGCTGGGCGCAATTGGCGGCGCCCGGTTTGATAGCGCTGGTTGTCGCGGCCGGAATGGCTGAGCGGATATGGCCGGCCGAGCCCCGCCCCGTCCTGGCCCGCGGTCACGTCCAGGATGCGTGCTACCTGGCGTTGCACGCGATCGTGGTGATCCCGCTGATGACCTTGCTCAGCGTCGGGGCTGCGGCACTGCTCAGTGATCACGCCGGCTGGATCGAGCTGCACCGAACGCAAACCTGGCCTGCGTGGCTGCTGGTTCCGCTCACCATCGTGGCCATGGACGGCGCCAACTGGCTGGCTCATTATGCCGACCACCGGCTTGGCTTGCTGTGGCGCTTCCATGCCCTGCATCACAGCCAGGAAGAACTAAGCGTGCTCACCTCGTTCCGCGCCCACCCGCTGATGCACACGACAGGGTTCGTGCTCGCGACGATCCCGGTCGTAGCGCTGATGCCAGGCCGTGCCATCGCCCCGGTGCTGATCACTGTGTACGTCTGCATCGGCACCTTGCAGCACGCCAACGTTCGCTGGACCTTCGGCCCGGTCGGCCGGCTCATCGTGAGCCCGGCCTACCACCGGCTGCACCACGCGCGCGAGGACCAGAGCATCAACCTCGGCGTGGTGCTGACGATCTGGGATGTGCTGGTCGGCCGAGCCAGATTCCCATCGCGCGCTGAGGCAGCGGGGCGTACCGGGCTGGCTGGCCGTCCGGTCCCGGTCGAGCAGGACGCTGCGCTCCCGCTGGGCCCGCTGCTGCTGGCGGGGCAACTCATCGAGCCATTCCAGGCACAACGCTGATCACCTGGCCACGCCGAACCCGCGTCCTCCTGCCGGGCCGGGATTTCGCGGTGCCATGCTGGCGTCCTGCCGTAGGCTGCTTTGGTGCGTGACAGTCAGGCCGGGCCTGCCAATGCGGTCGCGGCGGAGTGCCTGGGCATTCTGGCGGAGCAGGCAGCCGCCTATGTCGAGGTGGCGGTCGCCAACATCGGCAGGGAGTTCCCGTCGCTCCTGCTGCACATGATGCGAGAACCTGACGACTTCCCCGCCCGCCCCGCCGAGCGGACGCCAGTGTTCTACGGCAGCCTGGACTGGCACTCCTGCGTGGAGATGCACTGGCTGCTGGTCCGGCTGCTGCGACTCACCGGGGACTGTGTGCCGGGCACCAAGATCAGGAATCTGCTGGACGCCCAGTTCACTGCGGACAAGCTCGCCGCGGAGGCGAACTTCGTCAGCAGCGCCTACGGCCGGCACGAGCTGCCGTATGGCTGGGCCTGGGCGCTCGCCCTGGTGCACGAGATAGCAAGCCTGGACGACGTCCAGGCGCGCCAGTGGCTCACCGCGATCGCGCCGCTTGCCGACGCGCTGACGAAGGGCTTCCTGGACTGGCTGCCCAAGGCCACCTATCCGATCCGGTACGGCATGCACGCCAACAGCGCGTTCAGCCTGTCGCTCGCGCTGCCGTTCGCGGCCAGGCAGGCACAGGCGGGCCGACCAGAACTGGCAACGGCGATCGGGGACAAGGCGCTCGGCTGGTTCGCCGACGACACCGACTATCCTGGCCGGTACGAGCCGTCCGGCTATGACTTCCTGTCTCCCGCGCTGACCGAGGCAGAGCTGATGAGCAGGCTGCTCGCTCAGCCGGAATTCGCCGACTGGCTGGCCGCGTTCCTGCCGGGGATCGCCGACGGCGAGCCAGCCGCGCTGTTCATCCCCGCGGTAGTTTCCGATGCCAGCGACGGCCTCATCGCGCATCTGCACGGCCTGAACGCCAGCCGCGCCTACTGCTGGCGGCGGATCGCGGAGAGCCTGCCGGACGGTGACGCCCGGATCGGGCCGGCCCTCGCAGCCGCGCGCACTCACCTGGACGCCGCGCTCCCCCACGTCACCGGCAGCGACTACATGGTGGAACACTGGCTTGCTGCCTACGCGGTGCTGGCCCTGACCTAGTTCCCAAGGCGATCAGGGCAGCGGCTAACGGCAGTGCGGGGACCAGCCCACTGGGACAGGTAATCGGCGACCGCGGCGACGAAGGCATCGCGGGCCGCGAGATACGGCGAGACCGAGCCGATGGCAGCGGCTACCGACACCGGGCGGCCGGGCTCGCTGGCGATCCAGCACGCCATCGCGCACGCCGCGGCGCGAGGCAGCCGACCCGCCGCGAGTTCCGCTTCAGCGACCGGCACGATCCGCAGCGCCAGCTTCCGCGTCCCGTCCTCGGCAATCTGGGCCAGCCGGTGCTCGATGCGGGAGTTAAGGAAGCGTTCGCGAAGAGCAGCGCGATAGCTCTCGACGCCAAGGCCAGCGGGCAACTGCGCGGACGCTTCGTCCCACCACATGCCGACCATGGCACTGAGCGCGGGATCACCCATCGCCTGGGCGATCGTCTCGTGACCGCGCAGCGGGCCGCCGAACGACAGCAGCGTGTGCGCCCCGTTCAGCAGCCAGAGCTTGCGGCGTTCCCACGGTTCGATGTCAGCAACGAACTGCGCGCCCGCATCTTCCCAGGCCGGCCTCCCGGCCGGGAAAGACCCCGACAGCACCCAGTCCCTGAAGGGCTCGGTGACCACGGGCGCCGCGTCGGTCCACTGCTCCGCCACGTTGAGCCGCTCCACTTCAGCGGCAGTCGTGCGCGGTGTTATCCGGTCAACCGAGGTGCTGACGAACGACACGTGCTGCGCAGTCCATTCGGCCAGCACCGGGCTGACCAGCTCAGCGGCCGCAGTCGCGCCGCGCGCCAGCAGCGAGCCGTTGGCCGGCACGTTGTCGCACGGCACGACCGCAAGAGCGGGCCCCGAAGCGCGGCGCCTCGCGTCCAGCCCGGCGAGCAGCCGTCCGAGCATCGTGGTGAGGCTGAGCGCTCCCGGCGGCACCCGCGCAGCCGCAGCCCTCCGCAGCGTGGCGAGGTCGCTGGCGAGGGCGGCATCGCCGGTATCGGGTGAGCCGTCGGCCCGCAGCCGGTAGCCGGCCTCGGTGACGGTGATCGTCACCAGGGCGACCTCCGGGCTCGCGACCAGGCTGGCCAGGCGCTGGATGGCCGCGCCATCCCAGGCCGCTGCCAGCGAGGTGACGATTTCGCGCCGATCCCCGGCAGAACTGCGCTCGATGAGCGTGTAGAGCCCGTCCTGGGCGGACAGCACCCCGGCCAGCCCAGGGCTGCGCCCGGTGAAAGCGGCTATGCCCCACTGCGCGGCGTTCCCGGCATGGGCGGTGTACCAGGCCTGGTGCGCACGGAGAAAGGCACCGAGCCCGAGATGCACGATGCGCACCGGCGGCCGCGGGGCGGCGATCCCGCGCGCCGCCAGCAGGGCGCGGGTCAGGGCGGGCCGGGTCGCGCTCATAGCTTGAAGGCCGCCGCGGGGATGGCGTCCACCAGATCGCTGATGATGCGCTCGGCCATCGCCAGCGGCATGCGTCCGGCCGCTACGTAGCGCGCCAGGAAGGCAGCGTCGGTGCGCCGCGACACGTCGTGCCGGGCGGGAATGGACAACAAGGCCCGGGTGTCGTCGATGAACCCGGAGGTGCGGTAGAAGCCGGCGGTCTCGGTGATAGCCGAGCGCCAGCGCAGGATTGCGTCCGGGGCGTCGAGGAACCACCACGGAGCCCCGATGTAGACGGTCGGGTAGAAGCCCGCGAGCGGGGCGAGTTCGCGTGAGTAAGCCGTCTCGTCCACCGTGAAAAGGATGAGGTGGAGATTCGGCTCGAGGCCGAACCGGTCAAGCAGCGGCTTCAGCTCCCTGGTAAATCCCGTGGAAACGGGGATGTCATGGCCGGTGTCTGGGCCGAACTGGTCAAGTGTCGAGGCACTGTGGTTGCGGTACACGCCGGCGTGAATAGTCAGCACCAGGCCGTCCTCGACGGACATGGCCGCCAGTTGCAGGAGCATGTGCGCGCGGAACAAGCGCTGCTGCGCCGGGCTGAGCGTGCCCGCCAGCGCGTGCTGGAACAGGCTCTCGGCCTCCGCCGCGGTCAGCTCGGCGGTTGCCGGGTCGGTGACGCCGACATCGACGGAGAAGGCACCGCGCTCGATGAAGTAGGCTCGCCGGTCCTTCAGGGCGCCCAGGTAGCCGCCGAAGGTGGCGGCGGCGCCGACAGCGGACAGCAGTTTCTCGGCGTTAAGCGGGAAGTTAGCGGCGGCCGGATCGATGTAGGCATCGGCCCGCAGCGTGGGCAGCACCCGCTCGGTAAGCGTTGTGCTGTCGGCCAGGACGCGGTGCGCGGCCAGCGGGTCGAGCGGGTCGTCGGTTGTCGCGAGTACGCGGATGCCGAAGCGGCGCAGCAGCGAGCGCGGCCGGTAGTCCGGCTGGCGCAGCAGCGCGGAGATGCGGTCGAACACCTCGTCGGCGTTGCCGGGCGTCAGCTCGTCCTCGATCCCGAACACCGATGCGAGCTCGTCACGCAGCCAGAACGCCGACGCCGTCCCGGCGAGAACGTGCGCGTGCCCGGCGAGCGTGCGCCAGACCTCTCGGGGATCTGCGCCGTGCGCCACGCTCAGCGCATCGAGGCGCACGCCGCTGGCGTGAAGCTGGCGCGTCACGTAGTGGTCGGCGCTGACGAACAGCGAGGCCGGGTCGGTGAACGGCTCATCATCGGCCAGCAGCCGGGCCGGCACGTGCCCGTGCGGCGAGATGATCGGGGCGCCTGCCACCCGCTCGTACAGCTGCCTGGCAATGTCGCGCGTCACCGGATGCCGCGGCAGCAGGCGGTCACCCCAGGGCGTCGGGCTCGCGGGCACTCGACAGAGTCTAGAGCAAGCACCCGGCCACGTTGTCAACCGGTTGCCACCGGGCTAAACGGTTAACGCGTAAATTCTTTAGCCCGAAACGGTGCATTATCCTTCGCCTTGGCCGACAGCAGGCGGTCCGGTGGAGTCCCGGACAACGAGCCGCAGCTCGAATGGCGATACCTCCGGCAGCCTCGCTGGGCTGCCTTCGATCAGCGCGACAAGCGACTCGACCGCCCTCGCGCCGGCGTCTTCGAGCGGCGCGGCAACGGTCGTCAGCGCCGGAGTCGTCAGCTCGGCGCCGAAGATGTTGTCGAAGCCAGCGATGCTCAGCCGGCCAGGAACGGCGATGTCCTCCTGCCGCGCTTGCCGCAGCAAGCCGATGGCCATCAGGTCGTTGAAGGCAATCACCGCAGTCGCCGGCAAGAGCATGACTCGCTCCAGAGCTTCCGCGCCGCCGGCCATCGTGGGCGCCCGGCCGGGAATCTGGAAGACGTGCATCGCCCGGGGCGGCGCTAGCCGGACCAGCGCGGCCCAGCGCTCGCCGTTCACCCAGGAGGCGGCTGGCCCGGAGAGGTAGGCGACGTTCGCGTGCCCGCAGGCCCGGAGATGATCCAGCAGCTGGGCAACGCCGCCGGGTACGTCCGGGATGATCGAGGCCACGCCTGGCTCTGCCCGGTTGACGAGCACGATCGGCTTTGCGTGCGCGAACTGCCTGATCGGCTCGGCCGGCCCGCGCGTCGTCGCCAGCACTATCCCGTCCACGCTGGCCTGGATCTTGCGGAGCATCCTCAGCTCGGCCTCGCCGGACTCCTGCGATTCGGTGATGATCAGCGTGTAGCCCGCCGCGGCCGCGCCCCGTTCCGCCCCCCGGATGAGGCCGAAGACGACCGGGTTGGTGATGTCGGCCAGCATCAGTGCCAGGGTCATTCGCCGCCCGGTCGGCAGGGCCCGCGCCATCGGATTGATCTCGAACTCCAGGCGCTCGGCGGCCGCACGGATCTTCCGCTCGGTCTGCGCGCTGATCCGACCCGGCTTGTTCAGCGCGCGCGAGACCGTGGACGGGCTGACCTGCGCCAGCCGCGCTACGTCGTAGATCGTGGCCGGAGGCCGTGGTTCGTCGCTGACGGGGCCTGTCATGAGCTCCCTGCCCGCTTCGCGCAATCGGTTGACAAGTAACCTCTCCGCCGCCTGCCGCTGCCGCTTTGGCGCAGACGTTAGCATGCAATTGTCAATCGGTTGCCACTCGCAGGCGCCGAGCGGCGTGCAGCCCGTTTCCTGACGCGCGGGATCCCTGGAAGGGGCCAGTTTTGAAGATCGAGAAAGCGGACGTCATCGTCACCAGCCCCGACCGGAACTTCGTGACGCTACGGCTGCAGACCGATGACGGACTCACCGGGCTCGGTGATGGCACCCTCAACGGGCGCGAGCTGGCCGTGGTCAGCTATCTGCGCGACCACGTTGTCCCGCTGCTGATCGGCCGCGACGCGTCCCGCATCGAGGACACCTGGCAATTCCTGTACCGCGGCGGCTACTGGCGACGCGGTCCGGTGACGATGGCCGCTATCGCGGCCGTGGACGTAGCGCTGTGGGACATCAAGGGCAAGGCCGCCGGGATGCCGCTGTACCAGCTACTCGGCGGCGCGTGCCGGACGGGGCTGCTGGCCTACGGTCATGCCAGCGGCGCTGACATTGCCGAGCTCACCGAGTCGATCCGGCGCCACCTCGAGGAAGGCTACCGGGCCATCCGCGTCCAGAGCGGTGTGCCCGGCCTGCACTCGGTCTACGGCGTCGCCTCGTCGGCGAATGCCAGGACAGGATCACAGGCCGGCACGGATACCCGGTATGACTACGAACCAGCGCGGCGCAACGACGTGCCCGTGCAGGAAACCTGGGACACCGGCGCTTACCTGCGGCACCTGCCGTCGGTGTTCGAGGCCGTCAGGGCGGAGTTCGGTGCTGGGCTCCCGCTGCTGCACGACGCCCATCACCGGCTCACGCCCATCCAGGCCGCCAGGCTCGGCAAGTCGCTGGAGCCCTACGACCTGTTCTGGCTCGAGGACTGCACTCCGGCCGAGAACCAGGAGGCGCTGCGCCTCGTGCGCCAGCACACCACCATCCCGCTGGCGATCGGCGAGGTCTTCAACACCATCTGGGACTACCAGGTCATCGTCCGCGAGCAGCTCATCGACTACGTGCGCAGCGCGGTGACACACGCGGGCGGCGTCACGCACCTGCGGAAGATCCTCGACTACGCCGCTCAGTATCAGATCAAGTCGGGCATGCACGGGCCTACCGACGTGTCTCCCGTCGGCATGGCCGCCGCCCTGCACCTCGGACTGGCCATTCACAACTTTGGCATCCAGGAGTACATGCCGCACAGCGAGCGGACCAGCCAGGTGTTCCGGCAGTCCTGCACCTTCGAAGGCGGCCTGCTCCATCCAGGCGAGCGGCCGGGCATCGGCGTCGACCTGGATCTCGACGAGTCCGGCAAGTATCCCTACCAGCGTGCCTACCTGCCGTACAACCGGCTGTCCGACGGCACCATCCACGACTGGTGAGGCCGTGCTGACGACGCATCGCGCCGCCTAGCGCGCGGCCGGGCGCCCATGCTGCGAGCACCGCCGTGAGTGACGCGCCCGATCAGGTTTCCGCCGCCCGCTTGTGCAGGACGACCAGCAGGGCGTAGGGGTCCGCGCCCTCGGGGACCTCGCAGGACAGGTACTCGTCGACGCTCGGGAACTTCGCCAGCATCGCCCGGATCTGCGCCATGAGTTCATCCAGCTGATCGGGCCGCAGCCAGACCGGCATCCGCGTCCCCTCCAGCAGGGCGCCTGGCCCGGCCTCGTCGACCTCGGCCGCCACGGCATCAAATACGGCCCGCAGCGTCCCGCCCGCGCTGGACATGGCGCCATCCAGGCGAGCGGATTTGCCGGTCGCGCGGTAGGGCTTCTCCACGGTGCCGCGCGGGCCCGGCCGTGACGGCTCCGCCGCCAGGAATCCGGTCTGGAGCAGCGTGCGGACGTGGTAGAGCATCGTGGCCGGCCGCTGCCCGAGCGCGGCGGCCAGCTCGGAGTTGGTGCGCGCCTGGTCCAGGCAGAGCCGCAGCGCCCGGACCCGCAACGGGTGTGCGAGCGCCCTGGCCTCCTGCAGAGTCGCCCGGCGGCGCGTGGCAGGAGCGGCCAGGCCGACCGGATCAGCAGGCGGGCCGGCCGACTCGACCGCCGGAGCGGGCACCGCGTCCCTGCCGCTGTTGACGGGCAGTGCCGCCGCTGCACTGGGCATGCCGCAACGATACCAGTTGACAACTGTCAATTGATTGACGAAACTCAACCAGCGACCAAGGCCGGGAGAAAAGCTCTGCGCGGCGGCCTGCGGCTCAGCCTGAGCGGCAAGCTCATCGGCCAGGCCGACTTCCGCCGCCTGTGGGCCGGGCAGAGCATCAGCGAACTCGGCAGTCAGGTGACGGTCCTTGCCTTGCCGCTCGCGGCCGTGCTGGTACTGCACGCGTCGACCTTCCAGGTCGGCCTGCTCACGACCGCCGGGTTTGCAGCGTTCCTCCTCGTCGGCCTGCCGGCGGGCGCGTGGGTGGACAGGAGACGGCGCCGGCCGGTCATGATCGCCGCGGACGTGGCGCGCGCCATTGCGCTGGGATCCATCCCAATCGCGTACGGGCTCGGCGTCCTCACCCTCTGGCAGTTGTACGCGGTCGCCTTCGTCACCGGCATCGCTACCGTGTTCTTCGACGTCGCCTACATGTCGTTCCTGCCTGGCCTGGTCGGCCTGGACAACATCGTGGAGGCCAACGCGAAGCTCCAGGTGACGGTCTCGCTGGCGCAGGTCGGCGGACCGTCGCTGGCCGGGTTCCTGATCGGCCTGTTCAGCGCCCCGGTGGCGTTCCTGGCAGACGCCGCAAGCTTCGTCGTGTCCTTCGGGTCGCTGGCATTCGTCCGTCATCACGAGCCAGCACCGCAGCGGTCCGAGGCACGCAGCCTGCGGTCGGACATGGCCGAGGGCCTGGCCTTCGTCGCGAGGCAGCCCATCCTGCGGATGATCGCGGGCTGCACCGCGACGTGGAACCTGTTCAGCTCCGCCGTCATGGCGATCGCCGTGGTGTTCCTGGTCCGCCAGGTCCACCTGCACGCCGCCGCGATCGGGCTGCTGACCTCGATCGGCGCCGTCGGCGGCGTGGTCGGCGGGCTCACCGCCTCGCTGCTGCGCCGCAGGCTGGGCTCGGCTCGGATCATCTGGGTCGTCGCGGTCGCGACCGCGCCGTTCGAGCTTCTCATCCCGGCCACGTCGCCAGGGCCAGGGCTGGCGTTCTTCGCAGTGGCCGCGCTCGTGTCCAGCTTCGGAGCCGTGGTCTACAACGTCAACCAGGCCTCGTTCCGCCAGATCCTCTGCCCGCCCCGGCTGCTCGGCCGGATGAACGCGACGATCCGGTTCATCGTCTGGGGCACGCTGCCGCTTGGCGGACTCCTCGGCGGCGCGCTCGGCAGCGCACTTGGCAACCGCAACGCCATCTGGATCTGCGCGGCTGGGGTGACCCTGGCGCCGCTCTGGCTGCTGGTCTCACCGTTGCGCCGGCTGCGGGACACCCCTGAACCAGCCGAGGGCTGGGACAGCGTGGGCCCGGCAGCGCAGCCAGCCGCTCCCTGACCGGCCGCCAGAAGTCTTCGATGTGCTGGGCGATCGGACACCGCACCCCTGCGCAGCGAGCTGGCGCGGCTGCCGCCCACGCTGACATTGATCCCGCATCCCACCCGGCTCGTCATCCTCGACGGGCCACCGGACTGCATCGGCTCGCGCAGTTGGCAGTGCTGTTGCCCAGATCGGCCACGGCCGGGGCGCCCACGTGATCGGCATCGAACGGGCCAGCCGACGCAGTCGGCGGCGTCACGACACTGGCCGCTCTGGCCTCGTTAGCCCCTCGCGGCAGGCTCGTGGTGCAGGCGGCCAGCGTTTTCCGAGATTTGACGCGCCCGACAGCTCGATGATCTTGAATGGGTGTGACCTGACTGCTGCTACAGGAACAGCCAGGTCACATCCACGAAGATCATCGCGAACTGGTTGCTTCTGGTCAGGACGGCCGGCCCGGACGCCGCCGGTCTCGGCCTAGCGGCGAGCCGCAGCCGCCCCGTGGCTGCGGCCGTAAACGCGCGACTGGCGGCGGCCCGGACAACGACATTACCTTGCTGGGCGGCTCAACCTCGCGCATCTTGATGCGTGAATGCTATGATGACTGTATGCGCACGACCGTTGACATTCCACCCGACCTTCACGCGCAGGTAGTGGCGATCTCCAGGGATACGCATCGGACGCTCAGCGAGACCGTTTCTTTCCTCATGCGCCGCGGACTCGGCGAGGGCCGCGCGGGCGGGCTGACGCACAGTGCGGCGACCGGGCTGCCCGTCGTTCGCCTCGGCAAAGTGATCACCACCGAGGACGTCCGCGCACTGGAAGACGAGTAAGTGCCGGCGGTACTGCTGGACGCCAACGTCCTCATCGCCCTGGTCGTTGATGACCACGTTCACCACGGACACGCCGAAGCATGGTTCGCAGCGTCCGAGGCCGACTTCGCCACCTGCCCAGTCACCCAGGGCAGCCTCATGCGGCTCCTGATCCGCGAAGGCCAGAGCGCCGAGACGGCCCGTTCGGTACTGCAAGAAGTTACGAGCAACCCCCGCCACGAGTTCTGGCCCGACAAGGCCTCCTACCATGACATCCCGGTAACCGGGATCATCGGCCACCGCCAGGTGACCGACGCCTACCTGGCACATCTCGCACGGTCCTATTCCGCCCGGCTCGCCACGTTCGACCAGGCCATGGCCGGGCTCCACGCCGACGTTGCGGACCTGATCCCAGCCGACTAACAGTCAGTCGGACCGGACCCGCTCATCGGCGTCAAGCAGCATGAGCCGGACCCCGCCCGACACCGCGTGTCGCCACTGGCGGCGTTAGCATCTCCCGCGGATCTGCGCCGTCGTGATGCGGCCCAGTTGGTCCGAGCGGCCTGACGAAGCCCGCCGCCGCCGTCGCCGTCACCGCCACGTCCACGGTCGCGCCCGCCCTGGTGGTGCCGGTTACCTGCACCGACGCCGCGTCCACGGTGGTGCTCGGCCGGGTGAGGTTAATCGGCACATCCCCGCTGGCAGGCATTCCTAGAGTGGAGCCGCGATGTTAGCGGAATCTCAGGACGCCCGGTGAGAGCTGCAGGCAACCCATTCCAAGACGTCGTAACGTGGCCACGTGCGGGTGAGCGATACGACCTGGATCGACCGGCTGCCTGAGGAGATGTCAGGGCAGCGGATGCTGTTGCGCGGCCTGCTGTCCTTGTGCGAGGCCGATGAGAGCATCCGCTGGTTCGTGATCGGCTGCTCGGTGGCCCGCGGCGCGGGCGACTACCTGTCAGACCTCGACGTGGCCCTTGGCGTCCGCGACGACGACTTCGCGTCCGCGGTCCCGAGAATCCGGATGGCCGTGGACGGCCTCGGCGATCTGGTGGACAGCTATCAGCACCAGATCCCGTCCGTGACGGCCGCCCACGTCCGGATCTTCGCCCAGTACGTCGACCGGTCCCAGGTGGACCTGGTGGTCTTTCCCGCCTCGGCCGGCAGCCAGCCTTTCGCCGGCGCCGTGGCCTTGTATGACCCGGACGGGCTGGTACGGACGCGTGCGCACCGCGAGCCGCCGACTGCTGCTCAGGTCCGGGAGTGGGCTTTCCACGGCTGGTGCGCCCTTGCCGATGTCGGCAAGTACCTGCGCCGCGGCTCGGCATGGGAAGCGCTCATCCAGCTGAACAACGCGCGCGACCAGCTGTGGCGCCTGAAGGCGGTCGCCGACAGCGTCCCTGATGCGCAATTCGGCGTGACCAGCGTGCTGGACTTCGCACCGGAGAGGGTCGCGCCGGACGTGGCGGCCACAGTCGCGGACCTTGACCTGGCCCGGCTGACGGCTGCCGCGCAACAGCTGGCGAGCCTGCTCAGCCAGCTCGGCCAGCAGCTGCCCCCAGCATTCCGCGCGGCCATGCCCGAGGCTATGGCCCGTTACGTGATCAACGACCTCAGCCAGCTGACATCTGCCGCGCAGGCGACTGGCCCGGCTCCAGAAGTATCTGCCTGCTAAGGTCCGCCGATGACCGACGACCCGTATCGTGACGCGGCGCTTGTCGAGTTGTACGACCTGGACAACCCCGGCGGCGGCGACCACGCCTACTACCGTGCGCTTGCCGACGAGATCGATGCCGGGTCGATCATCGACCTGGGCTGCGGCACCGGGTTGCTGACTCGCGCGCTAGCCGGCGAACGTCGTACCGTGATCGGGGTCGACCCGAGTCGCACCATGCTCGACTACGCCCGCCGTCAGCCCGGCAGCGGGTCCGTGATCTGGATCCACGGTGACGCGTCAGCACTCCGGCACGATGGAAATGCCGACCTCGCCATCTGCACCGACAACGCGATCATGCACGTCAGCCCGGTGCCCTGGTGGCCGCAGGAGCGCAGGAACCCGACCCTGCACGCCGTGCTCGTGCACGAGATCCAGGAAACCGCCCGGCACGCCGGGCACGCGGACATCATCAGGGAATACATCGACGGTGCCGTCGGCCTGCGCGAGGGCGTCAGCAACCTGCCAGCCGATGCCGACGCCGCCACCTGGGAAGAGCACTACGCCAAGCTCGACCAGATCGCACGGTCGGTGTCGTCGGGCACCGCGTCGTAGCGCACCCGCAGCATCAGGTCAGGCGACGGCGGGCGGAACGGCGGGCGGGCGCCGCTCCAGCGCCTCCAGCGCCAGCCGGACCGCGGTGTCGAGCTGGGGGTCGCGGCCCGCGGCCCAGTCGTGCGGGGCGATTGCCACCTCGACGTCCGGATCCACGCCGTAGTTCTCCACGGCCCAGCCAGCGTCGGCGAACCAGAACGCGTACTTCGGCTGCGTCACCCCGGTCCCGTCGACGAGTTTGTACTTCATGTCGATGCCGATCACGCCGCCCCAGGTACGGGTGCCGACCACGGTCGCGATGCCGTAGGACTTCAGCGCCTGGGTCACGATGTCGCCGTCGGACCCGGCGTGCTCGTCCGCGATCGCCACGACCGGCCCGCGCGGCGCTTCGGCCGGATAGCTGGACGGCTCGTCGTACCGGGACACGTCCCAGCCGATGATGCGCCGGGCGAGCTTCTCGACCACCAGCTGCGAGGTGTGACCCCCGCCGTTCTCGCGCAGGTCCACGATCAGGCCGTCGCACCGGAACTCGGTGTGCAGGTCCCGGTGAAACTCCGCCCAGCCCGGCGACATCATGTCCGGGATGTGCAGGTAGCCGAGCCGTCCGCCGGACGCCTCGCTGACTGCGGCGCGCCGCCGGGCAACCAGGTCGTGATAGCGGGCCGCGTACTCGCTGGCCAGCGGGACCACGACAACCCGCCGGTCGGATCCGTCACGCCGCAGAGTCAGCTCCACCGGCTTGTCGGCCTTGCCGGCCAGCAGCGCGTTCGGGCCGAGGTCGCCCTCCACCGGCCGCCCGTCCACCGCGACGATGAGATCGCCCGGCACGGCGGCGACGCCCGGCGCGGCCAGCGGGGAGCGCGCGCCGATCACCGACGACTCGCCGGGCAGGATTCGCGCGATCCGCCAGGCCCCGTCCCCGGTGCGGTCAAGGTCGGCGCCGAGCAGGCCCTGAGCCAGCGCCGGGTCGCCGTTGCCATCGGGCGGGATCACGTAGGCGTGCGAGCTGCCGAGTTCGCCGTGCAGTTCCCACAGCACGTCGTGCAAATCGTCGGTGGAGCCGATGCGATCGAGCAGTGGCCGGTAGCGGTCGGCCATCGCGGCCCAGTCCACCCCGGCCATGTCGGCGCGCCAGAAGTTGTCCCGCATCAGCCGCCACGCCTCGTGGTACATCTGGCGCCACTCGGCCGCCGGTTCAACCGTCATCCGGATCCGGTCCAGGTCGACGGTGACAACCTCCCCGTCCGGCCCGCTGGCATCCTGCTTGGCGCCGGTTGGCTTGATCTGCAGCGACTCCGCGTTCCGGTAAGCCAGCCGGGCCCCGTCGGCGGAGACCGCATAGTCGTCCAGGGCTTCTACCTCGACCGAGCGCTTGCGCTTGGCCAGGTCATAGCGGACCAGCCGGGACTTCGGGTGCTCCTCGGCCGCGCCGATCACGGCCTCACCCAGCTCCCCGGCGCGCGGTAGCTCGAGCCACAGCACGCCGTCCTTCGCCGCGCGGAGCTTGTCGTAGCGGCCGGCTTCCACCGGGAACGCCACGATCCGCTGCGCCAGCCCGTCGGCATCAAGACCGGCCGCTGGGGGTTGCGGATCGTTGCTCTCCGCCGCCGGGGCCTTTCCGGTGCCATCCGATTCCACCGGGCGGCCATTCAGCTCCGGAGCGAACGGCGACGGGGTCGTGGCCAGCAGCGGCACAAGGTACGGCCGGACGCCCGGCAGGAACCCGAGATCGAAGAGATGCGCGTCATACACCGGATCGAAGGCCCGGTTCGACAGGAACGCCAGGTACTTGCCGTCCAGGGTGAACGCCGGCGAGCTGTCGTCGAACCGGGGCGGGGTCACGTCGACGACAGTCCCGTCGGCCAGCCGCGCCAGCCGGATCTGCCCGCCGCCACTCTCCGGCCGCCACGGCTGCGACCAGGCCAGCAGCGCCGAATCGGGCGAGAACGCCAGGCCCGTTACCTCGGCGTTGGCGCTGCGCGCGATCTGCGTGATCACCGGCTCACCGTCCAGGGCCACCGTCAGCAGCCGACCGTCGGCGCACGCCACCGCCGCCGTGCGCCCGTCCGGGGCCACCGCCAGCTCCAGGATCCGGCCGAACTCGCCGTGCCCGAGCCGCCTCGCCGCCGAGCCGTCGGCGGGGATCAGATCCAGCCCGTCCTCGCCGCCGTTGTCTGACGCGCAGGCAACCGCGTCCGCGCCGGGGACCACCACCGCTAGCCGACCGCGCACGCCCGGCTCGGCGAGCAGAGTCCGGGCCGGCCCGTCCCGGCCCGGCAGCCAGTGCACGCTGCCGCGCACCTCGGCGCCAACCACCCGGCCAGTCGAGTCCAGCGTGAACGAGCCCAGCTGCGACTTCGCCGACACCGGATACGGGGTCCGTCCGGACCGGGCTCCGCTGAGCCGGACGTCCAGGCGCACCGGCTCGGCGTCCAGCGACTCCAGCAGCCAGATCTCTCCGGCCCGCTGGTAGACCACCCGCTGGCCGTCGGTCGTCGCGTGCCGGGCGTAATACTCGCCGAGATCAGAGTGACGGCGCAGGTCGCTGCCGTCCGGGAGCGCGGAGTACAGCGCGCCGGTCCCCTCGTGGTCCGACAGGAACACCACCCGTGGCCCGACGAACATCGGATTCACCAGGTGATTGCCCACGCCGGCGAGGATCCGCGAGTACTGCGAGCCGTCCGGCGAGTACCAGATCTTGCCGCCGGTGCCGCCCCCGTAGCGCTTCCACCGGGCCGGCTCGGCATACAGCGGGCTTCCTACCAGCACCGCGCCGTCGCGCACCGTCACATCGCCCGTCGGCCCGTACTCGAGCCGACGAGCCGGCCCGCCCAGCGGCACGGCGAACGCCCAGGTCTTCATGCTTGCGTGCTGGCCAGTCCCGCTGAGCACCAGCACCTCGCTGGCGCTGACCCAGCCGCGGACGGCGGTGTACCGGTCGCCCCAGTAGGTGAGCCGCCTGACCGGGCCACCGTCCACGGGCACCGCATACGCCTCGCGGGAGGCACCCCGCCCGAGCGACCGGGTGCCGTCGCGGGTCGAGGTCCAGGCGACGTGCGTCGCGGCCGGATTCAGCCGCGGATGGAGCACCGGGACTCGGTCAGCGGTCAGCCGCCACGCCCGGCTGCCGCGACCACTCGCCGCCTCGCTCAGCGACGCGAGCCAGACATCGTCCTCAGCCGCGAACGTGATGAGATCGCCGGCCAGGTGGGGGTAGCGCAGGTAACAGGACTCAGCCACAGGCCGACCCTATCCATGCACTGGCAAACCCGTCATCCGCATATCCATGGGCGGCCGCGGCTCAGGTGACGAGCCAGACCCTCCGCAGCGCCGCCGGGTCGGACAGCGGGTCGCCGTGCACGAAGACAAGATCGGCCGGGCCGCCCTCCCTGATGACGCCGGCGTCCGGCTCGCCGAGGAGCTGCCCGCCGTTGCGAGTCGCCGCGGCCAGCGCCTGCCAGGGCTCCAGGCCTGCGGTGACCAGGCATTCCACCTCCCAGGCGAGCTGCCCGGCGCGCAGCGACCCGCCGCCGAAGTCGGTACCTGCCGCGATCAGCACACCGGCCCGAGCAGCAAGCCGCACGCTCTCGTGGGCCCACTCCCGGCGGGCGGCTATCTCCGCCCTGCGGGGCGGGTCCACGAATCGCGGCAGCATCGTGGTGCGGCTGAAGGTGCGCCACGACTCGAGCACGGCCAGGGTGGACACGAGCGCGACGTTGCCCGCTGCCATGAGCGCCGCCACGTCAGCGTCGAGCTGGAAGCCGTGCTCCAGGGCGTCGACCCCTGCCTGCGCGCCGACTCCCGCACCGGGCAGCATCCCTGAGTGCGCAGTCACCCGTGCGCCCCGGGCATGCGCCGCCGCCACGACGGCTCGCACCTCGCTCACCGTGAACGGTGAGCACTCCCGGTCCGGCCCGTCGAGGTAAAGCTTGACCAAGTCGGCGCCGTCGTCGAGCTGCCCGATCGCCGCCGCCACCAGGCCGTCCCCGTCCCCGGCCTCGACCGACAGCCCGCCGGGAAGCGATCCCGCCCGCGAGATCCAGCAGTCGGCCGCCCGCACATACGGGTACTCGCGCCGCCCGGACCAGCGGTCGCGCACTCCGAGCGCGAGCGCCCGGTGACGCCCGTCCACCGGATCGTCGCCGATGGGCGAGCCGACGTCCCGCGCCCAGCGGACACCGGCGCTTCGCAGCAGCCTGGCGTTATGCTCGGCGACCTCGACCAGGCTGTGCGGCGGATCGAAACCACGATCGATCCAGTGCGCGCCGCCAGGCAACGTCAGATGACTGTGGCTGTCCACCATCCCGGCGATGACGGTCGAGCCCGAGGCGTCGACGACGACGGCATCGTCAGCAAGTGGCGGCTCGTCGCCCGCATCGCCGACCCATTCGATCCGGTCGCCGGCCACGAGGATGCTCACGCCAGCGCGCAGCTCCGGCCCGGTCCCGTCGGCCAGGGCGGCATCGCGGTACAGAGTGCGCGCGGCGCCGTCTGCGCTGAGGGCTGCCTTCACGGGGGCAACGGTATCGGTCTTCTGACTCACTGCGAAGAGGGCTATGTTCGCATGAGGGCATATCTGGGCTCATGACCTGGGTGCTCGGTGGTCCAGCAGACGCGAGAGGCGGCAGATGACAACGACGACAGGCACGCCAGCATTCATGGTTCCGGACGACATCGCCAGGCTTCGCCAGGTGGCGGACCCACAGGTGTCGCCCACGGGATCGGCTGTCGCCTTCACGGTCAGCGACCCCGACATCGAGTCGAACACCTACCGGCGCCAGATCTGGCTCGCCCCGATAGATCCGGCGGACGGTCCGCCGCACCCGTTCACCGGTCAGGGCCATGAGGTCCTGCCTCGCTGGTCCCCCGATGGCAGGCAGCTGGCCTTCGTCTCCGCCCCGCCGGGAAGCGGCCCGTCGCAGATCTGCATCCTGCCAGTCGCCAGCGGAGGCGAGCGAATCGTCGTGTGCTCCTGGCACGGCCCCGTCACCGAGCTGGCCTGGTCGCCGGACGGCAGCCGGCTTGCCTTCGTGGCGCGCGACCCCGACGTCGGGCAGTACGGCAAGCCGGGGCAGCCGCAGGAGGGCAAGGACATGCCGCCGCGCCGGGTGACGCGCCTGATCTACCGGCTGAACGCGGCTGGCTGGACGCTCGACCGCCCGAACCGCATTTTCGTGGTGCCAGCCGATGGCTCCTCCGCCGCGCGGACCATCACGCCGGGGCCATTCCAGGCAGACGGCCTGGCCTGGTCGCCCGATGGCAGCAAGATCGCTTTCACGTCCGCGCGCCACGACACCTGGGACCTCGACCTCGCCAACGATCTGTGGGTCACAGCAGTCGATGGGCCGTCTGAGCCGGAGCGCCTGACTGACACCGGATCGGTGTACGCGCGCCCGTCGTGGTCGCCAGACGGAGGGCAGCTGGCCTACTACGTCAACGCCACGCCGCTGGAGAACCCTCGCCACCGGCAGGTCGGCGTGCTCGAGCTGAGCTCCCGGCGGCAACAGGTCCTGACCGCGAGCCTCGACCGGAACTGCCAGCTGCTCGGGCTGAGTGTCGCGCCGTCCTGGGTCGGAGATCAGCTGATCTTCTCGGCCGAGGACAGCGGCAACGTTCACCTCTATCAGGCGAAGGCCGACGGAACCGGGAAGCCGGAGATCATCGCTGGGGGCGAGCGCTGGGTGTCTGAGTGGGACTGGGCCGCCGGAACGCTGGCGTTCGTCTCCGCCACGCCCGCCAGCACGGGCGAGGTGTTCGTCAAGAGCCTCAGCGCGGAAAACCCGCAGGACAACGGGAACGGGGAGCATGCGCTCACCAGTCTCACCCAGCCATTCGCTCAGGCGATCAGCCTGGGCACTCCGCAGCGGTTCATCGCCCGTTCCCGCGACGGAAGCGAGGTGGAGTGCTGGGCAATTCCGCCCGCCGGAGCACGTGCGGGCCAGAAATACCCGACGCTGCTGAACGTGCACGGCGGGCCGTTCACTCAGTACGGCAACCGGTTCATGGATGAGTTCCAGCTCGAGGCCGCAGCCGGCTTCGGCGTGCTGTACTCCAACCCGCGCGGAAGCTCCGGGTACAGCGAGCAGTGGGGCCGCGCGGTGCGGTGGCCCGACTGCGCGAGCGACCCTGGCAGCGGATGGGGCGGTGTCGACTTCGAGGACGTGATGGCCTGCGTCGACGCTGCCTGCGAGCGATTCGACTGGATCGACCCGGCACGGCTGGGCATCCTGGGCGGCTCCTACGGCGGGTACATGACCTCCTGGGCGGTCGGCCACACCGACCGGTTCAAGGCGGCATGCTCGGAACGGGCCTGCAACAACCTGACCACGATGGAGCACAGCGCCGACATCGCCGGGTTCATGCGGAGCTACATCGGGCGCGATCATCTATCGGCTCCGGAGGCGTACGCCCGGCACTCGCCAGTCACCTACGTCAACGACATGACGACTCCGCTGCTGATCCTGCACTCTGAAGACGACCTGCGCTGCCCGATCGCCCAGGCAGAGGAGCTCTTCGTCGCCTTGCGGCTGCTGGGCCGCGAGCCGGTGATGGTCAGGTTCCCAGCCGAGAATCACGAGCTCAGCCGTGGCGGGTCACCCAGGCACCGGATCACGCGAGCCAGCCTGATCCTGGACTGGTTCCGCGAGCGGCTTTAAGCCGTGCGAAGTAGCTCGGCTGGCCGTCGGCGGCGTCATCTGCACCGCCGTCGGCCTCCGGTCAGGCAGCGACTCGGGACCGATCGAGCTCTGATGGCTACGCAACCGATAACAAACCGTGACACCGCTTCCTCTAGGCCCTGGGGCCAGAAGAGTTCTACGCTTCGGTCAAGTTTTCTTAACTGCGCGAGTGCCACGCGTGGCGCTGCCAGGCAAGCGGGGCGGAACCGCAGGCCCGACTTCGGCAGGCGCGGCACAGCGTCAGTCAGCCAGGAGGAACGGAATGAGACCATTTGCCCGCACGGGCGCCAAAGCGGCGATCCTCGCCGTCGTCGGCGCCACGGCGCTGGCCGCATGCGGCAGCAGCCCCAGCGGCGGCAACAGCGTTCAGCTGACCCCGAATGGCGCGTTCGGCAAGGTGCCGGCAGCGGCGCCCTTCGGACACGCCGGCACCATCACCGTGGCCGAGCCGCCCGGCGCTACGCCGACCTGGATCTTCCCGGTCACCCCCGGCGCGAACGGATCGGTGTACACCGCCTACTCGTTCCAGGCCGAGATGTGGCGCTACCTGTACATGTTCCCGGACGGCGCGCAGATCCAGGAAAACAAGCCGATGAGCCTGGCGAGCGACCCGGTCTGGAGCAACGGCGACAAGACCGTGACAGTCACGATGAAGAACTGGAAGTGGTCCGACGGCCAGCCCATCACGGCCGCGGACGCCGAGTTCTTCGTCGACCTGACGAAGGCCGCAGTCAAGGTCAGCCCGGCCGACTACAGCCAGTACGTGCCGGGCGTCGGCATCCCTGACCAGGTCGTCAGCATGTCCACGCCGAACAGCCGGACGCTGGTGATGAACCTGAACAAGGCCGTCAACCCGACCTGGTTCTTCGAGAACGAGCTTGCGGGCATCACCCCGCTTCCGGCACAGGCATGGGCGAGGGCGTCGGCGAACGGCCCGATCCTGGACTTCACCAACCCGGCGAACGCCCTGAAGATCTACAACTTCCTGGCTGCCCAGTCGAAGTCGACCGGGACCTACGCCAGCAACCCGCTGTGGCAGGTGGTCGACGGGCCGTACAAGCTGACCTCGTTCAACAACACCACCGGCGCGTACACCATGGCGCCGAACACCAGCTACAGCGGCCCGCACGCGCCGACGATGTCGACGCTGCAGGCAGTGCCGTTCACCTCCGACACGGCGGAGTTCAACGCAATCAAGTCTGGCAGCATCGACCAGGGCTACCTGCCGTTCACCGACCTGCCGCAGGTGAACTCGATCGAGAGCACGTACAACGTCTTCGGGTACCCGGGCTTCGGCTTCAGCTACGTGACCTACAACTTCAAGGACACGACCGGAGACTTCAACAACATCATCAAGCAGCTGTACTTCCGCCAGGCGTTCGCGCACCTGGAGGACGAGCAGGGCTACATCAAGGCGTTCTTCCACGGCGCAGGAGGCCAGGACTTCGGTCCGGTGCCGCAGGTCCCGCCGAGCCCGTACACCCCGGCGAACGCCAAGACGAACCCCTACCCGTTCAGCGTCTCGACCGCGGCTAGCATCCTGAAGGCGCATGGCTGGACCGTCAACCCCGGCGGTACGGACGTGTGCAGCAAGCCGGGTACGGCGAGCAACGAGTGCGGCTCGGGCATCCCGGCCGGCACCAAGCTGGCGTTCAACCTGATCTGGAACACCAGCCCGGCCATCATCGGCCAGCAGATCACTGACCTGGTGGACCAGGCGAAGAAGGTCGGCATCAACATCACGCTGAAGTCCGACAACTTCAACCACATGATCGCCACCTACTACGACGTGGCGCAGCCGAAGAACGACAACCTGTGGGCGATGGAGGACTTCGGCGGGTTCAGCATTGCCAGCTACCCGACGATGAACGGGATCTTCAACAGCACCGGGACGTACGACATCGGCGGGTACGCCAACCCGGAGGCCGACAAGCTGATCGCCGCTTCCACGACCAGCAGCAACCCCGCTGCGGTGAAGGCCGAGGCAGCGTACCTGACCCAGCAGCAGCCCAGTCTCTTCCAGCCGTCGGTGGACAACATCGAAGTGTGGAAGAAGACGATCTCCGGGCCGCCGGCCTCGTTCGAGTCGCTCACCCAGTACCAGCTCAGCCCCGAGTTCTGGTACTTCACCAAGTAGTAACAAGGCAGTAACCGCCGGCCCGGTCGCTCCTGTTCTCCTGCTGCCGCAGGAGAACAGGAGCGCCGGCCGGTTTACCCCGTCCGCGCGCCGCGCGCCGGGACAGGAGGACCTGTGACCGCTTACCTGATCCGCCGGGTAATCACGTCGATCGTCGTGCTAATCGGCGTCTCGATCGTGATCTTCTTCCTGCTGCACACGATCTATCCCTCGCCCGCGCAGGACGTGCTCGGCGCGAAGGCCACGAACGCTGCGGTCAACGCCTGGAACAAGGCCAACGGCTTTGACCGGCCGTGGATCCTGCAGTACCTGAGCTACATCGGTAACGCGCTGCACGGCAACCTCGGCTACTCCTACAAGCTGAATCAGAGCGTGGCGGCCTTGTTCAGGGAGCGCTGGGCCAGGAGCTTCTACCTGTCCGGGATGTCGCTGCTGCTGTCAGTGCTGCTCGCCATCCCGCTCGGGATTTACCAGGCGGTGCGCAGGAACAGCCTGAGCGACAACGCGATGACGACGGTGGCTTTCATTCTGTACGCGATGCCGGTGTTCTTCCTGGCGCTGATCTTGATCCAGGCCTTCGCGCTCTCCCTGCACATCTTCAGCTACGAGGCCAGCCAGTCCACCTCGGTGTGGGCGGTGATGGCCGACTGGCATGCGATGACACTGCCGATCGCGACCCTGACTCTGATCAGCGTGGCGGGTTACTCGCGCTATATGCGGTCGTCGGCCATGGACGCGCTGGCCCAGGACTACATCAAGGCTGCCAGGGCCAAGGGGCTTCCGGAGCGGCTCGTGCTGTTCCGCCACCTCGTGCGCAACGCCTGCCTGCCGATGGTGACGCTGATCGGCCTTTCGATCCCGGTGCTGCTGGCCGGCAACCTGATCACCGAGCAGGTGTTCAACTATCAGGGTCTCGGGCTACTGTTCTACAACAGCCTGGGCAATGTGGATTACGACGTGCTGATCGCCTACACGCTGATCGGCGCGACGCTGGTGATCGTCGGCAACCTGGTCGCCGATATCGCGCTCACCGTCGCCGACCCGCGCATCAGGCTCGCCTGATCGCCCGGAAGGGAGGCCACCATGACCAACATTGCCAGCCCGGTCCTGTCGCCGCTAGGCGGCGCGCGAGCGCCCGAAGGCGGCGAGGCCGGCCCGATCCAGAGCGGCTGGCGGCTCGCGATGCGCGAGTTCACCAGCAACCGGCTGGCCGTGCTCGGCTCGGCCATCCTCGTGTTCTTCCTGGTGTTCTGCTTCATCGGGCCGATCTTTTATCACGGTCAGACGGTCAACACCAACCTGCAGGCCACCAACCTGCCGCCCGGGGCGGGCCACCTGCTCGGCACGACCAGCGAGGGGTTTGACGAGCTGGCGCTGCTGATGCGGGGCGGGCAGGCGTCACTGGAGGTGGCGTTCCTCGCCGCCGTGTTCGGCATCGTGCTGGGCTCGATCTGGGGCGCGGTGGCCGGCCTGGTCGGCGGCGTTGTCGACTCGGTGATGATGCGGATCGTGGACGTCTTCCTGTCCATCCCGATCTTGTTCGTGGTGCTGATCATCGCGGTCAGGTACGGCCCATCGGTGCTCAGCCTGGGCCTGATCATCGGCGGCTACTACTGGCTGGTCCCGGCCAGGCTGGTGCGGGGCGAGGTGCTGACGTTGCGGACCCGTGACTTCGTGTCTGCGGCACGGATCGCCGGAGTCAGGCCCTGGCGGCTGATCGGCAGGCACCTCATCCCCAACGCGGTTGGCGTGATGATCGTCAATGTCACGTTCAACGTGGCGGACGCGATCCTGCTCGTGGCCGCGCTCGGCTACCTGGGCTTCGGGCTGCAGTATCCCACCCAGGACTGGGGCGACATGCTGTCCAATGGCATCGGCTACATGCAGGACGGCTACTGGTGGCTGGTCTACCCGGTCGGCGCCTGCATCGTCCTGGTCGTGATGGCCTGCAACCTCATCGGTGATGCGCTGCGCGACTCGTTCGACGTCCGGCTGCGCCGGCGCTGACCACTCAGCGCCCAGACCCCACGCACACACCCAAGGAGCACTCCCGAGATGGCACCGGTACTCCAGCTCGACAATCTGTCCACCGACATCCAGCTCAGCAGGTCGGTGGTCCACCCGGTCGCTAATGTCAGCTTGCACATCGAATCCGGGGAGACGCTCGGGCTCGTCGGTGAGTCGGGGTGCGGCAAGTCGATGACCGGGCTGTCGATCCTGGGCCTGCTGCCGCCTGGCGGCCGCATCACCGATGGCTCGGTCAAGCTGGACGGCAGGGACCTTGTCGGGCTCTCGGAGGCGGACCTGCGGTCCGTCCGCGGGAACGAGATCGCGATGATTTTCCAGGATCCGCTGACGTCCCTGGACCCGACCAAGACCATCGGCTACCAGGTGTCCGAGCCAGTCCGGCTGCACCGGGGGCTCAGTAAGAAGGAGGCACTCGACCGTGCCGCCGAAGTGCTCGGCCTAGTCGGGCTGCCGAGGCCAGCCGAACGACTGTCCGACTACCCGCACCAGCTCTCGGGCGGCCTGCGGCAGCGCGTGATGATCGCGATGGCGCTGTCGTGCGAGCCAAAGGTGCTGGTCGCGGACGAGCCCACGACGGCGCTGGACGTCACTATCCAGGCGCAGATCCTGGCCCTGCTCGATGACCTCAAGTCCCGGCTGGGGATGGCAATCCTGCTGGTCACGCACGACATGGGCGTGATCGCCGGGCACACCGACCGAGTCAACGTGATGTACGCGGGCCGGATCGTGGAGGAGGCGACAACCGAGCAACTGTTCGCGCACATGCACCACCCCTACACCCAGGCGCTGCTCGGATCCATTCCGCGGCTGAGCCAGTCGGGAACCGAGCGCCTTGCGAACATTCCCGGGGTGCCGCCGGACCTGTCCAACCCGCCGCCCGGCTGCCGGTTCGCCCCACGCTGCGCAAGGGTGACGGACAAGTGCACGACCGACGAGCCCCCGCTGCTCAGCGAGGACGTGGCGCACAGCTTCGCGTGCTGGCACCCGGTGGACGGCCCGCTCGCGCTGGCCAAGATTACCGACAGCGTTCCCGTGGAGGCCGGGGCCGGCAGCCGGGAACACCTGCCGAGCGCCGCAGCCGTGACCGTGACCGAACCTGACGCCCGCGACACGATGGAGGTGCCCGGCGGAGCGCTGCTTGAGGTGCGTGACCTTGTGAAGGAGTTTCCGGTGACCTCCGGCATGGTGCTGCAGCGCAAGGTCGGCAGCGTCAAGGCGGTGTCCGGAGTGTCCTTCACGATCGAGGCGGGCAAGACATTCGGCCTCGTCGGCGAGTCCGGCTGCGGCAAGACCACGATCGGCAAGCTGGTCGTCGCGCTCGAGAAGGCCACCTCAGGCCAGGTGCTGCTAGGCGGCAAGGACCTCGCGTCCATGCACGGCAAGGCGCTGCGTCACCATCGGCGCAACCTGCAGCTGATGTTCCAGGATCCGTACTCCTCCCTGGACCCGCGCATGCGGGTGGGCGCGATCATCAGGGAGCCGCTGACGGCACAGGGCATCGGCAGCCACAAAGAGCAGCAGGACCGGATCTTCGAGTTGCTGGACGAGGTCGGCCTGCCGCGTAACGCCGTCGAGCGGTACCCGCATGAGTTCTCCGGCGGCCAGCGCCAGCGGATCGGGCTAGCCAGGGCGCTGACCCTCAACCCGCAGCTGATCGTGGCAGACGAGCCGGTCAGCGCGCTGGATGTGTCAATTCAGGCGCAAGTGCTCAACTTGATGAAGCGGCTGCAGACCGACCATGGACTGACCTACCTGGTGATCTCGCACGACCTTGCAGTGGTCAAGTACATGGCCAGCACAATCGGCGTCATGTACCTCGGCAAGCTGGTGGAAGTCGGCTCCGGCGACGACATCTACCAGCGAGCGGCGCACCCGTACACCGCGGGCCTGATCAACACGATCCCGATCCCGGATCCACAGGCCGCGAAGGCACGCAGCGAGGTCGGCATCCAGGGCGAACTGCCCAGCGCGATCAACCCGCCGTCGGGCTGCCGGTTCCGCACCAGGTGCCCGTTCGTCCAGGAGCGCTGCGTGGAGGAAGAGCCGCAGCTGCGCTCGTTTGGCCCAGGGCACATTGCCGCTTGCCACTTCCCGCTGCAGGGCTACGAGCCGCCGGGCGCGGCCACGGCGACTGCCACGGCGACTGCCACGGCAGGCACGGGTTCGGCCGTCGGCGACGCATTCGCGAGCTGACCGGTGGAGTCCGGCATCACGGTGCCCGGGCTGCTGCGGCGCCAGGTGAACGGTTCGGGCACCGGAGCCTGCTGACCCGCGCATGGGAGTTGCGCGACACCGTCCGGTCCTGGGACGCGATGTAACTGGCGCTGTCGGCGGTCGTGACCTCGTCGGCGGCTGCGGCGGGAGGTCTCGGTGTCGGCGATGGCAGCGGTCAAGCGGGCAGCCGCGAGGAAGGCTGGCTTCGCGGCTGCCCGTTTCCGGACACTAGGTGCGCTGCGCCCGCCGCAGCCCGGCGCTAGTCGCTGATCACCTCGGGCGGCGCCTGAGCGTAGGGGTGGTGCGGCAGCTGGCTGTCCGGGGTTCCGTCGCCTACCATGGCCGGGGCCAGGTCTGGCTCCTCCATCGGGTAGGCGACCTCGCCATGGACCAGGATGTCGCCGGCCACCAGCTCGGCATCCGGCATGCGCAGCGGCGTGAAGAGCTTGATGACACGCAGGATCGCGTAGGTAACGATCGCGTCCCAGAGGATGACAGTGAGCGCGGCGCCAGCCTGGATCAGCAGCTGCCTCGGGTGACCGTAAAACAGGCCAGCCGTCGTCACGTCCGGGTTCTTGCCGAGGCCCAGGTACACGATCATCTTCGGGTCGGCCAGCAAGCCGACGAGCAGGCCACCGAACAGCCCGGCGAAGCCGTGCGTGTAGACCACGCCGAGTGCATCGTCGACCCTGTTGAACGGCCAGACCTTCCGCGGCAGGTATCCGAAGAGGACCCAGACCAAGCCGGACGTGACCACGCCAATCACGATCGCGCCGACACCGTTGACGTAACCGGCGGCCGGCGTGATGCCGACTAGCCCACAGATCATGCCGTTGACGCCGCCAAGGAACGTGGGCTTCTTGTCCTTGCCGAAGCCCATGTCCATGATGATCCAGGTCATCATCGCGACGGCGGTCGCCAGGTTGGTGTTGAGCACTGCCGCTGTCGCGTCAGCGCTGGCGAAGTACGGGTCTCCGCCGTTGAAGCCGTTCCAGCCGAGCCACAGGATGCCGGCACCGACGGCGATGAACAGCAGGTTGTTCGGGACCGCCCTCTCCCGGTCGCGGGCGAGCCGGGGCCCTACCATGGCCGCGGCGACGAACCCGGAGACACCGGCCGCCAGGTGGATGACGTAACCACCGGAGAAGTCCAGCGCGCCCTTGCCGGCCCAGAAACCGCCGCCCCAGAGCAAGAACGCGTTCACCGCGTACGCGAAGGTGATCCAGAGCGGCACGAAGATCAGCCAGACCTTGAACTTGATCCGGCCGATGACGCTGCCGACGAACAGGATCGGCGTGATGGCGGCGAACACGAACTGGAAGTAGACCAGTGAGCCCTCGGGGAACCTGAAGTTCGGCATCAGGCCCCTGAGCAGCGGGATGCTAGCTTGCGCTTGTTCCCCGCCGGCACCGACGACCGTCGCTGGCTTGCCGACGAACGTCGATATCCACGGCGAGCCGAAGCCCATCTTGAAGGCCCACAGCACCCACACGATCAAGGTAAGCGCGAATGCCGCGAACACCATCATCATGGTGTTCACGGCCCACTTGCGCTGGACTATGCCGCCATACAAGACGGCCAGCGCGGGGATGCTCATCAAGCCGACGAGCGTGGCCGCTGTCATCTGCCAGGCGTTGTCGCCTGGGCTGAGCCAGCTTAGGTAGGGAGTCACTCTCCGCCTCCAGAGGCTGAAGCGAAGGGTTGCCGGGTGCCAGGCGTCGGCGACCAGCACGGTCCCAGCCGACCGCTTCGGTTTCGTCAGGTCGGTTCATGTTTCCCACGCGATCGTTTCCGCCAGATTTCGCGATCGTTACGCCGGCTGCACAAGGCACGTAAGGGGCGTCAGCCGTGTTAAAGCTTTGTTTCCGCACGTTCCTCCGCGCCCGGATGCCGCGTGATCCGGCACCACGTGACCCGGCTGCCGGGACCGGAAATCGTGCCCCACCTGTCGGCCAGCGCATCGACTAACAGCAGGCCATAGCCGTGCTCGGCACCACCAGCGCCGATCTCGGCCAGGCACGGCTCGGTCAGGCACGGCTCGGACGGACCGCCGTCATCGCGAACCTGAACCAGCACCCCGGCGGGCACCGGGCACAGCGTTACCGTGACGGTGCCGCCCGCCGCGCCCGACTGGCTGTGCACGATCGCGTTGGTGACCAGTTCGCTCACGAGCAGCACCACGGTCTCTGCCGCCGGGTCCCCGTCGCCGAGCAAATGGCGCGCCATCTGCCGTGCCGTGTGCACCGAATCCGGCGTTCCCGGCAGGACTCGCAGGATCGGCTGGCGGGCGTGGCCCCAAGTCGTTCCAGGTGCGGGTGGCGGAAGAGTTGACGCCCTGTCCGAGGCCCTCGCAGTCATGCCGTGCTCCGGCGGAAGGACGTGCTCCAGCGGAAGGCCGGCTCGGGCGGCGCAGCAAGGGTAGCAAGCGCCGGCACGCTAATGGTCATAGCTCTGCTCCGATTACTCATTTAGCCCGGATTAATGCACTTCGGCGACTCGGCTCGACCATAACGAAGCGATCATTACCGAGCTGTTGCCTAGGTGTAACCGGGCTCGCGATTGCGTCGCACGCGCAGCCGGGTGACTGAGCGATCGGGCAGTTGCACGTTACAATTACGCCAATCCCGGACAGCGTAGGTGATCAATGGAATATCGGATCCTCGGTCCGCTCTATGCGGATGCGGGCACCGGCCGCGGCCCAGCGGTCATCTGCCAGCCGTTACTCCAGTCCGCTCTAGCAGTCCTGCTGCTGCGCGCCAACAGGACCTGCCCGCGAACGATGCTGATCGACGCCCTCTGGGGCGCTGAAGCGCCGAACGCCCCCGAAGCTGCCCTGCGGGTGTGCATCAGCCGACTGCGGCGGTGCCTCGGCGATTGCGCCGGTCGGCTGGCCACTGTCGGACCGCCCGGCGGTCGTTCGCCGGCCCATCGTCAGCAGCGGGGCTACGTCATGGTGGTGCGCCCGGGTGAACTCGACGTCGACGAGTTCACCGATCTCGCAGCACAGGGACAGGCTGAGCTCGACTCAGGCAACGTCACTGCCGCGGCCGCCTCGTTCATCCAGGCACTCGCCCTATGGGGCGACCCGCCGCTGCCAGACGTGCCACGGAGCGGGGCATTAGCCGACGACGTTGCGAGGCTGACGAACCACCGCCGGGTAGTAATGGACGCGCTCATTGACGCCCGCCTCGCCGCTGGCGAGCAGGAGCAGGTACTCGGGCAACTGCGCGCCGCGGTCCTGGCCGATCCGAGCCGGGAACGGGCATGCGAACAGCTGATGCGCGCCTGCCACGCGCTAGGCCTGCGCAAGGAGGCGCTGGATGCCTATCAGCAAGCGCGTCGGGCAATGCTCGAGCAGCAGGGCGCCGAGCCAGGGCCGGCGCTGACCGTGCTCTACCGTCGGATCCTGGCTGAAGAAACAGCTACCGTGCGTTCCGCGACCAAGATCACCGAGCTGTCGGCCGGCCTGCCGAAGCCCGGCGCCTCGCAGGTTCCCGGTCCTCCGGCCGATTTCACCGGCAGGTCAGCGGAGATTGCTGCGATCATCGACCACCTGAACGGCCCCGGAGTACCGGTCACAGTCGTCAGCGGCGCACCAGGAGCGGGGAAGAGCACTGTCGCCGCCGCTGCCGCGATGCAGCTGAGGTCCCGCTTCGTCGAGCTGTACGCCGAACTCGGCGGCGTCGAGCGGCCGGCGAATCCGCAGGACGTACTGGCCGGGATGCTGCAGACGATGGGCATCCAGCCGCGGAGCATGCCGGCCCCCGGACCGGCGCGATCGGCGCTCTACCGGTCCCTGCTCGCCGGCCGCACCGTACTAGTCATCGCCGATGATGCGGCCTCCGCCGCCCAAGTACGCCCGCTGATCCCAGCCCCAGGCGGCGCGGCCGTTCTGGTGACCAGCCGGGGGCGCCTGACCGGGCTAGCCGGCGCCAGTTTCGTGGCCCTCGGCGGGCTTGCCGATAGCGAGGCACTGACGCTGCTCGGACTGGTTGCCGGCCCGGACCGCATCGCGGCCGAGCCTGCCGCTGCGAAGGCCGTCATAGCCGCCTGCGCGGGGCTGCCACTCGCGGTTCGACTCGCCGGCGCTTCTCTAGCCGCACGACCGGGCTTAAGCGTGGCCAGGCTGGCTCGTGAACTTCACGGCGGCCGGGTACTTGATGTGCTCACTGCCGAGGACATCTCCGTCCGCGCGGCCATAAGCTCAAGCTTCCGAGCCGTGCCTCTCTCAGCCCGACGCGTCATGTCCACAGCAGCAGTCACGATTCCGGGGGACGTCGCGGCGGCAGAGCTAGCGATGCTCGCCGGCGATGACGGCGACGTCATCCGGCAACTCGTCGCCGTCGGGCTGCTAGAGCCGGCGCACGAAGCCGCAGCTGGCGAGGAGCGATACACGGTGCACCCGCTGGTCCGGGCTTTCGCTGTTGAGCACTCGCGGGCGCCTGCGGGCCGCCGCAACAGCCCGGTACGGCGGCTACCCGGATACACACAGGTCAGCTGACAGTGGCGGTGCGCGAGAGTCGGCTCAGCGCCTACTCCCATTCCCAGCAGAAACCGACGACCGTCTTATCAACCGAGCGAAGATAGCGATGCACTGAGCACTCTCTGTCAAGCGTGACCGCCTCCCGCTGAATTACCTCGCCGTCCGCGCCATCCCAGTTGGCCCACCACACCTGGCCAGGCAGCCGCAGCGGGTGGAACTCGACCCGCATATCGATGTTCTCCGCATGCCGCATCACCGCCCGGCGGAACTCACGTTCTGAGGGATCGGACGGATCGCCAGGGAAGCGATAGGTAACCCAGTACTCGAGCGTGATGGTCTCTCCCAGATCCAAGGTCCGCGCTAGCAGAATCTCCGCGAAGAAGATGTCGTCACGCAACTGCTCGACATTGCCGCTCAGCTCCTTCCCGCCTTGCCCAACCTCGACAGTCAGCACATTCGTGTCACACAGGAACGGGATCCGGTCGACCCCCTGCGCTATCGCCTCGATCACGTGGAGCATGCGGGCGCGATCGATCCGGGCGTCCCGGCCGACATAGACATGATCATGCAGTGAGAGTGTCTGATGTCGCGGCTGCCCGACCACTTCAGCAACCTCACGCTGGGTTTGCCCAGAGACCGCATGGCTGCCTGACATCACCCCGATACGCGCCGAGCCGTTCCACAGCCGCCAGAGGCGCCCAGCCTCATCCTGAGAGACTTCAAACGCCTCGATGAACAACTGCATCGTGTGGGCGCTGAATTGACGGCCGGACAAGGCAGCCGAAACCGTATCCCGAAGCTGGTAGGGCATGATATGGGAGTCACCCAGATGACCGGGTGCCGCTCGTAACCGCTCGGCAATAACCTCAGCGACCGCCATCTGATTGATCACGCCATCTCGCGGCCTCGCCACATGCTGCTGCCAAGCCTCTCGGTAGCGTCCGGGTTTCAGCAGCAACTGCCGCAGGTATTCGGCAGCCGCACGGCGATTCTCTACCTGTGCGACATCGCTCACGGATAGCTCTTTCTAGGCAGCGATCACTCGCTCCAACCGGCTTGCACGTCTCTTCTTGCGTCTCATGACTGTCGGGCAAGCGACCTAGTCCCACTGCCAGCAGAAGCCCGCAGCTGTCTTGTCGACCGAGCGGAGGTAGCGATGCGCGGCGCACTCCCTGTCGAGCGTGACCGCCTCCCGCTGAATTACCTCGCCGTCCGCGCCGTCCCAGTGGGCCCACCACACCTGGGCAGGCAGCCGCAGCGGGTGGAACTCGACCCGCATGTCGACGTTCTCCGCATGCCGCATCACCGCGCGCCGGAACTCACGCTCTGAGGGATCGGCCGGATCGCCAGGAAAGCGATAGGTAACCCAGTACTCGAGCGTGATCGTCTCGCCTAGGTCCAGCATCCGCGCCAGCAGAATCTCCGCGAAGAACAAGTCGTCACCGATTTGCTCGACGTTGCCGTTCAGTTCCTTCCCGCCCTGCCCGACCTCCACAGTCAGTACGTTCGTGTCACACACGAACGGGATCCGGTCAACTCCCTGCGCCGTCGCCTCGATGACCTGGACCATCCGAACACGATCGATCCGGCCATCCTCGCCGACATAGACGTGATCGTGCAGCGAGATTGTCTGGTGTCGAGGCGGCCCAAGTACATCGGCAAGCTCCCGTTGGGCATGCACCGGCACACCCTGGCTGCCCGACATTACCCCGATGCTTGCCGATCCGCTCCACAGCCGCCACAACCGACCTGCTTCATGTTCCGAGAAGCCAAACGACTCGATGAACAGCGACAAGGCCGGCCGACTCAGCAGCCGTCCGGTGAGGGCGCGAGAGACCGTGTCCTTCAGTTGGTGAGGGGTAACCGTCACGTCCGCTGGACCTCGCGGGGTCGACCACAGGTGTCGCGCAATCACCTCCGCCACCGCGAGCTGGTTGATCGTGCCACGTCGCTCCCGTGACACATACCGTTCCCAGGACTGCCTGTACGCGCCCGGCTTCAGCAGCAATTGCTGCAGGTACTGCGAGGCAGCGCGACGACCATCCTGACGCTTCTGTTCGGTACGGGGCATCAATCCAGCCCGGTAGATTCACGCATTCGGCCGGCTCCTCTGCTAACAGGCTCGAAGCCTGGATGCCAACACAGGAGTGAATTCAGTAGAAGCACCGTCTCCCGGCCGGCTTAGCGAACTCTGGCATCAGGTCATTGGTACCTTAACTCTGCGTACAGTAATCGATGATTACGGTGTTCGGGCACGGCTGGCTTGCGGACTGGCTAGCGGTCAGTACCGGGGCCGCCGAACTGGCCGAGCTGGCGGCGAACGCAGTCAAGCCGAAGCCGCTTGCCAGGACCGCCGAACTGGCGAGAGTGACAGCAATGCGAGTGCGAACAACCTTCATGATCTTGCCCTTCCCGGCGTGCGCACGACGCATGAGCCATTGCTCACACTACTCAGCGTGGCCGCCGTCAATAGTATTTTACGGGCATAAAAAGGACTCGTCAACGGCGAAAACAATGGGCTGCCTCACTGTATGGCGCCGACGTTGCGCGGCGCGTGACCAGAGGTACGACGGCCGGCTCAGGTGACTCATCCGGCTCCAATTCGTCAGCGGCTCCCATCAGATCTCAAATGTACATGACTCACCCGTCCTGGCTGGTCGTTAGCCGAGTCAAGATTTTCAGTCAACAACCGGTTGATCGAGACATGCGGGTCAGCCTGACGGAGCGTGACCTAAGCGGCAGGCGCACTGCAGTTGCTAGCTATGAGTCGTAATCGGCGACGAGTTCCACCTCGAAGCCGTCAGAGTTCTCCAGGTAGGCAGCGTAGTGCTGCGGGCCGCCTGCGTACGGGTGCAGGTCCGAGAACATCAGCTTCCAGCCGTGCAGCAGCGCTTCAGCGGTGAGCTGCTCGACATGCGGCCGGTTCGGCACGTGGAAAGCCAGATGGTTCAGGCCGGGACGGCACCGGTCGTGCCGGCTCGCGACGCGGGCCGGGGATTGTTCGACGACGATGTAAGCGTGGCCGGACTGCCAGCTTCGGCCGCCCGGCCAATCCTGGAACATCCGGTAGCCAAGCGCGGTGAGCAGCCAGCCCCAGCTGACGATGGCCCGGTCCAGGTTGGGTACCCAGAGCTCGATGTGATGGATCGCGCCGACGGGAGGCCGCTCGGCCGGAGCCGACTGCGGTCCGGCCCCGTACTGGGCACCGACCTGGCCGTCAGCCTGCCCGCCACCGGGCTCGCCTGCACTGAACTGATCAACACCGTAGTTGCCGGCACCGTACTGGCCGACACTGGTCTCGCTGGGACTGTGCTGGTCGACACTGGGCCAGCCGGTGCTGGCTTGCTGCTGGCCAGTCTCTGCCTGAGTCTCTGCCATAGCTGCGTCCCTGCAGGTCTCCCGGTTCGCGGGGTCCGCTGCGGCCTCGCATGGCTGCAGCACCGGAGATGACCACGTTACGGCATCTAGTCGAGAGCCTCGCGGTTAACAGCCCCGAAATCGCCGAGATCCGGCTTACCGTCCCACATCGGAGCAGTCCGTGCGCGCCCGCGCGCACTCGAGCCGACTTCACAGCTGCCGGCCAGCGGCCGGCGCTCACTCAGGGGCTGGCAGGTTAGCCAGCACGTCCAGGGATGCCCGGTGCGCGTCCGCCGTGCCGAGGCCGATCGAGTCTGCCTTGGCTCGCTTGAGATACAGGTGTGCCGGGTGCTCCCAGGTGAAGCCGATCCCGCCATGGAGCTGGATCATCTCCTGCGCCGCCTTGAGCGCAGTGTCCGAGCAGGCTGCCTTGGCCAAGGCCACCGCTAGTGTCGTCTCCGGCCCGAATCCGGCGGCCAGCCAGTCGGCCGCGTACCGTGCCGCTGCCCTGGCCTGCGTGACCGATACCCACAGGTCGGCCAGCCGGTGCTTGATCGCCTGGAAGCCGCCGACCGGCCGGGCGAACTGGCGCCGTTCCTTCACGTAGCCGACTGTCGTGTCCAGGCACTGCTCCGCCAGGCCGAACTGCTCGGAAGCCAGGATTCCAGCGCCGGCCAGCAGCGCGGTTGTGACCGCCTGCTCAGCCGCCGCACCGGCGGCAATGCGGCGGGCAAGAACCTGCTCCAGCCGGACCTCGCAGAGCTGACGGGTCATGTCCAGCGAGACGAGCGGCCGCTTGCCGACGCCGGGTTCGCTGATCCGCACCACGTAGAGGCCGTACGGCACGCCGTCCACCGGGACGATCAGCAGGCCCGCAGGCAGCGCGTCGGCAAGCCCGGTGACAGTCCCGGTGAGCCGGTAATCGCCGGGCTCATCGCCGCGCTGCGGCGCGTCCAGCCGCACGCTGGCCGTCGGCCGGGTGCGCGTCCCGGCGGCGAACGGGATCGCCAGCGACGCGGTCACCGCACCGCTCGCCAGCTGCGGAAGGAATTCCGTGTCACCGACCGCCGACAGCGCGGTCGTCGCGATGACCGCGCTGCCCAGGAACGGAACCGGGGCGACCGCTCGGCCCAGCTCCTCCGCAACTACTGCGGCCTCGCGGTACGAGGCGCCGGCGCCGCCGAGGGACTCCGGGATCAGCAAGCCCGCGCAGCCGACCTCGGCCGCGAGCGTGTGCCACAAGCCATCGTCGTAAGTCTGGCCGGTCTGCGTCCTGGCCAGCACGTCGCGCCAGGGTGCCCTGTCCGCCAGCAGGCCCCGGACTGCGGCGCGCAGCTCGGTCTCGGTCTCGCCGTACAGCAGGTTCGCGGTCCGGGCCCGCTCGCCGCGCGCCGCCGGCTGGCCTGAGGCTGTCGTGTTCATGGACGTCTCACTCACCGCGGCAAGTCCTTCCACGGCCCGATGTCGACCCTGGCCTCCTTCGGCAGCCCGAGCACCCGCTCGGCGATGATGTTGCGCAGGATTTCCGACGTGCCGCCCTCGATCGAGTTGCCTTTGGCCCGCAGGAACCGGAAGCCAGGGTTACGGCCGAAGAAGTTCGCGCCCTCGGGGCGCCGCATCGTCCAGTCGTCGTACAGCAGCCCATCTCCGGAGGCCAGCTCGA
>JAJYUU010000191.1 GCA_021792405.1 Actinomycetes bacterium
CTGGGCTTTGACACCCGTGCAGTTACCAGGAGCCGTCTTCATGATCACGGAGGCGCGCCGCCAGGGCACGACGAAGATCAGAAATCCCTGCGAACCAGGCTCAACCGCGAGTTGTTAAACAGGCTCTGAGTTACTACCTGCTTGCCGGCCGGCTGGCAGCGGTGAACCGCGGCGCCTTGCGGGATCGGCTGCGCCGCGACAACGGGCTGGACCTCGCCGCCGACCTGCCGCAGGTAACCCCGGCCCTGCGGACGCTGATCCTGGATGCGACCAGGCCGGCGGTCAGCGACCGGCTGCCCGATATCCGGGCGTTCCTGGCACAGCTCGATGAGGCCGAGTCGATCCTCCTGGCACCCGAGGACGAGGAAACGCCCGATGTCCTGGACGCGGCACCCGGCTCGCTGATCGATGGCCGCTTCCGGCTTGACCGCCGCCTGGGGTCCGGCTCGACCGCGGTTGGCTTGCTGGTGACCGACGAATCGGTGTCCGGCGACGGGCCCGACCGACGCCGCGTGCTCAAGGTCGCTCGCGATGACGCGGCAGCAGCCCGCCTCGAAGGCGAGGCCGAAGTCCTGTCCGCACTGCAGGACTCGCACATCGTCCGGCTCGTCGCAGGGCCCTTGCGGATCGGCGGCCGGGTAGCGCTGGTGCTGGAACGCGCCGGCGATCAGACACTGGCCGAAGCGCTGCGGGAACGCGAACGACTGTCACTCGACATGCAGGAGAGATTCGGGACTGACCTGCTGGAGGCGCTCGTCGTCCTTGACCGCGCCGGAATCGACCACCGTGACATCAAGCCATCCAACCTCGGCGTCCGAGAAGACCGCACGGCTCGCGCGAAGCACCTGGTGCTGTTCGACTTCTCGCTGTCGCGCGCCGACGCCACCGCGGTCACCGCCGGCACGCAGCACTATCTGGACCCGTTCCTGGAAGACCCCGGTCGGGGCCGGTTCGATTCCGCCGCGGAACGCTATTCCGCCGCAGTCGTGCTGTTCGAGATGGCAACCGGTTCGGTGCCGAAGTTCGGCGACGGCCTGTCCGACCCCGCCTCGCTCACGGACGAGGCCACTATCGAGCCGGAGATGTTCGCGCCCGCGGTAGCCGGCCAGCTCACCGCGTTCTTCAGGAAGGCGCTGGCGAGGAAGGCTTCGCAGCGTTTCGACACCGCTGCCGACATGCTGACCGCCTGGCAGGCCGCCTTCACGCCAGTGCCCAGGGCAGCATCGGAAGACGCGGACCAGCAGGCCGCCGCGGCACGGCCGGACACACCGCTCGCAGACGCCGGCCTGTCCGCCCGCGCGCTGTCGGCGCTGGAGCCCTACGCTGTGCGCACCGTCGCGGACCTGATGGCCGTCGACCTGGTTCGGCTGCATCGCATGTCCGGGGTGGCCGGGCCGACGCGGCGCGAGGTGACCTCACGGGCCATCGCGTGGCGTAGGCGGTTCGGGGCCTCCGCCGCCGCTTCGGCCGCAGTAGCCCAGCCGTTCGGTCCGGTGCTGCCCGATTCGGCGGCGGCGGCCCAGATGCTGGTCGAGCATGCGGGAAGCCGCAGCGCGCAGGCTCGGCGTCGGTTTGCCCGGCTCCTGCTCGGCCTCGATCCGGGCGCGCTGCCGTTCGGCTCGCAGGCCGAGCTTGCCGGCGCTCTTAAGGTAACGCCCGCTCGCGTGGCCCAGCAGCTGGACAAGTTGCAGGAGTCCTGGGCTGCCGACGATGCGAGCCGCGCCCTGCTGGATTCGCTGGCGGCTGTCGCCGCCCAGGCGCTTGCGGAGTTCGAGGGTGTCGCTACGCTGGCCGAACTTGTCCGGGCGTTCCTGGCCGCGCTGACTCCTGCCAGTGAGCAACTCAGCGAGTCCGCCAACGACATCGCGGCTGGCCTGCTGCGCGTCGCCCTTGACCGGACCAGGGCGCTCAGCCAGGCCGACGAGGAAAGTGCAACGCTCGCGACACGCCGGCACGGCGGCAAGATCGCCTTGGTCGCCACCGATTCCGCTCTGCTCGACCCCGCCGAAGCCATCGGCCAGAAGGCGGATGAGCTGGTCACCCGCGCGGCCGCGGCGGGAGAGCACCTGGTGCCGGCGCAGCGGGCGATCGCACAGCTTCAGGCCACCTGGTCACGCGCCGCGGACCTGACCGGGGTGCCTGCCAGTAGTGAGGCCAGCCTGGCTGCTCCGAGCCCCGACCGCCTACTCCGCCTGGCCGCAGCCATGTCCGAGACCGCGGGCCTCTCCGGCGCGCGAGAGCTGCATTCACGCGACCTGCCACCGGCCGTTGCCCTGCTGGCCGCTGTCCAGGGCGCCGCGAGTTTCCAGCGACTGACGCCGAAAGAAGTCCAGGATCGGTACCGGGCCAGGTTCCCGGCGCTTGCGCCGCTGCCCGACCGCCCGCGGCTGGATGAGCTCATCCACGAAGCCGGTCTCGGTTTGCGCTATGACGAGCAGGAACGTGCGTTCCGGCCGCCCACCAGGGCTGCCGACACCAGCCGTCTCAGCTCTCGCCACCAGACCAGGCTGCAGGAAGCCCAGCCTGACCTGATCAGCGGCGGCCGGGTCTGGCACCGGCTGAGCGAAAGCGCTGCTTCCCGATCGTTCCTGGCACTTGGGATCGACGCGGATCGCCTTGATCGCGCGATCGATGTCCTGACGACCGAGTTCGCCGTGACGCGCCTGGACATCACCCAGTTGCTGATCGACGCAATGCGCGCGCAAGCCGCATCGGCAGGCCTGCCCTGGCAAACGGTCCGAGCTGCGGATGCGGCACCACGCGGCAGCCGGGAGGCGCAGGGACTGGCCGTGCTTGTCCAGCGGAGCCTGCCGGTACTCGAAGCCGCAATTGACGAGGCTCTGACCGGGGCGCCTGGAGAGACCAGGCCCGTGCTGCTGACTGATCTCGCACCGCTGGCCCGCTACGGTCACCTCACCATGCTCGCCCCGCGCGCCGACCTGGCGACCGGTCGGCAGCAAGCGATCTGGGCCGAAGTCCCGCAGCTGCCGGGGAACCTCGGCCCGGTCATCGATGGCAGGCCGCTGCCACTTGCCGCGCCAGGTCAGTTCTTCCGGCTGGACTCCGACTGGCTCGATCGTCAGTCCTGTCAACTCTCTGGAGGCACATCATGACGGCGACCGGCGCGCTGACGACTGATCTGCAGCGTCAGGTACTGGTGCTGGAGGCCGACCTGCGTGCGCGGCTGGAATCGGACGCGGAACGTGAGGGGGAGTGGAAGCGCGAGCATCACCTGGCCATGGAGAAGGAGCGCACTGCCGCATCGTGGCTGCAATGGCGTGATGACCGGGTCACCCAGGCCGCGGTCGCGTGGGTGCTGACCACGGTGTTCGTCCGGTTCTGTGAGGACAACGGCCTGCTGCGGCCGGTGTGGATCACCGGGCCAGGGTCGCGGCGGCAGGAGGCGCTGGATGCGCAGAAGGAGTTCTTCCGCCGCCATCCGGAGGACACCGGCCGGGAATGGCTGCTGGACGCGGTTGAGTATCTGCGCAAGCTGCCCGCGACAAGGAACCTGGTGGAGTCGCATTCGGCGCTGCACCTGATCGCGCCGTCCGGAGAAGCGGCCGACGCCCTGCTGGACTTCTGGCGCCGCCGGGACGACGAGGGCAACCTGATCCACGACCTGGCCGACCCGGAGTTGTCGACTCGGTTCCTGGGCGACCTGTATCAGGACCTGTCCCAGCATGCGAAGGACATGTACGCGCTGTTGCAGACTCCGGTGTTCGTGGAGGAGTTCATCCTGGACCGCACGCTCGAGCCTGCGCTGGCTGAGCGGCCGCTGGAGGGGTTCCGGATGATCGACCCGGCCTGCGGCTCCGGGCACTTCCTGCTCGGCGGGTTCGCGCGGCTGCTGGACCGCTGGCACCGGCAGGCGCCGGACCTGGACGCTCAGGCGCGGGTGCAGAAGGCGCTGGATGCGATCAACGGCGTGGATCTGAACCCGTTCGCGGTCGCGATTGCCCGGTTCCGGCTGCTGCTCGCCGCGCTGCAAGCTGTTGGCCTGCGCTCGCTGGAGCAGGCCCCGGCATTCACCCTGAACCTCGCCGTGGGTGACTCGCTGATCCACGGCCCCGATGCCGGGGTGCTCCCCGGCATGGCGGACCGGTCGGCATTCATGCCTTTCACCTACCGCACCGAGGACGCGGACTTGCTGCTGAGCCTGCTGGAAGAAGGCCGCTACGACGTGGTCGTCGGCAACCCGCCTTACATCACTGTCAAGGACAAGGCGCTCAATCAAATCTACCGCGCCAAGTACACCGAAGTCTGTAAGGGTCTGTACGCGATGACCGTTCCGTTCATGAAGCTAATGTTCGCCTTGGCCAAGCCCGGTGAGCAGGCTGGGTGGGTCGGCCAGATCACCAGCAACTCGTTTATGAAGCGGGAGTTTGGTGTCAAGCTTATCGAGAACTATCTGCCGCAGATCGACTTGCAACTAGTTGCCGATACTTCGGGGGCCTATATCCCCGGCCATGGCACGCCCACGGTCATCATCATTGGCCGCAACCGCACACCTGTTGCCAAGACGGTCCGGGCCGTTCTCGGTATTCGCGGGGAGCCCGATCGTCCCGATAACCCAGCAAAAGGCATAGTCTGGTCCACCATCACCGAACATGTAGATCGCGTAGGCTGGCAAGATGTTCACATTTCGGTCGCGAATGTAGACCGTGCATCGCTAGAACGTCACCCGATTTCGCTTGGCGGCGGAATTGCTGCCCAGCTTCAAGCGCAGTTGGATAGGGAGGATTCCGCGAAGCTCGGATCACGAACGAGCTCTATCGGCTATTCGGGACAGACGAATGCTGACGCAGCATTCTTGGCCGGTTTTGCCTCCTTTAGAAGGCGTTGCGTTGAAACGACAATCCTGCGCCAATTCGTTGCTGGTGAACAGGTCAGGGATTCTGGAATCAGCCGAGGCCTGTTTGCTCTTTTTCCGTATACGTCTAACGGTCTGATCAATATAACCGAGTGGCCGGGAGCTCTGAAATGGCTATGGGCAAACCGGACGGTCACATGGGGCCGTGCGACATTTACAAAGAGGACCTACCGCGCTGAGGGGCGATCCTGGTGGGAATGGCACCAGATTGCGCTGAGTCGCTTGGCTGACCCGAGATCTCTCTGCTACTCAAATGTCGCTACGCACAACCATTTCGCATACGACAGAGATGGTCGACTTTTCAATCCTCATGCGCCATTCTGTAAGCTTGCACCAGGTGCATCGGAAGATGACTATCTAGGCCTCCTTGGCGTGTTGAACTCCTCGGCGTCCTGCTTCTGGCTCAAGCAGAATAGCCACGGCAAAGGGAACGGTGGAGTTAATGAAGGATTCCGTGGCGACGACTGGGAGGAGTTTTACGAATTCACCGGAGCGACGTTGCGGGACTACCCATTGCCCGCGAGCCTGCCTTTGGCGCGTGGGCGAGAACTCGACGAGACTTCGCAGAAGCTCTTTGCCGCCGAGCCATCTGCCATCGCGGGCGAAGCCACGCCCACGCACGCGACTCTCCTTTCGGCCGAGGCCGAAAGCAGCCAGTTGCGCCAGCGGATGATCGCGGTGCAGGAGGAGCTGGACTGGGAGGTGTACCGGCTTTACGGGCTGATCGAGGATGATCTGACGTATCCGGGTGAGGAGCCGCCTGGGATTGCGCTGGGGGAGCGGGCCTTTGAGATTGCGCTGGCCCGAAGAGTGGCGCGTGGTGAGGAGGAGACTGCCTGGTTCACGCGGCACGGGTCGAGGCCGGTAACCGAAGTTCCTGCGCATTGGCCGTCTGATTATCGTCAACTGGTGGAGCGGCGGCTGGAGTTGATTGAGTCGCATCCGTTTATCCGGTTGCTGGAGCGGCCGGAATACAAACGCCGCTGGGCCCAGGAGCCGTGGGAGAAGCGGCAGGAGCGGGCGCTGCGGGAGTGGCTGCTGGACCGGCTGGAGGACCGGCGGTTCTGGTTCGATCCGCAGGGTCGGCCCCGGCCGCGTAGTATCGCGCAGCTTTCCGACGAGGTGGTCAGGGACGCCGATCTGATGTCGGTGCTGGAGTTGTGGGAGGGCCGGCCTGATGTGCCGGTGACCCAGTCGCTGTCCAGGCTGATGACTGATGAGGCGGTGCCGTTCCTTGCTGCTTACCGGTATAAGGAGTCGGGTCTGCGCAAGCGGGAGGCGTGGGAGCAGACGTGGGCGCTGCAGCGCCGGGAAGACAGCGGTGAGCAGGTAGGCGCGATCCCGGTTCCGCCGAAGTACGCTCCGGCGGATTTCCGAAAGCCTGCGTACTGGCATGCCCGCGGCAAGCTGGATGTGCCCAAGGAGCGGTTCGTTGCCTATCCGGAGGCGGGGCGGGAGACTGACCCGACACTGCTGCTGGGCTGGGCCGGCTGGGATCATGCGCAGCAGTCGCTGGCGCTGGCGACGATCATCACCGAGCGGGAGGCTGAGGGCTGGCCGGCCGGGAAGCTGGTGCCGCTGGTGGCGGGGCTGGATGAGCTGCAACCCTGGGTTGAGCAGTGGCATGCGGAGATCGATCCTGCGTTCGGGGTGAGCATGGCCACGTTCTGCCGTGAGCAGCTGGCGACGCGTGCGGCGCAGGTCGGGATGACGGTGGCGGAGCTCCGCGGGTGGCGCCCGGCGGCCGGGCCGCGCCGGGGAAGGAAAGCCAGATGAGCGCCCCGCTTCGCGATGTCCTCGACATCCCGCTGGAAGCCCGGGCGGAGGACTACGTCCTCCGGCTGACCGACAGTGTCGACGACGCAGCGGTTGCTCAGACGGTCGCTGACTATGTCGTGACGCCGCCGATTGCGGCGGCGTTCGATCAGGCGCTCGGACTGGTCGCCGAGTCGGTTCAGTCCGGCATCAGCCGTGGCGCCTTCCTCACCGGCTCGTTCGGGTCCGGCAAGAGCCATTTCATGGCGGTGCTGTACGCCTTGCTGCGGCACAACCCGTCCGCCCGGGCGAAGCCCGAGCTTCAGCCGGTAATCGCAAGGCATGATGACGTCCTTCGGGACCGGAACGTGCTGCCGCTGGCCTATCACTTGCTGGGTGCGCGGTCGTTGGAGCAGGCGCTGTTCGACGGGTATCTGCGCCAGATCCGCCAGCGTCACCCAGGGGCTCCGTTGCCTGCGCTGCACGAGTCGGACCGTATCCTGGCCGACGCCGAGCGTCTGCGGGCGATGCACGGCGAGGAGAAGTTCTTTTCCGAGCTGAATGGCAGCGCGGGTGGATCTGACGACCCGTGGTCAGCCCTGCTAGGCAGCGGTACCTGGAACGCCGAGTCGTATGCCTCGGCGCGGGCGGCCGGACCCGGGACGGAGCAGCGTCAGCTGCTGGTCACCGCGCTGGCGGAGCGATTCTTCACTGCTTACACGCAGCAGGCCGACTACGTCGATCTGGACACCGGCCTGGCCGCTGTCGCGACGCACGCGAAGGGACTCGGGTACGACGCGGTCACGCTGTTCCTGGACGAGCTGGTGCTCTGGCTCGCCTTCTCGGTCCAGGACAGGGAGTTCTTCGCGCGGGAGGCGCAGAAGATCACCAAGCTGGCCGAGTCCGGCACCGGCGCCAGAGCAATCCCGCTGATCTCGTTCATCGCACGGCAGATGGACCTGCGGCAGTGGTTCGCCGGAGCCGGAGCTACCGGGTCGGAGCAGGAAGCGCTGGACCGCGCCTTCTCCCATCAGCAGGGCCGGTTCCCGCCGATCGTGCTCGGCGATGACAACCTTCCGTATGTCGCGAACAAGCGGCTGCTTCGCCGCAACCCGGCTAACCCGGACGCCGAGCGCGAGCTGACCGACGCCTTCACGAGGCTGGACCGGCGACCCGATGTCTGGGACGTCCTGCTGGACGGCATGAACACCGATGAGCAGCACCGCGGCGCGGACGAGGCGGCGTTCAAGCTGACGTACCCGTTCTCGCCCGCACTGATCTCGACGCTGCGCAGCCTGGCCGGTGTCATGCAGCGAGAGCGGACCGCGCTGAAGGTCATGCAGCAGATGCTGGTCGAGCGCCGGGACACGCTCACGGTCGACGACGTCATCCCGGTCGGCGACTCGTTCGACCACATCGTGGACGGGCAGCAGGCCCTCGACCCGCAGGCGGCTGCCCGGTTCAAGTCGGCCGCGACCCTGTACCGGGAGAAGCTGCGGCCGCTCTTGCTCGCTAAGTGGGTGACTTCGTAAGTTCGTGGAGGGTCAGGCTGCCTCCGGAAGCTGCCCGGTCTGCTGCTGTGCGTCGTCGTGCTTGTCGTGTTCGCTGATGCGGTGCAGCAGGTCCTTCAGGTCGCTG
>JAJYUU010000034.1 GCA_021792405.1 Actinomycetes bacterium
AGGAAGATGATCATCCGGCGCCACTTGCGGAATCGTGCATGAGTCAGCACGCCAGCGAGGTTGAGCAGCACGAACACCAGCGGCAGTTCGAAGGCGATGCCGAAGATCGTCAGCATCGCGCCCGCGTAGCTCAGGTAGGTATTGATGGTTATCAGCGCGGTGGTGTCAGCCGGCACCATGTGCAGCAGGAACTCAAGTCCCCTGGTCATCGCGAAGTAGGCGATCGTCGCGCCGACCGCGAATAGCGGCAGCGCCGCGCCGACGAAGTAATACGCCCACCGGCGCTCCCGCCGGTACAGGCCGGGCGCGATGAACGCCCAGATCTGGTACAGCCAGACCGGCGAGGAGATGATCACGCCGACGGCGATGCAGATCTGCAGCCGCAGGAACAGCGGGTCGAACACCCCGGTGACGTACAGCTGGCAGTGCGGGGCAACGGTGCCGGCGGACTTAGCCAGCGCATCCGCCACCGGCGAGCTGATCTGAGCATTGCAGTATGGGCGCTTGATGAAATCCCAGACCGGTCCGTAAATGAACCAGCCGGCAACCGAGCCTGCCGTCACGGCCAGCGCTACCTTGATCACCCGGTTGCGGAGCTCTCGGATGTGCTCCATGAGCGGCATCCGCGCGTCCGGATTGCTGCGCCCGGGCAGCCCCAGATCCGTGCGAGCCGGCGAGCTCAGCTCGTCGTCTGCCACTGCCATCTCAGCGCGCGGCTAGAACGGCTGGGTTGGCTGCGCCTCGGAGACCTGCCCGCCGTTCGACGCTGCGCTCTGCCGCTGCAGGTCGGCTACCTGGCGCTGCAGGTCGGCTAGCTGCTGAGCGGTTGCATCGGGCGCGGCGATCGGCGCCGGCGAGGGCTGAACCGCGGTGTAAGGCTGCGCGAACGAGTCCTGGGCCATGGGGTTCTGGCCTGCCGGGTTGGCCTCAGTGTCCTGGTAGTCGGAGTCCAGGCCCTGGACCGACCGCTTGAAGACATGCATCGACTGGCCAAGCGACTTGGCCGCTCCGGGAAGCCGCCGTGACCCGAACAGCAGGAGTATCACGACCAGCAGGACTATGATGTGCGGTGCGCTCGGATCGAACATTAAGGTCGTCCCCATTCAGCTGAGCCTGGGCTTGGCCAACTATCTGGGAGTCTACACGCGGGAATAGCTCGCGCGGCTGAGCCTCTCTCGTCGGCCTTGGGCCGGTGTCAGGTTTTTAAGTAGGAAATATCATGTTTTAAGTTAATCAAGGCTCTCGTCACGTGTAGTGGCCGAGAGCCGCGGTGGCATCGGCGATGATCTGCTCGGCTAGCTCGGGTGGCGATACCACCCGGCCGGCCTCGCCCAGCCGCAGCGCCAGCCTGCGCACCCACTGGGTATCCGGGGTTCGCAGCCTGATCCGCATCCGGCCGTCGGCCAGCTCATCGATCTGCTCGCACGGGTAGTACTCGGCCACCCACCGTCCGGCCGGCGACAGTTCGAGCTCAACCAGGACATCCCCCGGCGACGGGCGGAACAGGCCGCGGTCGACGTCTACGTGCTCGGCGCTCGCGGGCACCTCGCTGGCGACGTCCAGCACCTCGATCGCCAGGATCCGGTCCAGCCGGAACAACCGGACATCCCCCGCCCGGCGGCACCAGCCTTCCAGGTAGCTGCGGCCCTCCACGGCCAGCAGCCGCATCGGGTCCACGTCCCGCTCGGTCGCCTCGTCCCTGCCGGGCACGTAGTAGGAGATGTGGATCCGCCTGGCCCGGTTCAGGGCGTCGGCGACCAGGGCGGCGGCCGACTGGACGGCCATCGAGTCCCACGAGTCCTCTGATTGCACGGCCACCTGTGCGCTCGGTCCTGCCGCGCTGCCGGCCGCGGACTCGAGCTTGGCGATGGTTCGGCTCAGCGCAGCGCCGTCGCTGATGCTGGGCAGCTTCAGGTCGGCCAGCATCCGCAGCGCGATCAGAAGCGCGCAGGCCTCGTCCACACCGAGCCGCAGCGGCCTGCCGATGGCCTCGGCCTCGCTGACCACGATCTCGCCGCCCTCGTAGGACAGGTCGATCGGGCAGTACGGATCGGGCGAGCGCAGCTCGACGCACCACAGCAGGTTGAGGTCGTCCACCAGTTCGCGCTCGGTAACGCCGAACGCCGCAGCCGTCTCGGCCATCCCGACCACGTTGCGGCTGACCACGTACGGCACCAGGGCGAGCAGGCGCTGCAGCCGCTCGGTGGCGGTGCCGGCGGCCCCGGTCCTGGCCGGCCCCCTGCTGACCGGCCCCCTGCTAACCGACCCCCTGCGGTCCGGTACGGGCGGCCGGGCGGATGCATCGGCAGTCACGCCAGCACCCCCTTCAGCTGCCCTATTACCGCATCGCGCAGGTCACTCGGCTCCAGCACCACAACGTCGGCACCGAAGGATGCCAGGTGCTCGCTCCACCAGCCGATATCGCTGTAGTTCAGCTCGGCCACGTCCCAGCCTGGCACCTGATCCGGCTCGATACCGATCGCGTGCCGCCGCAGGCCGTAGCCGGCACCGGCGCGGATTCGCAGCCTGCAGGTCCGCGGTACGACCGGATCGGCATCCCAGTCGCGGACGGCTGCGCGCACGTCGGTGCCGGGCGGCACGACGACGGTGCCAGGCGGTCCGGTGAACCTCACCTCGCCCTCGATCCGGCTGAGCCGGAACACCCGCTCGGCGTCGCGGTCGGCGTCGCGCCCGACGACATACCAGCGGCCGCGCCGGTTGACCACTCCCCACGGCTCGAGCCTGCGCTGCTGCGCGGCGGCGCGGCCCGCGGCCCGGTAGCCGAAACTGACCGGCCGCCCGTCCCTGACCGCTTCCCAGAGGGGCCCGAACGCTGCTTCAGGCGTCCGGACCCGCGGCTCGATCCCCGGCTGCGAGAGGTCTTCCGCGTCGATTCCAGCCGCCCGCAGCTTCAGCAGCGCGCCTTCGGCCGCTCCGGCCAGCTCGGCCCGGCGCCAGACCCGGGCGGCCAGGCCCAGCATGGCCGCCTCGTCGGCCTCCAGCGTGATCTCGGGCAACTCGTAAGCCTGCCGCGAGATCCGGTAGCCGTATTCCTCGTCGCCCGGCCCGTTGGTCCCGGTCTCCAGCGGGATGCCCAGCTCGCGGAGCTCGTCCTTGTCCCGCTCGAACATCCGCTTGAAGGCGTCGTACGACGCCGGGTAACCGGGCACTGCGTCCCTTATCTGGGTGGCGGTCAGGTACCTGCGCGCGGACAGCAGGCAGACCACCAGGCTCAGCAGCCGTTCAGTCTTCCGCCTCGACATCGCCATCCCTTCCCGCGACCGACGCTACCCTGCCGGAGTGATCAGGTGGCGTAGTGGCGAAGTTTCCGCGCTCGGCCGATCGTGGCCAGGCGCGCAGGAACTCAGTGTGACGGTGGCGGGCCAAAGCGTGCGCGCCCTTGCTTACCCAAGGCTTACCGGCCGGCCCGAGCCAGGCGACCGGGTGCTCCTCAATACCAGCGCCCTCGACCTGGGCCTCGGCACCGGCGGATACGCGCTGGTGGTGGCGATCCCGGACCGGTTGCCGCCCGACCCGGCCGGGCCGGGTCACCTCATCAAGGCCAGGTACACCCCGTTGCAGGCCTGCGTGCCGGGCGCCGACGAGCAGGGCTCGGCGTCGCACGACCTGCTGCGCGAGGCCGACGACCTGGCCGGCATGCCGGTCGTGGTCGCCGACCTGCATTCCGCCTTGCCAGCCATCCTGGCGGGATACCGAGCGAGGCGGGCCGGCCTGGCCACCGGCGCAGCGGCGCCCCGCATCGCTTACGTGCTGCTCGACGGCGGTGCGCTACCCGCCTGGTTCTCCCGGTCGGCCGCGGCGCTCACGCAGGCCGGCTGGCTGGCTGGGACGGTATCGATCGGCCAGGCATTCGGCGGCGACCTGGAAGCGGTCAGCCTGCACAGCGGCCTGCTCGCGGCCCGGCATGTGCTCGGAGCCGAACTGGCGGTGGTGACCCAGGGTCCTGGCAACCTAGGCACCGGCACCCGCTGGGGCTTCTCCGGCGTGGCGGCCGGCGAGGCCGTCAACGCGGCCGCCGTGCTGGGCGGCAGGCCAGTGGGCTCGCTGCGGATCAGCGAGTCCGACCCGCGCGAGCGGCATCGCGGTATCTCCCATCACAGCATGACCTGCTACGGCCGGGTCGCCCTGGCACCGGCCGACATCGTGATACCGGACCTGCCCGGTGACTTCGGCAGGCAAGTCCTGGCCGCCGCGCAGCCCCTCGCCGGCCGGCACAACCTGGTTCGGGTCAGCATCGACGGCCTGGCAGAGGTGCTGCGCGCCTGCCCGGTCAGGCTGTCCACCATGGGCCGGGGCCTCGACGAGGACCTGGCCTACTTCCTGTCGGCGGCGGCCGCAGGGCGCCACGCGGCATCGCTGACCAGCGGGGCGGGCAGCCGGGCACCCGACCAGGATCTCAGCTACGACATCGAGCGCTCTTGCGTCCGGGTCGTCCTGCAGGACGGCGGCGGGCGGATCCTGCTGTTCCGCGCCCAACTGGCGTCCCGCAGCAGCCAGCACTGGTGGGAACTGCCCGGCGGCGGCATCGAGCCGGGCGAGACCTATCAGCAGACCGCGGTGCGCGAACTGGCGGAAGAGACCGGGCTGGCGGTCAGCCCGGCGCAAGTGAGCCCGCCGCGCTGGTGGCGCACGGCCACCTGGACGGCGCGCGGCGTCCGGCGACTGCAGCACGAGGCAGTCGTGGCGGTCCGGCTGGATGCCGACCGGCCGGCGGTCACCGACGGCGGCCGCACTGCCGACGAACTGGAGGACTACGTGGATGCCCGCTGGTGGGAGGTCTCCGAGGTACTGGCCAGCTCTGAGCGCTTCTATCCCGGCCGGCTGCCGGCCCTGCTGCCCGCCTTCCTGGCCGGGGCCGAGCTCACCGAGCCGTTCGAGCGCTGGAACTAGGCGGCAGGCTGGTAACCCAGGATGTCGACGACGAAGACGAGAGTGTCGGTCTTCTTGATTCCGGCCGTCGGCTGGCCGCCGGACGGCCCGTAGCCGAGGGCCGGCGGGATGACCACCATCACCCTGCTGCCCACCGGGACCCCCGCTACCGCATTACTCAGTCCAGGGATCACCTGCTGCCCGCCCACCTGGAAGCTCAGCAGCTGCCCTGCGGCACCTTGCGCCGACGGCCAGGACGTGCCGAACACCTTGCCAGTCCGCCAGTTGACGCCGACGTACTGGGCAACCACGGTGTCGCCCTTGACCAGCGCGGGGCCGGAGCCCTTGACCAGCGTGGTGACCGACAGCTTCGCCGGCGCTGCGCTCTTCGGCACCGAGACGACCGGCTCCTGGCCGGGCTGCGCGGCCACCGACGGCAGGCTGCCGCCGCCCGTCGAGACCTGGGTCCCGGCGGCGGACTGTGTCGGGGAGTACTGCTGCATGAGGTCGATCACCCAGACCAGGGTGTCGCTGCCGGTGACCTGCAGCTGGGAACTGCCACTGGTCCCGTAGCCGTACTTGGGCGGCAGCACCGCCACGATCCGGCTGCCGACGCGGGCGCCCTTCAGCGCAGCGGCCAGTCCGGGCAGGCCCGCCTGGGCCGGTATCAGCTGCGGCCCGGTGGTGAAAGTGCTGGCCGCCAGGCTGTGCTTGGTGCCGCTCCACTTGTAGACCGCGACGTCCGCCAGTGCCGTGTTGGCGCTTCCCAGCGCCGCCCCGGTGCCCTTGATCGGCGTCTTGATGACCAGGTTGGTACTGGCCTTCTCAGCCGGGATCGAGACGTCCGGCTGCTTGCCGAAACTTCCGGTGACCTTAACGGCAGCGTTCGCATCCGCAGCGGACGAGCCGCCCGACGAGCCGCAGCCCACCAGGGCGAGACAGGCGGCGAGCGGGACTAGCAGGGCTGCTGCGATGCGGCGCATTAGATTCCTCGTCGTTGGCTTGCGAAGCTCAGTCAGCCTACCGTCACCGGCGGAGTGCCCGACGTCAGCACAGCGGGCAGCCGGTTACCCGGCCATGACCGCACTGCGCCGGCCGGGGCCGCCACCTGCGGCGACCGCGCGGCGGCGCTACATGCCCGCGATGAGCTTCTCCACCCGCTCGTCGACCGAGCGGAACGGGTCCTTGCACAGCACCGTCCGCTGCGCCTGATCGTTGAGTTTCAGGTGCACCCAGTCGACGGTGAAGTCACGCCGCCGCTCCTGGGCCCGGCGGATGAACTCGCCCCGCAGCCGGGCCCGGGTGGTCTGCGGCGGAATCGACTTGGCCGCGAAGATGTCAAGGTCACGGCAGGCCCGGTCCACCGCGCCGCGCTTCTGCAGCAGGTAATACAGGCCCCGCCCCCGGTGCACGTCGTGATAGGCCAGATCGAGTTGCGCCACCCTGGGAGAGGCGAGCGGCAGGTCGTGCTTAGCCCGGTAGCGCTCGATCAACTGGAGCTTGGTGACCCAGTCGATCTCCCTGGCCAGCAGGCCAAGGTCACCGGTCTCCACGGCGCGCAGCGTTCGCTCCCAGAGTTCGAGCACCCGGCTGGTCACCGGGTCAGCGCCCTTGCGTGCGATGAAGTCCTGTGCCTTGACCAGGTATTCCTGCTGGATGTCGAGCGCGCTGACCTCGCGCCCGTTGGCCAGCCGCACCCGGCGCCGACCGGTCATGTCGTGGCTGACATCCCTGATCGCCCTGATCGGGTTCTCCAGCGTCAGGTCCCGCATGACGATGCCGGCCTCGACCATCCGCAGCACCAGGTCGGTAGCCCCGACCTTGAGCAGCATCGTGGTCTCACTCATGTTCGAGTCGCCGACGATCACGTGCAGCCGCCTGAAGCGCTCGGCGTCGGCGTGCGGCTCGTCCCTGGTGTTGATGATGGGGCGAGACCTGGTGGTCGCCGACGATACGCCTTCCCAGATGTGCTCGGCCCGCTGGCTGACGCAGTACACCGCGCCCCGTGGTGTCTGCAGCACCTTCCCCGCCCCGCAGATGATCTGCCTGGTCACCAGGAACGGGATCAGCACGTCAGCCAGCCTGCCGAACTCGCCGTGCCGGCCAACCAGGTAATTCTCATGGCACCCGTAAGAGTTGCCAGCCGAGTCCGTGTTGTTCTTGAACAGGTAAATGTCGCCGGCGATGCCTTCCTCGCGCAGCCGGGTGTCGGCGTCGACGAGAAGTCCCTCCAGGATGCGCTCGCCTGCCTTGTCGTGGGTGACCAGGTCGATCAGGTTGTCGCACTCCGGCGTGGCGTACTCGGGGTGACTGCCGACGTCCAGATACAGGCGGGCCCCGTTGCGCAGGAACACGTTGCTGCTGCGGCCCCATGAGACGACCCGGCGGAACAGGTACCTGGCTACCTCGTCCGGTGACAGCCGGCGCTGCCCGCGGAAAGTGCAGGTGACGCCGTACTCGTTTTCTAGCCCGAAGATTCGCCTGTCCACCGCGTCCCGCCTACCAGTCGACCGCGATGTACTTGGTCTCGGTGTACTCGAGCAGTCCGTCGTGTGCGCCCTCGCGGCCGAGACCGGACTGTTTCACGCCGCCGAACGGCGCCGCCGGGTCGGATACCACGCCCCTGTTGATCCCCACCATGCCCGCCTCGAGCGCATCCGCGATGCGCAGCGCCCGCCGCAGGTCACCGGAGTAAACGTACGAGACGAGCCCGTATTCGGTGCTGTTGGCCAGCGCGATCGCCTCCGCTTCGCTGGTGAACCGGACGATCGGGGCTACCGGGCCGAAGATCTCCTCGGCCAGCATCCCGGCCCCGGCCGGCACGTTGTCGAGCACGGTGGGCTGGTAGTAATAGCCGACGCGATCAGGCGCGCGGCCGCCGGTCAGCACTGCGGCGCCGGCCGTGGTCGCGGAGTCGACCAGGCGCGCGACCTTGTCCCTGGTATCCGCGTTCACCAGCGGGCCGAGCTCAACGCCCTCGTCGAGGCCGGGGCCGACCTTCAGCGCCGCGAGCCTGCTCGCGAGCCCGGCCGAGAATTCACTGGCCACCTTCTCGTGCACGTAGAACCGGTTCGCCGCAGTGCAGGCCTCGCCGCCGTTGCGCATCTTCGCCAGCAGCGCACCGTTGACCGCGGCATCGATGTCGGCGTCCTCGAGCACTACGAAGGGGGCGTTGCCGCCGAGTTCCATCGAGCAGTTCGTGACGTAATCGGCCGCCTGCTTGAGCAGCATCCGGCCTACCTCGGTGGAGCCGGTGAACGACAGCTTGCGTACCCGCGGGTCGGCCAGCACGGCGTGCGTCATCGGCCCGGGCTTGGCGGTCGGGAGCACGTTCACCACGCCGTCGGGAACGCCCGCTTCGGCCAGCAGCCCGGCTATCGCGAGCGCGGTCAGCGGCGTCTCCGCGGCCGGCTTGAGCAGCACCGTGCACCCGGCAGCGAGGGCCGGCCCGATCTTGCGGGTTGCCATCGCGGCCGGGAAGTTCCACGGCGTGATCAGGTAGCTGACGCCGACCGGCTGGCGAGTCACCATGATCCGGTTGGCACCGGACGGGGCGACCGAAAGCGACCCGTCGACCCGGACGGCCTCCTCGGCGTACCAGCGGAAGAACTCGGCCGCATAAGCGATCTCGCCGCGTGCGTCCCGCAGCGCCTTGCCGTTCTCCACCACCATCAGCCGGGCAAGCTGCTCAGAACGCCCGATCATCAGCTCATAGGCCCGGCGCAGGCATTCAGCGCGCTCCCTGGGCGGACGCGCAGCCCAGCCGGGCAGTGCGTCGGCTGCGGCCGCAACCGCGTCCAGCGCGTCTTCCGGGCTCGCGTCGGCAACCTCGGTGACCGGCTCCTCGGTTGCCGGGTCGATGACCGGCAGCGTCCCCGCCCGCCCGGCAGACCACTGCCCGCCGATCAGCAGCCCGGTAGGCGCATCGATGCCGGTAATCGTGGCCAGATCGGCTGTCACGCTGTCCTCCTGCCAGGTTGGTCAGGCCGCAATAGTGCGTTCCCTATCCCGACGCTACCAACACCGGACGGCCGGCCGTGATGTCCCGATCCGGGTGCGCCCGCCAGCCGACGGGCCGGGCTAACCACCGGAGGCGTCGTCGTTGTCTCCTGGCTGGTCGGCCGCACCGTCCCCGCCGACACCGTCCTCGCCGGCACCGGCCCCGCCGGCACCGCCGGCACCGTTGCCGGCCGGACTGGCGGCAGATTCTGCCAGCAGCGCCTCCAGCCGTGGCCCGGTAAGACGGCGGAACGCCCGGTGTGGTCGGCTTCGCTCCAATAGCGCAACTTCGAGCTGGCCGCTCGTTACCGGCTCGGCGGCCGCTCCATCGCCCTGGCCGCTGAGTGCCGCGATAGCCAGGGTCATCGCCTCGGCCAGCGACATGCCCGGCACGTAGCGCTCCTTGAGCACGGCCGCGACCTTGTCGGCCTGGCCGCCCATCACGACGAAACCATGCTCGTCAGCGACCGAGCCCTCGAAGGTAATCCGGTAGATCTCATCGGCATCGGCACTGGTGCCGACTTCTGCCACGACGATCTCCACCTCATACGGCTTGTTGCTGTCGGTGAACAGCGAGCCGAGCAGCTGCCCGTACCAGTTCGCCAGCCCGCGCGCGGTGACATCCTGCCGGTCGTACTGGAAACCGGTCATGTCCGCGTAGCGCACGCCAGCCTGGCGCAGTCTCTCGAACTCGTTGTAACGGCCGACCGCCGCGAACGCTATCCGGTCGTACATCTCGCTGAACTTGCGCAGCGCACGGGACGGATTCGGGGCAACGAACAGGATGCCGGCCTCGCAGTCGATCACCACGCCGCTGCGGATCTGCGCGATGCGCTTGCGCGCGTAATCCGCCTTGTCCTTCATCACCTGCTCAGGTGACACGTAGAACGGCATCGACACGGCGGGCGCTTCCTTACTCGAGTGGGGTCAGGGGGTCAAGGGTCGGTCTTCATGGCGGGCACCGTCAGCCTGGCGAGCGGGTGCCCGGCCAGGGCGTCATGCCGGGCGCAGCGGCGCCTGCGGGCCGTCCGGTACCTGCATCCGCCCGGAAACGACGGCTTCGGCGTAGCCGGCCGACTCTTCATCGCTCAGCCGCCGGTAGCCATCCGCGCTGACCGTCGCGATCACCGGGTAAATCCGCCGGGACATGTCCGGGCCACCGGTAGCCGAATCGTCGTCAGCGGCGTCGTAGAGCGATTGCATGATGGCCAGCACGACGTCGTCCATGCTCATGCCGTCGCGGTACAGCTTCTTCAGCGCTCCGCGCGCGAACACCGAGCCTGAGCCGATCGAGGCGAACCGCTGCTCCTCGTACTTGCCGCCAGCCACGTCGAAGCTGAAGATCCTGCCGTGCCCGGTCTCCTCGTCGTAGCCGGCCAGCAGCGGCAGCGCGACAAGTCCCTGCATGGCGCCGCCCAGGTTGGCGCGCACCAGGCCGGCCAGCCGGTTGGCCTTGCCCTCGAGCGACAGCTGCCGGCCTTCCAGCTTCTCGTAATGCTCGAGCTCGACCTGGAACAGCCGGACCAGGTCGATGGCAATGCCCGCGACGCCGGCGATCCCGACGCAGCTGTACTCGTCGGTCCCGAAGACTTTCTCCATGTCACGCTGCGAGATCATGCTCCCGGAGGTAGCGCGCCGGTCGCCGACCATCACCGCTCCGCCCTCGCACACGGCGGCGATGATCGTGGTGCCATGCGGCAGGTCAGTCAAGCCTGCCGCATGGACGGCGCCGCCCTCCGCATGCCGGACCCTTGGCAGCAGCTCAGGAGCTGCCATCGTGAGGAAGTCGGTGAAGGACGACGATCCGGTGGCGAGAAACGCCGAGTTGTGCCAACGAGCCTGTGGTTCAAAGCCACCCACCACGAAAGTCCCTCCGGTCTTGTGCCACCGCCAAACGCAGGACCGCCTGCCCCGGAAGCCCGGAGCGCCCGTTCCCGGTAAAACCTGTCGCGCTTTTGAGACCTTAACCCTGCCGCCGGCCGCAACTCACCGCGGCACGCTGGCAGCTACCGGCGGCTCACTCGCCGCCCTTCTGCACATAGGACCTGACGAACTCCTCGGCGTTCTCTTCAAGTACCTCGTCGATCTCGTCCAGGATCGCGTCCACATCATCGGTCAGCTTGTCCTGCCGCTCGCGGACCTCCTCGCTGTCCTGGGTGCCGGTGTCCGGCTCCTCCTGCGTCCGCCGGGGCGCCTGCCGCTGCCCGCCAGTGTCCTTCGTCGCCATTCCACAACCTCCGTGCCGTGCGATGCGGTCCGCAGTCCCAACGCTATCCTCGCCTGCCGGTGCGCGATCCAACCCTGGCGCACTGCATCGGTATCACGCCGGAACAACTCGTCACAAGGGCAGACACACCGATGGCGGGATGCGCGTCTGGCTTGACGGTCTTTGCGGCATACGTCCGGCCGCTGGCCGGGCGGGCCCTCGCCGCCGGTGCGCTAGTGCCCGGTGAGCGCCGCCACCAGCTCGGCAGCGGTAGCGCAGGCGTCCAGCAGCCCGCCCACATGCGCCCTGGTGCCGCGCAGCGGCTCCAGGGTCGGCACCCGCTGCAGCGACTCGCGGCCCGGGATGTCGAAGATGACCGAGTCCCAGGACGCCGCCGCGACCGCGTCCGGATACTGCCGCAGGCAGCGGCCCCGGAAATACGCCCTGGTGTCCTCCGGCGGCTCGTCCATCGCCGCCATCACGGCATCCTCGGTGACCAGCCGCGTGATGCGACCGCGGCTGGCGAGCCGGTTGTAAAGCCCCCGGTCGGGGCGCACGTCCGAATACTGCAAGTCGACCAGTTGCAGGCGCGGATGTCCCCAGCCAAGACCGTCCCTGGACCGGTAGCCTTCGAGGATCTCCAGCTTGGCAACCCAGTCGAGCTCTCTCGAGGTGAGCATCGGATCCTCGGCGAGCCGGGTCAGCACGCTCTCCCACCTGCTCAGCACGTCGCTGGTGATGTCGTCGACATCCCCGCCGTATTTGTCCTCGCTGTACTTGCGGGCAAGCTCCAGGTATTCCATCTGAAGCTGGACCGCGGTCATCTTGCGCCCGTCGCGCAGTGTCACGAGGTGCCGCAACGTCGGGTCGTGAGAGATGGCCCGCAGCTCCGCGACGGGCGATTCGATGCCGAGGTCGGCGGCCAGGAACCGGTCCTCGATCATCGCCAGCACCAGCGCGGTGCTGCCGAGCTTGAGATAGGACGATATCTCGCTCAGGTTCGCGTCGCCGATGATGACGTGCAGCCGCCGGTACTTGTCCGGGTCAGCGTGCGGTTCGTCCCTGGTGTTGATGATCGGCCGCTTGAGCGTCGTCTCCAGCCCGACCTCGACCTCGAAGAAGTCGGCGCGCTGGCTGATCTGGAAGCCGTCCTCACGCCCGTCGGCGCCGCGGCCGACCCGGCCAGCGCCGCAGACTACCTGGCGGGATACGAAGAACGGAGTGAGGTGCCGGACGATGTCGGCAAACGGCGTCGCCCGGTTCATCAGGTAATTCTCGTGACAGCCGTACGACACACCCTTGTTGTCGGTGTTGTTCTTGTAGAGCTGGATCGCCGGGCCGCCGGGCATGGCGCTGGCCCTGGCCGCGGCTTCAGCCATCACGCGCTCGCCCGCCTTATCCCAGATGACCGCATCCAGCGGGTTGGTGCACTCCGGCGCCGAGTACTCGGGATGCGCGTGGTCGACGTACAGCCGGGCGCCGTTGGTCAGGATGACGTTGGCCAGGCCAAGGTCCTCGTCGGTGAGCTGTGACGAATCAGCGGTTTCCGCCGCCAGGTCGAACCCCCTGGCGTCACGCAGCGGGTTTTCTTCCTCGAAATCCCAGCGGGCGCGGCGTGCCCTGGCCGCGGTCGCAGCCTGATACGCGTTCACCACCTGGGACGAGCTGACCATGGCGTTCACGCCCGGCTGGCCGGGAACGGAAATGCCGTACTCGGTCTCGATGCCCATCACCCGGCGCGCGCTCATGAGTAAGAGCCTAATGCCGGGCCGACCGGGGCGCTGCGCCGCGCCCGGCCGGCCGGGCGCGCGCCCGGCCGGCCGACGGCGGGCCTACAGGTACTGGCCGGTGTTGGACACGGTGTCGATCGACCGGCCTGCCTCGGTCCCGCTCTTGCCGGAGATGAGGGTGCGGATGTACACGATCCGCTCGCCCTTCTTGCCGGAGATGCGCGCCCAGTCGTCGGGGTTGGTGGTGTTCGGCAGGTCCTCGTTCTCCTTGAACTCATCCACGCACGCGCTCAGCAGATGCGCGATGCGCAGCCCCTTCTGGCCGGTCTCCAGGAACTCCTTGATGGCCATCTTCTTCGCCCGGTCCACGATGTTCTGGATCATCGCGCCGGAGTTGAAGTCGCGGAAGTACAGCACTTCCTTGTCGCCGTTGGCGTAGGTGACCTCGAGGAACTTGTTCTCCTCTGTCTCGGAGTACATCCGCTCGACCACGCGCTGGATCATCTCGGCGACCGTCGCGTCCGCGTTCCCGCCGTGCTCGGCCAGGTCGTCGGGGTGCAGCGGCAGGCTCGTCTGGACGTACTTGGAGAAGATGTCGCGCGCCGCCTCGGCGTCCGGCCGCTCTATCTTGATCTTCACGTCCAGCCTGCCCGGTCGCAGGATCGCCGGGTCGATCATGTCCTCGCGGTTGGACGCGCCGATGACGATGACGTTCTCCAGCCCTTCGACACCGTCGATCTCGCTGAGCAGTTGCGGCACGATCGTGTTCTCCACGTCGCTGGAGACGCCCGAGCCGCGGGTGCGGAAGATGGAGTCCATCTCGTCGAAGAACACGATGACCGGCATGCCCTCGCTGGCCTTCTCGCGGGCACGCTGGAACACCAGCCGGATGTGCCGCTCGGTCTCGCCGACGTACTTGTTCAGCAGTTCCGGGCCCTTGATGTTCAGGAAGAAGCTCCGCGGCTCCTTGGCCGGCGGCCCGGCCGCCACCGGCAGCCCCGACTCGGCCGCATCCCGTGCGGCCCGCGCCGCCACCTGCTTGGCCAGCGAGTTCGCGACGGCCTTGGCGATCAGCGTCTTGCCGCAGCCGGGCGGCCCGTACAGCAGCACTCCCTTAGGCGGCCGTAGCTTGTGCTCGCGGAACAGATCCGCGTGCAAATAAGGAAGCTCGATGGCGTCCCGGATCTGCTCGATCTGCGGGCCGAGGCCGCCGATCTCGCCGTAGCTCATGTCCGGGACTTCCTCCAGGATGAGCTCCTCGACCTCTGCCTTCGGAATGCGCTCGAAAACGTAACCCGACCGTGGCTCGAGCAGCAGCGAGTCACCAGCCCGCAAGGTCTGCCCGCGCAGCGGCTCGGCCAGCCTGGCGATCCGCTCCTCATCGGCATGCGAGATCACCAGTGCCCGGTCGCCGTCCTCCAGGATCTCCTTGAGCATGACGACTTCGCCGACGCTCTCGTAGCCCTGGGCGATCACGACGTTCAGCGCCTCGTTCAGCACGACTTCCTGCCCGGGCCGCAGGTCGTCAAGCTCGACGCCGGGGCTCACGCTGACCCGCATCTTCCGGCCACCGGTGAAGACGTCAGCGGTGCCATCCTCGGTCGCCTGCAGGAAGACGCCGAACCCGCTCGGTGGCTGCGCCAGCCGGTCGACCTCCTCCTTCAAGGCGATGATCTGGTCGCGAGCCTCGCGCAGCGTGCTGGCCAGCCGCTCGTTCTGGCCGGTGATCGCCGCCAGGTTCGACTCGGCCTCGCGCAGCCGCTGCTCAAGCAGATGCGCCTGCCGCGGCGAGTCGGCGAGCCGGCTGCGCAGGGCGGCAACTTCCTCTTCAAGGAAGGAAACCTGCGTCGTCAGGACCTTGACCTCGTCATCGTGCCGCCCGGAGTAAACGCTGTCGTCACGAGAGGCCATGCCCCTCACCCCCTCCTGAGAGCCGAGTTACCTAGACCCTACCTATCCCAGATCAATCCGTAACCTGGCGGCAGGCCCAGACTCGGCATTCTGCGTTACGATCCGGAAAACTTGCCGCCTGGCCGCCCCGGTTGCCCAGTCACCTGCGCCAGCTAACCGTCTCATCGGAAGCTTCGGTCTCATTCGCCGCTGTGGCAACACCCGCGCGGGAAAATCCTCCGCTCCGCGTCAGGCGTCGGTGCGTCGGCCTCCGGCGTCTCAGCCTTCCCGGTCTTCCGCCTCCATACCGTTACGGCCGCTGCTTTCGTGCTCCCCGCGCACGAGGACAGCCGCTGCCGCCGCCTCGGCTCCCGCCGCCTCGGCCGCTGCCGCCTCCGCGCCCTTAGATGGCCGGCGCCGCCGCGGCGGAGCGACTACGCCGTCGGCCAGCCGCCGCGCGGTCACCAGGAACCCGGTGTGCCCGACCATCCGGTGCTCGGGCCGGACGGCGAGCCCGTCGACGTGCCAGCCGCGCTGCAACGTCTCCCACGCCGCCGGCTCGGCAAAGTTTCCCTGCTCACGTAGCACTCCCACGGTCCTGGCCAGCTGGGTGACGGTTGCCACGTAGCAGCAGACCAGGCCGCCGGGCATCAGCATCGCGGCCGCGGCCGCGGCATGATCCCATGGCGCCAGCATGTCCAGCACTACACGATCTACGCCGGTGATCCCGGCCGCATCAAGCTCGCCGACCATAAGCCGCCAGGCCGGATGCGGGCCGCCGAAATACTGCTCGACATTGGCCGCCGCGATCTCGGCAAAGTCACTCCGGCGCTCGAAGGAGGTCACGCTGCCGTGCTCGCCGACAGCCCGCAGCAACCAGCACGACAGCGCGCCAGAGCCCGCGCCCGCCTCGACGACGCGCGCGCCGGGAAAGATGTCCGCCAGGCCGACGATCTGCGCAGCGTCCTTGGGGTACACCACCGCCGCGCCGCGCACCATCGAGATCGAGTAGTCCGCCAGCAGCGGCCGGAAGGCGAGGTACGGCGTGCCGCCCGCCGAGGTAACCAGGCTGCCTTCCGGCCTGCCGATCAGGTCGTCGTGTGCCAGCGCGCCCCGATGTGTGTGGAATGACCGGCCGGGCGCCAGCACCAGCCGATGCTGGCGGCCCTTCGGATCTGTTAGTTGCACCTGGTCACCGGCCGCAAACGGGCCGCGGGGATGCTTGATCACGGCTGACAAGGCTAGCGCCGGGCAGCGCCCGCGCGGGCCGGGGAGCCGGCCCCGTCACACTCTGGTTCCGGCGAAGGCGTGGTCGAGGTCGGCAGTTGACAGCACCCCGTACACCTGGCCTGACGGCTCGACCAGCAGGTATTCCGATGCGGGGGCACGACGTACCGCCTCGATCAAGTCCATGCCGGACAAGTCCGCAGACAAGATCATGTCCGGATCCAGGGTCCGGGCAAGCGAGCCAGCGTCGATCCACGGCCGCCGCTGCTCGGGGGTCGCGATAACGGCGCCCTCATTGACGATAGCGATGGGCTTGGCCTCGTGATCAACTACTACGAGCGCCCTGGCCTGGGCGAGATCGGCCCGCCTGATCGCCTCGGCGAGCGGCAGGCTGGACGGGATGGGGATCGCTCGCCGCGCCAGCGCGCGGGCCCTCAAGGCGGGCAACCGCTCGCGGACCTTGGCCGACCGGAGCGCCTGGCTGGCGCTCATCCACATGAAAGCGGCAACCGCGACCAGCCAGATGCCGTAGCCGCTTACCAGGCCAATCTGACTATTGGGCGTGACCACCACCGCCGCCACCAGGGCAATGGCGAGCACCCGGCCGGCCCAGGCAGCCAGCACTGTCGAGTAACCGCTCTTGCCGGTAAGTTTCCACAATCCGGCTCGCAGCACCCGCCCGCCGTCGAGCGGCAATCCGGGCAGCAGGTTGAACACTCCCACCACGGCATTAGCCAGGATCAGCCTGTCGATCAGCACGCCCGCGATGCCAGGCGGGCTGAGCAGCACGTTCACGCCGATGCCGACCGCGGCCAGGAGCAGCGACATGGCCGGTCCGGCCGCTGACACCAGGAACTCCCTGCCGGGCGTGGGCGGCTCCTGCTCGATCTCGGAGAAGCCGCCGAGCGGATACAGCAGGATCCGCCGCACCGGCAGCCCGAACCCCCTGGCGACCAGGCTGTGGCTCAGTTCGTGGATCAAGACAGACAGGTAAAGCAGGACAACGAAGGCAACCGCAACCAGGTAGCGCGGGACAGATCCCTGGACGGTTCCGGGCAGCGAGTTCGAGTTGGAGTAAAGCACCACCAGCACTGCCGCGACGAGGAACCAGTACGGCGAGATGAACACCGGAATCCCGAACGGCCTGGCGATGATGATCCCGAGCCGGGCATCAGATCGTGCCCGCGCCGGACCCGTACGCCCTGCCCGCTGCGGGCCATCCTGCTGGATTCCACCTGCCACGCCTAGATGCTACGCGGCAAACCGCAATTGCCGATCCTTTCCGGCTGGCGCGGGAACGGCGGCCGGGTCAGTTGCGGCCGGGCCCAGTGCGCCGAAGGGCGCCCCGATGTCGGAGGCCTCCCCTACTCTGCGTGCATGAGCGAAGTGCCCGGGGACGCGAGCGAGCACGGTGGCCCCAGCCTGTCTCCGTCGCGCGCGGCTGACTTCATGACGTGTCCTTTGCTGTACCGGTTCCGGGTGATTGACCGGCTTCCCGAGCCGCCCAGTCCGGCTGCTGCACGCGGGACGCTGGTGCATGCCGTCCTTGAGCGCCTCTTCGACGAGCCGGCCAGCGGCCGGACTCCGGCTGCCGCGCGCACCCTGCTAGCGCCCCAGTGGGAGCGCCTGGCCACCGCCGAGCCCCGGATGCAGGAGTTGTTTGGCGACGATGCCGAGCGCCTCGCGTGGCTGGACGAGGCAGCGCGGATGCTGGACCGCTACTTCACGCTGGAAGATCCAAGCCGGATCGAGCCGAGCCATCGCGAACTGTCGGTACGCGCACTGCTGGCCTCGGGCCTGACCCTCCGCGGCTACATCGACCGGCTGGATATCGCACCGACCGGCGAGATCCGCATCGTTGACTACAAGACCGGCACCGCTCCGCGCGAGGAGTATGAAGCGAGAGCACTATTTCAGATGAAGTTCTATGCGGTCGTGCTCTGGCGCACGCTTGGCACGGTTCCCCGCCTGCTCCAGTTGATCTACCTCGGGAACGGGGAAATCGTCCGGTACTCGCCGGACGAGGCCGACCTGCTGGCCACCGAACGCAAGATCAACGCCATCTGGCAGGCGATCGACCGTGCCCAGGCATCAGGCGACTGGCGCCCGCACCAGAGCAAGCTCTGCGACTGGTGCTCTTACCAGGCGCTATGCCCGGTGTTCGGCGGCACTCCGCCGCCTTTGCCAGCCATGGAAGGGCCAGTTGCCCCGCTACCGGAATCGCCGGAACCGCCGCGCCCGGCGCCCGAGGCTACCGCCGTCTGAGTCTGCCAACAGACACGATATTACTTGACAGCGCTAGCGAAGATTACCTATTGTCGGATTTGCCGGGCGGGCCGGACGAACTTTGACGTGCGGCCCGCCCGCTACGGGGCCCCCTGGACCTTGAGGTCCAGCCAGTCCCCAACGGCCCGCAGAGCGGCGCCTCGCGCCGCCGGGCGCTAGCGGCCAACCGTGAAGGCCGGGTGGGTCACCCGCCAGTGTGAGCCGACGTGCCGCCTGCCCTCGCACGACCGTGTCACTGCGGCCGGCGCCGTGTCAAAGCGTCCGTGTCAAAGCGTTATTCAAGTTCGCTTCCGGATGTGGCCTGCGACACAGTATAACTCTCGCTAAGGAGGCAGTGATGCGACAGATCAGACCAAAAACAGCTCATCTCACTGGCCGCCGGACCACGATGGCGACCCTGGCCGGGCTGGCAGTGCTTGCCCTGGCGGCCGCGGGATGCGGGAACAGCGCGGGCCCAAGCAGCAAACCAAGCACGGGCGCCGGATCCGCCCATCAGGGCGGCGTCTTCACGATCCTGGCCAATTCATCGTTCGGTGTCGCTGACCCGGCGCAGAACTACACCCTGGAAGAGTGGCAGCTGCTGATCGACACCCATGACGGCCTCGTCGGCTTCGCCAAGGTCGGCGGACTGCCCGGAACGAAGATCGTGCCAGACCTCGCGACGTCAATCCCGATACCGACCAACGGCGGCAAGACCTACGTGTTCCACATTCGGCGGGGCATCAAATTCTCGAACGGGCAGACGCTCACCCCGAGTGCCTTCGTCACGACGTTCGACCGTCAGTTCACCGTGCCAGGCCCGACTTCCTTCTACAGCGGCATCGTCGGCGCCAGCAAGTGCAGCGTCAAGGGCTGCAACCTGGCCAAGTCCGGTGGCGTCATCGCCAACGACTCGGCCTACACGCTGACGATCAACCTGACCGCGCCGGACCCGGAGTTCATGGACCAGCTGACGCTGCCGTTCGCCTACGCCGTCCCGCCGAACACGTCGCTTAAGCTCACCGGCAACAACGTTCCCCCCGGCACCGGCCCGTACATGTGGAAGTCCTACAACCCCAACACCGAGGCCGTGCTGGTGCGTAACCCGTACTTCCACGTCTGGAGCAAGATCGCGCAGCCGAACGGCTACCCGAACGAGATCATCGAGAAGTACGGCCTCCAGGTCTCGGACGAGGTGACCGAAGTCGAGAATGGCGAGGCACAGGAGGTCTTCGACGGCGACCAGATCCCGTCTGACCAGCTGTCCACGCTGAACAGCCCGCAGTACGCCGGCCAGGTGCATGTCAACACGCTGACCGCGGACTGGTACATGGCGCTGAACACGCAGCGACCGCCGTTCAACAACCTACAGGCGCGCCAGGCCATTAACTACGCGGCCAACCGCACCGCCTACGTCAAGATCGCCGGCGGCCCGTCCCTGGCGGTGCCCGCCTGCCAGATCCTGCCGCCGAACTTCCCGTCCTACAAGCCCTACTGCCCGTACACCACAGGGCCGCAGACGACCTGGTCAGGGCCGAACCTGGCCAAGGCCAGGGCACTGGTCAAGGCGTCCGGCACCTACGGCGACAAGGTCGTGGTGGACAGTACCAACGACCAGGTGGGCACGGAACTGGCCGAGCAGATGGTGTCCGATCTGAACTCCATCGGCTACAAGGCGAGCACCCAGCTGCTCTCCGGCTCGGTTCAGTACCCGTTCGTCCAGAACTCGGCCAACTGGAGCAAGTGGAACGTCGCCTGGTCGGCCTGGTACCAGGACTATCCGGCGCCGTCAGACTTCCTCAACGTGCTGCTGGGCTGCGGGTCCATCCACAAGAACAGTGACGCGAGCCCGAACATCGCGGCATTCTGCGACCCCGCCATCCAGAAGCTGATCAACCAGGCAGAAGCCGACGGGTCCACCAACCCCGCTAAGGCTGCCGCGCTGTGGACGCAGATCGACCACATGGACACGCAGCAGGCGCCATGGGTCGACCTGTACAACCCGAAGCAGATCGACTTCCTGGCGAAGAATGTCCACGGCTACGAGTGGAACCCGCAGTGGTACATCCTGATCGACCAGCTCTGGCTCTCGAAGTAGGCGGCCGGATCCTGGCGGAGATCAGATTATGGCTGCTGTAGCTGAGCAGGTCACGTCCACCGGGTTGCGGTCGGCCGCGGTCGGCCGCAACCCGTGGGCGCTGGCCTGGCGCAGGCTCAGGCGCAACCGCCTCGCGCTGGCGGCGCTCGGCCTGCTTCTCCTGCTCATCGTCGTGTGCTTGGCCGCGCCGCTGTACGCGCACGACGTGGCGCACGACGGGAACGTGCTCGGTCCCAACCTCAACGGCACGACGATCGTGGGCGGCAAGGTCGTGCCGGTCATGCAGGAAGGCGGCGGGATACTCAAGCTGGGCGAGACGCCGATCGGGCCGACGTGGGACCTCCACCACTATTTCCTCGGCGCCGACAACATCGGTCGTGACGTTGCGGCACTGCTCCTCTACGGCGGCCGCGCCTCGCTGCAGATCGGCATCTGCTCCGCCCTGCTGTGCTGCATCGTCGCCACGATCGTCGCGCTGATCGCCGGCTTCTTCGGCGGGCTGACTGACGCGATCTTGTCGCGACTGATGGACGTGATCTGGGCGTTCCCTGTCTACCTGCTGGCGATCTCGCTGGCGACCGAGCTGCTGACCCACTCCAACGGGATCCAGATCGGATTCCTGCACGTCAGCGCGACCAGCCTGTGGACGCCGACGGTCATCATCGCGTTCATCTACGTGCCGTACGTCTACCGGCCGGTTCGCGGCCAGGTGCTCTCAGTCGCCAGCAAGGAGTTCGTCGAGGCCGCGATCGCCCAGGGCGCATCGAACTTCCGGCTGATCTTCTCGGAGATCCTGCCGAACGTGGTGTCGACCGTCATCGTGCTGCTGCCGCTGATGATCGCCACTACGATCCTTACCGAGTCGGCGCTGTCTTACCTCTCCGTTGGCGTGCAGCCGCCCAATGTCAGCTGGGGCACGATCATCTCCGATGGGCAGGACCTGCTCTACACCCGGCCGTGGGTCTCCCTCGCGCCGGGAATCATGATCGTGCTCACGGTGCTGGCGCTCAACGTACTTGGCGACGGAGTGCGAGACGCGCTCGACCCGCGCGCGAAGCTGCGGGTGCGGTAGCGATGGTCATGCCCCGGAGCGGGTGCCGCCCGTGCTGACCTTCATCATCCGTCGCACGCTGTGGACTGTAGTCGTGATGTTCGTGATCACGGTCGTGGTGTTCTTCATCTTCTTCAAGACGCCGGGCGTCGACCCGGCCCGCGCCCTGGCAGGCCGCAACCCGAGCCCGCAGACGCTGGCCGAGGTCCGGGCTCAGCTCGGCCTCAACCGGCCACTGCTCGTGCAGTACGGGCTGATGATGAAGCGGATCTTCATCACCCGCAACCTGGTGTCCTACTCAGACCAGGGCCAGCTGGTCATCCCGGAGATCTTCGCCGCGGCGCCCGCGACGCTGTCGCTGGTCTTCGGTGCGGCGATCATATGGATCGTCATGGCCATCGTGATGGGCGTGGCCGCGGCCAGGCTGCGCGGCCGGATTTATGACCCGATCCTGATGATTCTGGCCCTGATCGGCCTGTCCGCGCCGGTCTTCTGGATCGGGCAGGTCGCCAACCTCATCACCCAGGGCGGGCTGCACAACAGCGTGTTCAGCTGGGTGCCGCCGCTGGGCTATACGTCGTTCACCGTCAGCCCGCTGCACTGGTTCACCGGGCTGGTATTCCCGTGGATCACTTTGTCGATTCTGTACATCGGCTTCTATGCCCGGGTGCTGCGGGCCAACCTGCTGGAGATCCAGACGGAGGATTACGTCCGCACGGCGCGCGCCAAGGGATTGTCGGAACGGCGGGTCCTGCTCAGGCATACGCTGCGCACATCAATGATCACTTTCGTCAGCCTGTTCGGCCTGGACTTCGGGGCACTCGTAGGTGGCGGCGCGATCCTTACTGAGGTGGTGTTCGGCATTCACGGCGTGGGCTTCCTGACCTGGCAAGCGCTTCAGAACCTCGATCTGCCGACGATCATGGCCGTGGTCATCTACGGTGCGTTCTTCATCGTGCTGATGAACGCGCTGGTCGATATCGCCTATGCGTGGCTCGACCCGAGAGTGCGGCCAGCCTGATGGCAGATCCGCTGCTGGACATCCGCAACCTCAAGGTCGCCTTCCGGACCGACGACGGCCTCGTGCGGGCCGTGGATGGCGTATCGCTCTCGTTGTACGAGGGCGAGACGCTCGGCATCGTCGGCGAGTCTGGCTCGGGCAAGAGCGTGACCATGATGTCGGTGATGCGCCTGATCACCGACCCTAACGCCCAGTTCGATGGCGAGGTGATCTACAAGGGCACCAACCTGATGGGCATGTCCCAGGACCAGATCAGGTCGATCCGCGGGGCTGGCATCAGCATGATCTTTCAGGATCCGATGACCTCGCTGAATCCCGTCTATAAGGTCGGCTGGCAGATCGAAGAGCAGATCCGCGAGCACGAGCACGTCAGCCGGCCGGCCGCCAGGGATCGCGCGGTCGAGTTGCTGACCGCGGTCGGCATCCCGAACGCGCGGGAACGGGCCGATGCCTATCCGCACCAGTTCTCCGGCGGCATGCGGCAGCGAGTCATGATCGCGATGGCGGTGTCCTGCAATCCCGACGTGCTGATCGCCGACGAGCCGACGACCGCGCTCGACGTCACGATCCAGGCGCAGATCCTGTCTCTCATCAAGAAGCTCAAGCAGGACTTTGGCACCGCCGTGGTGCTGATCACCCACGACATGGGCGTCGTCGCGGACATGGCCGACCGGATAGCAGTGATGTACGCCGGCCGGATCATCGAGCAGGGCACGCAGCGGGAGCTGTTCTATGACCCGCAGCATCCCTACACCTGGGGACTGCTCGGATCTATCGCGCGACTCGACCGGCCCCGGCCGCGGCGGCTGACCGCCATCCCGGGCCTGCCCCCGTCATTGATGCAGCTCCCGGTCGGCTGCGCGTTCGGCGAGCGCTGCGCTCACCGGTTCGAGCGATGCCGCGAGACGCCGCTGCTGCTCGACCGTGCCGGCCCGGGTCACCTGGACGCATGCCACCTGAGCGCCCAGCAGAAGCAGGACGTCAGGGATCGGACGATTCACCCTGAGCTGGTGGAGGAGAGACCGTGACCGACGGAGCCGTTGAGCTCGCGCTGCTCGAGGAAGGCCCGGCGGTAGCCAAGGGCGACGTGCTGCTGCGGGCCGACCATCTGAAGAAGTACTTCCCGATCAAGAGCGGCATCCTGATCCAGCGCGAAGTCGCCCGCGTGCATGCCGTCGACGATGTGAGCTTCGAGTTGCGGGCCGGTGAGACACTCGGCCTCGTCGGCGAGTCGGGCTGCGGGAAGTCGACGCTGGCCAGGTGCATCGCGCGGCTGTACGACATCACCAGCGGGTCGCTGGAATTCGAGGGCACGGACATCTCCAAGTACTCCCGCCGTCAGCTCCGGGCGGTCCGGCGCGACCTCCAGATGATCTTCCAGGATCCGTACGCGTCCCTGAACCCGCGCAAGCGCGTCGGTGCGATCATCTCCGACCCGCTTCGCATCCACCGGGCGGGCAGCCGCGACCAGATCAGAAGGCGGATCCTAGAGCTGCTTGAGCTGGTCGGCTTGTCCGCAGAGCACATCAACCGCTATCCGCACGAGTTTTCGGGTGGCCAGCGGCAGCGCATCGGGGTCGCGCGCGCCCTTGCGCTCAAGCCGAAACTAGTGATCGCCGACGAGCCGGTGTCCGCGCTCGATGTGTCCATCCGGGCGCAGGTGATCAACCTGCTCGACGATCTCCAGGATGAACTAGGCCTGACCTACATCTTCATCGCGCACGATCTCGGCGTCGTCCGGCACGTGTCCGACCGTATCGCGGTCATGTACCTTGGCAAGATCGTCGAGATCTCCCCGGCCGAGGAGTTGTACCAGCGGCCAGTCCATCCTTATACCGAGGCCCTGCTGTCGGCGGTGCCGGTTCCCGACCCAGACTTGTCAGCGAGCCGCCAGCGGCTGGTGCTGGAAGGCGACGTGCCGAGCCCGATCGACCCGCCGAGCGGCTGCCGGTTCCACCCGCGCTGCCGGTACGCCACGCAGGTGTGCAAGGCGGCGGAGCCGCCCCTGGTTCAGCACGGCAGCCTGGGCCATCTAGCCGCCTGTCACCACCCGCTGAGCTTGCAGACCCAGGTAGGCGCCTGGGCCACCGTGCCCGTGAGCGCCGAGACGCCGCTGAGCGAGACCGCGACCACCTGACCTCACCCCTCGCCAGGCTCAGCTGATGCCGTGACGCTTCAGGATGTCGCGCACATCACCGAGATCGTCATCGTCTGCCGCCTTGGCCTTGCCGCGCACAGCAGGCACCGGAGCCTTCCCGCTGTCAGCGGGGCCACTGCCGCCAGGCTGCTTACGATCAGCGCGCCGCTTGCGCCCGGCCCGCGGAATGCCGCCGGACACCAGGAACAGCACGACCGCGACGCCAACCAGGATGACGCCCAGCCAGGTCCCGGGGGAGAACACGAAACTGGCCGCGAACTGCACGACTGCGGACACCATGCGGCCGACCAGTGCGAGCGCGTGGACGAGGTAGATCGCCAGCGGTAGCAGTGACCAGGCAATACCCCGGATGCCACTGCGGGCGCCCTTCTTGCGCCAGACAAGGATGCTCAGGACGATTCCGGCGACCGTCACCGCCAGGCACACCGGCCCCGCGAAGCTGCCGGTCACGAAGTCGAGCCACTTGCCCACTTTCGCCTCCCCTCGTGGCCGCCCGACAGTTCTCGGTGCCCGTCATCTTGGCGTCGGCAGGCGGCCTAGGCGTAATCGGTTCCATTGTCGCACATATCTGGTCCCATGCGACCGGCCGAGCAGCGCGGCGGTCAGCGCAGCGCCAGCCCTGACTGCTCCGCCAGGTCCGCCAGGGTCACCCCGGCCAGCGAGCTCAGGACGACCCGGCCGGGGGCCGCCGGGACGCTGACGACACTCGGCACCGCCACCGTGCGGTAGCCCGCCGCCTCGGCCGCGGCGGTGCCGTTGAGAGAATCCTCGAGCGCGATGCTGTACTGCGGCTCGACCCCCAGCTTGGCCGCAGCAAGCAGGTAACCCTCCGGGTCTGGCTTAGCACGGGCCACGTCGGCGCCGCAGACCATCACCCCGAACTCCCCCGCGCCCAGCCGGGACAGCACTACCTCCACTATCTCCGGCTCGGAGGAGGTCACCAGCGCGTGCGGCAGGCCCGCTTCCCGGACCTCGCCCAGCAGTTCCACCGCACCGGGAAGAACCGGCAGCGGCTGGCTCGTCAGCTCCGCGATCATCGCCTCGGTCAGCCAGCGGGCGACGACGGCCGGCCGCTCTGCCCGCGTTCCCCGGTCCAGAAGGTAGCTGACGGTGGTGTCCATCGATCCGCCTACCAGGACACCCTGGTCGGCATGCGACCAGGTCCCGCCGAGACGTGCCATCACCACGCTCTCCGCCCGGAACCACAGCGGCTCGGAGTCGACCAGCAGGCCGTCCATATCGAACATGACGGCCTGGAGCACGATGTTCCCCTTGCTAGGCGTGGTGGCGAAGGCGCGTGAGCCCGGTCTCATGCCCGCGATCTGCGGCATGACCAGCCCCATCCTAGGGATGCTCTGGCCGGCAGCCCGAATCGCGCTGAGCCGGCGGTCTTTTATGGACCGGCCGGCTGCAGAACATAGGCTTGGGGTAAGTGGCCGCTCGGGTCGGGCCGTGCGCCGGCCGGGCCGCGGCGAAATGGAGGGAGGTGGCTGGCGATCGAGCTCGACGCTGTTGGGCATCTCACTTCGCCCGCTCTTATCGCTGCCTTCGAGGGCTGGAATGACGCTGGTGAAGCTGCCAGCAGCGCGATCAGCCAGCTGAGCTCGGCATGGGACGCCAAGGCCATCGGCCAGATCGATCCCGAGGACTACTACGATTTCCAAGTCACCAGGCCGGTCATGGAAGTGACCGAAGGGCACGCAGAAGAACTGGTCTGGCCCACGACCCGGATTGAGATCGCCCGCCCGCCGCAAGTCGGCCGGGACCTTATCCTGCTGCACGGCATCGAGCCGAACATGCGATGGCGCGGCTTCACCGCAGAGCTGGTGACGGCCTTCCGGGAGCTCGGCGTCGAGCTAGTTATCCTGCTTGGCGCGCTGCTTGCCGACTCACCGCATACCCGGCCGCTTCAGGTGACAGCCGCCACCTCGGGCAGCGAGCTGGCCGCGCAGCTGCATGTCGAGCCCGTCGACTACAAGGGCCCGACGGGCATTGTCGGCGTACTCCAGCAAGCCTGCAGCGCGGCGGGCATTCAGGCAGTGTCGCTGTGGGCGGCCGTCCCGCATTACGTCGCGCAGCCGCCCAGCCCTAAGGCCACCCTGGCATTGCTGCGCAGCGTCGAGGACATCCTGGACATTTCCCTGCCGCTGGCTGATCTGCCCGCCGAGGCCAGGGCATGGGAGCGCGGCGTGGACGAACTTGCCGAGCAGGACAGCGACGTGGCCGAGTACGTGCGCAGCCTTGAGGAAGCCAAGGATGCCACCGACCTTCCGGAGGCCAGCGGCGACGCGATAGCCAGGGAATTCGAGCGGTACCTGCGCCGCCGCGGCGAGCACGGCGGCCGGACCTAGCGAGTACTCGCAAGGGCAGCCGCCAGCACGGAGGCTGGCCGCAACCAGACTAGATCGGCGGCCACGGGACCGCCGGCCAGTCAGCCGGCGGGTACGGGTGAACTTTCGCCGCGAGCAACCGCTCGACCCGCTCGATCGTCGCGGCCACCTCTTCCGCCGTCAGCCAGTCCCGGAGCTCCTCGCCCAGATCGCCTGCGGTCAGCAGGTCATGCGAACGGCGCAGCGCGCCGATCGCAGCTGGCGTCAGCTTCTTCCCGCGCCACTGCCACAGCACGGTCCGCAGCTTGTACTCGGCCGAGAAGCACACGCCGTGGTCGCAGCCATACAGCTGGCCGCCGGGCATCGGCAGCAAGTGGCCGATCTTCCGGTCGGCGTTGTTCACCACGGCGTCGAAGACGGCCATCTGCCGCAGCCGCGCGTCATCTGCGCTGCGCGCCAGTTCCACCAGGTCGACTGCCTGGTCCGCGTCTACCCACAGCTGGCACATGCCAGGCCCGAACGGCCCGTCGCGGTAGACCGTCGGCGGCACCACATCCCACCCGCCGGCCCGCGACACCAGATAGGCAGCCAGCTCACGGCCGGCCAAGGTGCCCTCGGGGAAGTCCCACAGCGGCCGTTCGCCGGCTATCGGCTTGTACACGCACGCTGCCTGCGCTCCGTCGGCCCTGATCCTGCAGTACATGGTCGCGTTCGAGGCGTCGACCAGACGACCCACGACCTCCAGATCACCGGTAGCGAGCAAGCTCAGGCTCGCTGCCTCGGACGGCCAGGGATCGGCCGTGCCGTCCGCCGAAGCGCCAGGATCGATCACGGAGGAGTCAGCCGGCGCGGCTGCCGCCGCCCGGCGGCCGCTGCGGACCCGCCGTTCCCGCTTCGCCCCGCTGGCCGGCGCCGCATCAGCCATGCCCGACCCGGTGACCGTTCTGCCGCGGGCATACGTGGCCGGACGGATCGAGCGGCTGCCCGCACAGCGGGCAGGGCGGCCTGCCTTGCCTGACCACCTTGATGGCGCGGCGCGAGAACGCGCGAGCCGCCTCGGCCGTAATCCGCACCCGGAGCACGGCCGGCCCGGAGTCGGGTACGTCATCGGCGAGCGGCTCAAGCGGCTCGTCGCTTTCCTCCTGGGCCTCGATGATCACGCGCTCGCCGTCGTGATCCCAGGCGAGTGCGATCGCGCCGACCCGGAAGTCCTCGGTGAGCGGCAGGTCAAGCGGGCCGTCATCGGTCTCGCCGACCGCACTGCCCGCTCCGGACGCCGCGCCGGTGCGCCGCGTGACCTCATCGAGCAGCTCATCGAGGCGCTCAGCGAGCTGGCTGACCTGGCCCTTCTCCAGCGCGACGCTAGTGACCCTGGTACCGAGCGTCGCCTGCAGGTAGAACGTCCGTTCCCCAGGCTGGCCGACGGTGCCCGCGACGAATCGCTCCGGCGGGTCGTACGAGTAGACCGGCATGACCCTATCCTCCCGCGCCTATCCTCCCGCGCCCGAAGCCGCCCGCGCGCTGCCTGGCCGCAAGCTGACTGCCGCTCGCCAGGTCAACTGCCAGGCTACCGGCGGCGGGCTGGCTGAGTGTCGCCACTGACCTGCGGTGCGCCGCCCGGTCCGGCCGGTCCGCCCGGTCCGCCCGGTCCGTCGCCCGGCCGGTCCCCCGGTGCATCGCCCAGGGCATCGCCGACCGTGCCAGCGCCGCCGCCAATCTGCGCGTCGGCACCGGCCTTGGGGCCGCTCGCAGGCCGGCGGGCCAGCCCGGCCAGCGCCGCGGCGTCAGCACCCGTGTCGTTCATGCGCAGTACGAACGGCCGGAGCGCGGTGTACCTGATCACGCTGAGTGAACACGGATCGACCTGGATCCGCTGCGACATGTCCAGGTGCATGCCGAGCGCATCGGCCAGGATCGCCTTGATGACGTCGCCATGCGAGCAGATCAGGTAGGTCGCGTCCGGGCCCAGTTTCTCGTTCCAGCCCCGGACCGCAGTCACTGCGCGCTGCTGCATGCCGCTCATGGACTCGCCGTCCGGGCCGGGAAAGGTCACCGCACTGGGGTGAGCCTGGACGACCCGCCAGAGCGGGTCCCTGGCAAGCTTGCGCAGCGACTGACCGGTCCAGTCGCCGTACTTGCACTCGCCGAGCCGATCGTCGGTGAGCACCTGCATCGAGTCGGCCTGGCCGCTAGCGATCGTCGTGGCGGTCTGCAGGCAACGTTCCAGCGGGCTGCTGACCACCGCCGCTAGCGGGAGGCTGGCCAGCCTGCCCGCCATCGCGGTCGCTTGTGCCAGGCCGCGATCATCCAGCGAGATCCCGGGCAGCCAGCCGGTCAGTGCTTTGCCGGTGGATGCCGTCAGCCCGTGACGAACGATCAGCACCACAGTCACGCCCGTGTCACCGCCATGCCAGCCCTCGCCCCCCGGCTAAGACTCTCCCGCCCAAGACCCGGCCGGCTCGAAGTACACACCATGGTCCGACTCTAGCCAGGCCACAGCTGGATCGGACGCACCGCACCGGGCCACATGCTCGCCTGCCGTCCGGGTCGCCGACCGCGCGCGGTCCGGCCGCTGCCAGCGGTGCCGGGCCCGTTCCCGGCAGTAACGGCTTTGCTCACACGCCCATCGCGTGCGCGCCGCCGTCGACGTGGACGATCTCCCCCGTCGTCGCCGGGAACCAGTCGGACAGCAGCGCGACGCAACCACGCGCGGCCGGCTCGGCGTTGGCGAGATCCCAGCCGAGCGGGGCGCGCTGCGACCACACGCCCTCGAACGCCTCGAAGCCCGGAATGCTGCGCGCCGCCATCGTCTTGATCGGCCCGGCCGACATCAGGTTGACCCGGATGCCCCGCGGTCCGAGGTCACGCGCCAGGTAACGGGCAGTCGACTCCAGCGCGGCCTTGGCCACGCCCATCCAGTCGTAGGCCGGCCAGGCGACGCTCGCATCGAAGTCCATCCCGACGATCGCGCTGCCTGGTTGCAGCAACGGCAGCGCCGCCATCGCCAGCGCCTTCAGCGAGTAGGCGGAGACCTGGACCGCGGCAGCCACGTCCGGCCACGGCGTGTGCAGGAAATTGCCGCCGAGGGCGCTGGCCGGCGCGTGCCCGATGCCGTGCACCACGCCGTCGAGCCCGTCCAGGTGCCCGGTTACCCGCTCGGCGAGCGACGCGAGCTGGTCGGAGTTCGTCACATCGAGCTCCAGCACCGGCGGCGGCTCCGGCAGCCGTCTGGCGATCCGTTCCACCAGGCTGAGCCGCCCGAAGCCGGTCAGCACGATCCGCGCGCCCTCGGCCTGGGCGATGCGCGCCACGTGGAACGCGATCGACGCGTCAGTCAGGACCCCGGTCACCAGGATCCGCTTTCCGTCCAGGATGCCCATGCTTGCTACCTCCGCTGTGCCGGGAACGGGCGGTTAGTGGCCCATGCCAAGGCCACCGTCGACCGGAATCACGGCACCGGTGATGTAACCCGCGTCCTCGCTGGCCAGGAAGGCCACGGCGGCCGCCACCTCGTCCGGTTCCGCGTACCGGCCAAGCGGCACGCTCGCCAGGATCGACGTGCGCTGCTCTCCGGTCAGCACCCTGGTCATGTCGGTGTCGACGAAGCCTGGTGCGACTACGTTGACGGTGATATTGCGGCTCGCGAGTTCGCGCGCCAGTGACCTGGCGAAGCCGACCAGGCCTGCCTTGGCGGCGGCATAGTTGGACTGGCCGCCGGAGCCAAGCAAGCCAACGACCGAGGAGATCAGGATGATGCGGCCGCGGCGCAGCCTGATCATGCCGCGCACGGCCCGCTTGGCCAGCCGGTAGGCGCCGGTCAGGTTGGTGTTCACCACGTCGGTGAAGTCATCCTCGCTCATCAGCGCGAGCAGCTGGTCCCTGGTGATGCCGGCGTTCGCTACCAGCACCTCTACTGGCCCGTGCGCCTCCTCGGCGACCTTGAAAGCCTGGTCGACCTGAGCGGTGTCGCGGACATCGCATGCGGTCACGGTCAGTCCCTCCACCGGATCACCAGACCTGGAGGTCACCACGACGTTGTCGCCGGCATCTGCCAGGCGGCGCGCGATGGCCAGGCCGATGCCGCGATTTCCGCCGGTCACGAGTACGGAACGGCCCATCTGTGCCTGCCTCCCGGTCCTGCTCGATCCGCTGTGCCTGCCCCGCCGCCGACGCGCGGACACGGTCGCGTGCGAGCGTACCGGTCAGGCGCCGACACCGCAGCCCGGGATAGGTTGACCAGTCGTGGAGCATAACCAGGCAGCCGGGCAGATAGACCCGGAGTTCACCGCCTACCCGCTGGCTGAGCTTGCCGATGCCGCGCTGGCAACGGCCGCGAAACTGGGCGCGTCGCATGCCGACTTCCGGGCCGAGCGGATCAGGGGCCAGCAGATCGGCTTGTCTGACGGCAACCTGGAGACCCAGTTCGACTCCGACGACCTGGGCCTGGCGGTCCGCGTCATCGTCGACGGCACGTGGGGCTTCGCGTCAGCGGTCGACCTGACGACCGGGGCGGCCGCACGCGCGGCCGCCGAGGCTGTCGATGTGGCCAAGGTAGCCGCGGCAATCAACACCGAGCCAATCGAGCTGGCCGACGAGCCGGCCCACGGCGAGGTGCGCTGGCTGTCGGCCTACCAGGTCGACCCGTTCGGAGTCAGCGTCAGCGACAAGATCGCGCTGCTGGCCGACTGGACTGCGCGGCTGCTCGGGGCGGCCGGGGTCAGCCACGTCGATGCCTCGCTGCTGCAGGTCAAGGAGTGCAAGTTCTACACCGACGGGGCCACTACCGCGCTGCAGCAGCGCGTCAGGGTGCACCCGCAGCTGACTGCGGTAGCCGTCGGCGCTGGCGGCCGCTTCGACACCATGCGGACGCTCGCGCCGCCAGCCGGGCGGGGTTATGAGTACCTGACCGGTACCGGCTGGGACTTCGACGCCGAGCTGGCCGAGATACCCGAACTGCTGGCCGCGAAGCTGGCTGCGCCGTCCGTCCAGGCCGGCCGGTATGACCTGGTCATCGACCCGTCTAACTTGTTCCTGACCATTCACGAGTCGATCGGACACGCGACCGAGCTCGATCGTGCCCTGGGTTACGAGGCGGCATACGCCGGCACCTCGTTCGCCACCTTCGACAAGCTCGGCGCCCTGCAGTACGGCTCGTCGATCATGCACGTCACCGGCGACCGCACGGCAGAGCATGGCCTCGCCACCATCGGCTATGACGACGAGGGCGTGGCAGGGCAGTCGTGGGATCTGATCTCCGGCGGCGTGCTGACCGGCTATCAGCTCGACCGCCGGATCGCCAGGCTGACCGGGCTCGGCCGGTCCAACGGCTGCTCGTTCGCCGACTCCCCTGGCCACATGCCGATCCAGCGGATGGCCAACGTGTCCCTGCAGCCAGCCCCGGGCGGGCCGTCCACCAGCGAACTCATCGCAGGCGTTACTGACGGCATCTACATAGTCGGCGACAAGAGCTGGTCGATCGACATGCAGCGGTACAACTTCCAGTTCACCGGCCAGCGGTTCTTCCGGATCAAGAACGGCCAACTGGCTGGCCAGCTCCGGGACGTGGCCTACCAGGCCACGACCACGGATTTCTGGAACGCGATGGACGCCGTCGGCGGGCCGCAGACCTACGTGCTCGGCGGCGCCTTCAACTGCGGGAAGGGCCAGCCCGGCCAGGTCGCGCCGGTCAGCCACGGCTGCCCGTCGGTAGTCATGCGCGGCATCCGGATTCTCAACACGGTCGAGGAGGCCGGCGCATGAGTAGCGGCCAGTCCGAGCCAGCCCAGCCCGCTTCGGCACCGGCGCCGCAGATTGCGGTCGAGCGAGCCCTGGCGGCGGCGACGTGCGACGAGTGCATTGTCATCGCGGATGAGAGCTCCTCGGCCAACCTGCGCTGGGCGGGTAACTCGCTGACCACTAACGGAGTAGCCCGCTCCCGGCAGCTCACCGTTATCGCCGTCAGCCGCAGCGGCGACGAGGCCAGGGTGGGCGTGGTGTCCAGGGCGGGCCTGCGGGAGGACCAGATCGCCGATCTCGTCGCCGAAGCTGAGCACGCGGCCGCGGATGCCTCGCCCGCCGAGGACGCTCAGCCGCTGCTCACGCCCAATGCGGCCGGCCCGCGGGCGGCCGCCTGGGACTCCCCGCCCGCAGCCACCGAAATCGGGGTGTTCGCCGCCTTCGCCCGCGACCTCGGCGGCGCTTTCGAGGTGGCCGCCGCCGGCGGCCGGAAGCTGTACGGCTTTGCCGAGCACCAGCTGACCTCGACCTATCTCGGGACATCCGCCGGCCTGCGGCTGCGCCACGATCAGCCGACCGGGCGGCTTGAGCTCAACGCGAAGTCGGTCGACCTGGCCTCCTCCGCCTGGGCCGGACTCGGCACCGCGGACTTCACCGACGTCGACGTCGCCGCGCTCGAGGCGGGCCTGGCCGAGCGCCTCCGCTGGGCGGAACGGCCGGTCGAGCTGCCGGCCGGCCGCTATGAGACGCTGCTGCCGCCGACCGCGCTGGCCGACCTGATGATCTACATGTACTGGTCGGCGGGCGCTAAGGATGCGCTGGACGGTCGGACGGTGTTCAGCAAGCCGGGCGGCGGCACCAGGGTCGGTGACCGGGTCGCAAGTCTGCCGCTCGCGCTGCGCAGTGACCCGGCGGCGGCGGGCTTGCAGTGCGCGCCATTCGTGATCGCGCATGCGTCCAGCCGGGAGACCTCGGTGTTCGACAACGGGCTACCGCGAGCAGGCACCGACTGGATCGCCGACGGCCAGTTGGCCGCGCTCACCCAGACCCGGCACACCGCGCAGCTGTCCGGGCTCCCGGTGACCCCGGCGATCGACAACCTGATCATGACTGTCCCCGGCGCGACCGACTCGATGGCCGACCTGGTCAGCCGGACCAGTCGCGGCTTGCTGCTGACCTGTCTCTGGTACATCCGCGAGGTCGATCCCCAGACGCTGCTGCTCACCGGACTGACCAGGGACGGTGTTTACCTGGTCGAGAACGGCGAGGTGACCGGAGCGGTGAACAACTTCCGGTTCAACGAGAGCCCGGTCGGCATGCTCAGCCGGATCACCGAGGCCGGCGCCACCGTGCCGACTCTGCCCCGCGAGTGGAGTGATTACTTCACCCGAGCGGCCATGCCGCCGGTCCGGGTGGAGGGCTTCAACATGTCGTCGGTGAGCCAGGCCAGCTAGCGAGCAGTCAGCCCGACGTGGATGTTGGTTTTCTGTTGCCCTGGCAACAGAAAACCAACATCCATTCAAGATCACCGGCAATTGACCGCGCTGGTCAGGCGTCTTCGAGGCGGAAGCCGACCTTGAGGCCGACCTGATAGTGCGCGACCTCGCCGTCCACGATCTGCCCGCGGACTTGCGTTACCTCGAACCAGTCGAGGTGGCGTAGCGTCTGGGCAGCCCGGTGGAGCGCCCCTTTGATCGCCGGCTCGATGCCGTCCGGCGAGGTTCCGACGATTTCGGTGACACGGTAGGTGCGCTCGGTCATGCTGCTGTCCTCCAGGTGCTCGGCTGCGGCCGGACTTCCGCACGCTGGGCTAGCGCCGCCGCAGCCGGAGGGCGGCCAGCCCTTAGACAGCCAGTAGTACTACCCAGATCGCCACCAGTGGTGCAGGATTCCCGGCCGCGTCGGTCAGCAGGCACCCCACGCCGCGAAACTCAGCGGAATCCGGCCGCGATGAGCCGCCGGCAGCCCGTGCCCCGGTGGACTTCCACGGTAACGCGCCCGCCCTGAAGCACCCTGCCTGGCGGAGTACCCGGCTCCGGAATAACGTGGAGGTGTGAAGTCAACCCTAGGACCCCGTCGCGACGAGGCGCACCTGGTCACCCAGGCTCGTCCCGGGCTGTCAGCGGACATCGCCCACCGCGAGCGCCGCTACCTGATCATGATGGGCATCCGTACGGTGTGCTTCATCGCCGCCATCCTGATGTACGTCAATCACCTAGGCTGGCTGACCGCCATTCCCGCCGTCGGCGCGCTGGTCATCCCTTATTTCGCCGTGGTGCTCGCCAACGGCGGCCGGGAGCCGACGGCAAACAGGACCTTCCGGCAGTACGAGCCGAACAGCCCCGCGACCTACCGGCCGCCGACCCGGCCGGACAACCAGCAGGTGCCGCCTAGCAACTGACCGCGAACCGGGCAGAACGTGATGCATTCGGGAGCGTCCCGGCATTTCGTCTGATCAGGTCGTGAAGATGGTGCCAAAGTAGGACCGTAGTACGAGTCGGCCAGGATGGCGAGATTACCTCTAATCCGGTCTTGACGCACTAGGGGCATCTTCGGTGTAACATTCGTAGCGGTGCTCTGGTCCCCCGCTGGGGCACCAACTGCCGGCGTTCCGGGCCCCCGTCGGAGCGCCGATGAATGCGACGCCGGGTGGTTTGCCCCCGTAGCCACCCGGCGTCGCTCTATGCTGGCAGGCCGCCGACCTTCCTCAGATGGAATCCGGAAGGCGCACCCGCGGTCGGTGGCCGAAGTTACTCGGTCTTGCTGAACTCGGCGATGGCCACGGACATCATGCCCAGTCCCATGACCGCCACGATGCCGAGTGACAGCCACAGCGGTACTGCCCAGCCGTCCCAGGTGATGCCCGGCGCCAGGTGAGTGTTCAGGATCGCCGAGATCTGCGCCGAGACGTTCAGATGGCTGAAAACCAGGTGCCGCATCGGGCCGACCACATAGGTCAGCGGGTCGAGCCTGGTCAGCACTGTCAGCCAGGCAGGCAGGCCAGTAAGCGGGTACAGCGCGCCGGACAGGAAGAACAGCGGCATGACCAGCATCTGGGTCAGCGCCATGAATGCCTGGAACTGCCTGATCCTGGCGGCCATCATCACGCCGAACGCGGTCAGCGTGAACGACAGCAATAGCATCATGCCGATCAGGCTCATGATCAGCACCGGGTTGTACGGCACGTGCGCGAACCAGGCCAGGCACAGGAAGATCACGCCCTGGAAGGTGGCGATGGTCGCGCCGCCAAGGCACTTGCCGACGACTATCGCACCGCGGCTGACTGGAGCCACCAGGATCTCCCGCAGGAAGCCGAACTCCCGGTCCCAGACAATCGACCCAGCCGAGAAGATGGCCGTGAACAGCACAGACATCGCCAGCACGCCGGGATAGATGAACGTCTTGAAGTCGAAAGTGCTGGATTGCGGCAGGTTGCCGCCGGCCAGCGTGGACAGTCCGGTGCCGAGAATGAACAAGAACAGGAACGGCTGCACCAGCGAGGTAATAGCCCGCAGGCGGTCGGTGCGGAACCTGATGAGTTCGCGCCGCCACACGATGCTGACCGCCCGCAGGTCGTGCCGCAGTCCCCGGTCGGGCGTCGTGACCCTGATCCGGTCGATGACGGCGCCGGCGCTGCTGACCTCAACCGGGTCAGTGGTCTTCATAGCCATCGTTACCGCCTGCCTCCCGACCGCATCCTGTGCATATTGCGCATGAACTCGTTGCCCGCGCCGCCCTCGGCGTCGCGGATCGTCGTCCCGGTATAGGACATGAAGACGTCGTCCAGCGACGGCCTGGACACGCTGACAGACCTGATCGGAACGGCGAACTCGCTGAACAGCCGCGGTACGAACTGCTCACCTGAGGCGACCGAGAAGGTCACGGCGCCCTCGTGCATGGCCGCCTCGAGTCCGAATTTCGCCGCGAGTTCACTGATGGCGGCCTGGTCGTCGGCCGTCTGGATCTGCACTCGGTCCTTGCCGATGCTGGCCTTGAGCGCCTCGGGCGTATCGATCGCCACAATCTTGCCGTGGTCAATGATCGCGATCCGGTCGCAATGCTCCGCCTCGTCCATGTAGTGAGTGGTGAGGAAGATGGTGATGTCCTCGCGTGTCTTCAGGTCGTTGATGTACGTCCAGATCGACGACCTGGTCTGCGGGTCGAGCCCGACCGTCGGCTCGTCCAGGAACAGCACGTGCGGCGCGTGCAGCAGCCCCCTGGCTATCTCAAGCCTTCGCTGCATGCCACCCGAGTAGGTGCTGACCAGGCTGTCCTTGCGGTCCCAGAGCCCGACCATGTCCATGACCTGGCGCATCCTGGGCAGCACAACGCCCTTCGGCACCCCGTAAAGCTCGGCATGGAACCGCAGGTTCTGCTCGGCGGTCAGGTAACTATCCAGCGTGGTGTCCTGGAACACCAGGCCGATGTTGCGGCGTACCGCATCGCGCTCAGTGGCCGAGTCATGGCCGGCTACTCGCGCGGTACCCGCAGTCGCATCCGCGAGCGTGCACAAGATCTTTATCGTGGTCGACTTACCGGCCCCATTCGGGCCGAGGAAGCCGAACGTCTCACCGCGGTTGACGGTGAAGTCGATGCCTCGCACCGCTTCCACGGCACCGTACCGCTTGACCAGGCCGGAGACCGATATTACGGTCTCCGGCCCAGTGCCGTCGCTGACCTGCTCCGGGCCCGGCTTAGTGCCTGCCTGCGCTGCCATAGCTGCTGCCTCCGGGGCGCTCTTTCGTCCTGATCCTCCGACCGGCCCGCTACGAGGGTAATCTCCTGGCCGGTTTGCCTGCCGAGCGCAGTCAGCCGCCGTCGGAAACGG